>CAZCFM010000010.1:0-43047 GCA_964497855.1 uncultured Verrucomicrobiota bacterium | reverse complement strand
ACCACAGCCACAGGCTCCACGCGCGGGGCAACTCCTTCGGTGCGCAGGGGCATCAGGACGTGAATGTTGTTGCCGTCGCGGGAGCACAGCGGGAATTGCGTCCCGTTGAGCGTCCACTCGCGAAAACCAGCATCCACGGCCTCCTGGAGTTTGTGGCGGTTGAGCGAGACGGTCATTCCCGGGCTGGCGCTGCTGCGGGGCAACACGCGCTGAGTGGGTGTGCCCTGATCGTCGATGGCCGACAGCTCGATGTGTCCGTTGCTTTCGCGCAGGACAATCGCGGCATCCTTCGTGTCGGCACCGCGCAGCGGGAGCGTGCGCAGGGCCTCGCAGAAGATCGCGTAGTCGTCCGTGTGCAGCGCGAAGTGGTCGGGACCGGGCTCGGCGGGGATCACCTGACGCCAGTTGGGATACAGGCCTTCGATGAGCTTGGCGCTGAGCGACCAGGGACCTGTGCGCAGGCGGAAGCCGTTGTTCTCCACACCCATCGCACAAGCGCCCAGCACTTTGTTCCAAAGCAGGAACTTCAACGCCGGGAGCGTCACCGAGGTTTCCAGCGGCAGCGGGGACAGAGCCATCGAGCAGAGACGGCGTCCATCGGTGGCGACCACACAGGGCATGTCGGGTTTTTCCACATCGACGCGCAGGCCGTTGAGCACGTATCGTGTTTCATCGTCCGACGCGAAGGGTGCGGCTTTCTGGTAGGCGCTGATGAATCCGTGACCGCAGTCCTGCACGGCGATGTCCTGCGGGGCTTCCGGCCAGTCGTCGGCGTTGTAGGCGGGCAGGAAGTGCGTGCGCTCGCCGAGAGGTCCGCTCAGGGTGATCTCTGCCTGCCCGGGCTTGATGTCGATGAGGCGGATGCTGTCGCGGGCCGCGCCTTTGACGAGACGTTGCAGGTCGTTCACGTTGACGATGACCGAGCCGCCGCGGTTGACGATGCGGGCGTCCTTGAACGTGTAGATGAGCGTGCTGTCGAGGTCGGTCGCGCTCAGACGGGCCATTTCGTTTTCAACGGTGAAACGCACACAGCTCAGGATGGCGAGTCCGGTTTTGCGGGGAAGGACCTTCGACGCGCCAGCGAGAGCCAGCAGCAGTTCGTGTCCGGGGATCGTGATGTTCATGTTTGGGTTTCCTTTCGGGTAGTTTGGTTTTTTGGGGTGAATTGACAGAAGAGGTCCCAGGGACGATCCCCGGGGCGCTCGTGATAGATGACGCCGCCGCCGTGGGGTGTGAGGCAGACGAGCATTCGCTGATCCTCGAACTGAATGAAGGGGACCACGCGGCGGATGTCGTTGTGGGCATCGTGCAGATAACCGATCTCGAACACGCGTTTGCCGATCAGGTCGCGGACGGTCTGACCCACAAGAGCGATGCCATTGCGGTCGGCAATCTCCCAGTCCACGAAGCCGGGATTGCCTTCGTCGTCGTAGCGGGGTTCGAGGATGGAGCCGTGGCTGAAGTGAAGCGCGTCCAGAGGAGGGTATTCGCCATCCTCCGGGACGTGTTCGACAGACTCCAGCTTCTGGGCATAGAGGACGTCGTGGAAACGCATCGTCTCGGGCATTGCAGCGCCCCCGGCTTCGATTTGCGCGCGGGTGAGCTTACGCATGTTGGGCCTCCAGTCGGTCGAGTGTGTCGCAAAAGCCCGCGCTGTAGGTCGTTTTGAAGCGCTGGAGGAAGTCGTGCTGGTCGGGAACGCGAACGCGTATCAGCGCTTCTTCGGCGTCTTCGTCGAGCTGTTGCGCGAGGATTTCGGCCCCGGACTTGCCGAGGTCTTCGATCACGGGATCGAGGTCGCCGTTGTGTTCGATCTCGCAGAAGCGCAGGGAGAAGGTTTTCGGGGTGGGCATAGAGAGTTTCCTGAGTTGGGGGGTTGAAAAGGTGGAGGCCCGGAATTGCTCCGGGCCCCGCTGTGGTGTTGGATGGGAGTGGGACGCGGGTTTACGCAGCGTCCCGCAGGGGTTGGGGTGTTCTCGCGCGATACTTGAAACGCGCCGCGTCGAGATGCCGGGCCGCCTCGTCGGAAAGCTCCCGGGCGACCAGCGCCTCGAAGATCAGTTCGCTGACGAGTTGGGTCATCGGCACCCGGCGTTCCTTCGCGGCGAAGTAGAGCGGGCGGATCAGGGCCTCGTCGATTTTCGGAGAGTACACGGGTCAGACTCCGATCTCTGCGGTTTCCGAGAGGCACAGTCCGACAAGCTCCGCGTTTTCGCGACCGGCATCTGACTCCATCTCGTAGTTCTCCGTCTGCCAGTCTTCGCCGCGATAACAGATGACGCGGCCATTCATATTCATACCGGGCTCGACGAAACGCAGCTCGAACTGGATGTCACGGTACTTGCGGCTGAGCGCACGGACAAAGCCCATCGGAGGGTTCCACGCTGTGTCGAAGAGGATCGAAGATCCGTCCCAGTCGCGTTCGTAAGTTTCAGCGTTCCACTTCGAGCCCCAATGACGGATGCACCAGTTCATCGGACAATCGAAATCGTGTTCGGCGCGGAGTCTCGTCAGCTCCTCAGCGGGGATCGCGGTCCTGTGGATGCTTCCGTCGGGCAGCACCTCTTCACGCCAGCGCGAATAGTAGGCGCCGTTGATGTGCTGGCCACCCTGATGGATGTCGCGCAGAGCTGCGGGAATGGGAAGGACGGACTCAAAGTCCAGCGCGCCGTTGGGGCCGCGCAGTGAAGTGATGATCATCTGTACGTCAGCCATCAGCACGCCCGGGCGGGGCGGAATGGACAATCGGTTTGCGCACCAGTTTGGCATATGTTTTCTCCGGATTGGGTTGAGTTGAGACCATGAAAAAGCGGCTCCGGTGAGGGAGCCGCTTGGCGGTTCAAATGAATATAACGTCGGGGGTCTGCAAATTTCACGTGAGGGCCTTGGGACTGCGCGGATACTGTCCCCCACGCCGTCCTGCCCAAGGAGCCAAGGCTCCTTGGGCAGGGAGTCGCGTGCACCAGAATCCACGCAATCCCCACACCAACGACATGATCCCCGCCGAGCTGCGTTGTGAGGAGAAAAGCGCGGGGCTGCGCTACACCCTCAGCATCCCGCGCACCGTGGAAACCTTCGACATGCCCGAGACGAGCATGGCGGTGAAGCTGGCGCGCGACCTTGGCATCCGCGGCGACACCGCGTTCAAGCTGCTCGACACCGCCCGCGAAGCCGGAGAAATCCGCTTCTGGATGCCCAAGGGCGATCTGGAGAAAGCCGGTTCCATGCGGTTGATCGACGACCCCGACTTCGCCAACGAATTCGACAACGACTTTGGCGTCCCGGTCGATCCCGGCACCGCCACCCGTCTGACCGTGCAAAACCCCGAAGAACCCTTTCCCGGGCAGCGCCTCGGCGATGCGGTCAAGCCCCAGGGTGGCCGCAACGGGTCCAACGGCGAGACGGCGACGGAGGACGAGATTTACGGCAGCACCCCGGAGGCCCTGGCGCAGCTTGCCCAGGTGCGCGGGCTGTCCAATGTGTTCGAGCATGGCATGGTCGGTTCGCTGACCAAGACGTTCAACGTGGTGACCATGATTGACCGCTATGTGCCGGAGATGGAGAAGGCGCTCGACGCGATTGGCCGCTGTCTCTTCCTGTTCTTCTGGAAGCCCGGCGAGTTTCAGGACGCCTATGGTGTGGACGACATGCAGAACCTGGAGGACGAGCTGCTCAACGGCTTCCAAGTGATGGGCGAGCTGACGCTCAGCCTGCTGCGCCGCAGCTCGCAGCCCAACGCGGAGCTGGTGACCTCAACCGGGGCCTCCGCCTGATGAACTTCTCGACGCTCCAGGAACTCACCTGGTACCTTCCCGACCACCCGGCGCTCTACCGCAACGACCAGGTGGATCCCCGGGAGGTCAGCTACCAGGAGAACAAGGAGATCGAGCGGTTTTTGATGGCGTACCGGCAGCCCAAGTTCGGCTGGTATTTCACCCGAATGCTCCACGAGTTCGGCATCCAAATGCCCGGCACGCTGTCGCAGGCGGACCATGTCCTGTACCGGCTCAAGTCGCATCTGCTGGGCAACCGGGAGCCCATGATCGTCAAAGCCATGGCCATGGCGTTCGCAGTCTCCGAGTTCCCGGTGCGGGTGGGGGTGGAGGCGGCGCTGCTGACGAAACTGGCAGGCAGCATGTCGCCGGAGCAGGCGCTGGAGTTTGCCGCAGCCTTCATCTATTTCACCAGAGCCAGCTGTGCAGGGACCTCCAGTGGCGTCCCGCAGGCAATGCCCTCCAATATTCCATAATTCCAAATATTTAGAATATTGAGAGAGACGTTTTTCACCTCACGGCTGTGGTATTCTTTTTGCGCTGTGAGGCATTCGCCACGTGGGTGACTGCTCGATCACAGCAGAGCTAAGGAATAACTGATGAAAATAGAAAAATTAGAAGAACTGATTGTGGAATTGTTGCCTTCGGGTGATCCACGCGCGAAACGGATACAGGCAGCACTACGGGAAACCCCGGAAAAAGAGGAGCGGCTGATAGGACTCAAAGAACTCTCGGAGCGACTTGGCTACCACCCAACCTGGCTGCGTCGTATTCAGGTGCCTCAGAAATGTGGCGTACGGATTGCGGGCGGAATCCGCTACAAGGAATCGTGCGCATTATCATACATGCAAAGCGATGCCTGCAGATTGGTTGTTGCTGACATCCGTGAGCGGAAGAAGAACACAAAGAACGCCGCTTTGCGGAATAGTACATTGACCCATAACGACAAGGGGGTTAAACATGGGTGACATGAGTTTTCGATACAGCCTTTTGACGTCGCATAACCCTGCGCGTCTGGCAAAACTCTATGAACTCGATCCTTCAGGGGTGCTTCAAAAGTCACATGGTGGACCCATGCTCGATGGCTTTGCGGTCGAGATGCAGACTTCTTCGCTGGATGAACTTGCAAGATTGATTACACAGATCCGTCCTAATCAGGCTTTGATTTTTGGTCATTTCCCTGAAGCGGAGTGTCACGTAATCACCAAAAAAAGATGGAAAAAGAGAGGTTGCCCAAAGGGTGTATATACGCGATCTGGAATACACGTTGAATATGGAAGCTCTCCAGGTGTTTTTTATCTGGATATCGATTGGGATGAGACTGCAGGTGAAGTCACCTACGATCGTGTTCTGGAAATCTTGAAGGAAGTTGCCCCCGGCATTTTTGCTGCTGGCGGGATTATCAACCCGTCTTCATCGTCTTTCATCTTTCATGGAAACAAACAACTCACCGGGCTGAGAGGCTTTCACATATACGTGCCTGTGTTCGATGCGTCGGATATTCCGCGTGCTGGCGCGGCTCTTATGGATCGCCTTTGGCTGCTTGGCTACGGCAGGATTAAAATCAGCGTCTGCGGGGGGCTTCTTGACCGGTCGATAGTTGATGGTCTTGTCTGGCAGGCTGAGAGACTTGCTTTTGCGGGAGGGGCGGAATGCAAAGCCCCCTTGTCTCAGCAACGAGGAGACCCAGTGATTTTACCATCCGTGGATGGGCAGTGGGCCGTGGACACTCGCAAAGTCCTCCCCGATGTGAGTCCTCGAGAAATGGAAACGCTCCTTAAGTTAAAGGAAAAGGCCAAGTCTGAGAAACGCATGGAAGCCGCAACGGTGCGTGATGCGTGGCTTGCCCGGCGTTCTCAGGCTGATGCGGATAGCGATATGGGTGATGGATCCAGAGAAGAGAAAATCCACCGTGCACGCCGCCGTCTCGAACGGGCCCTTGATCAGGCCTATCTGGACAATGACTTCATTCTGTACATCGCGGAGGAGGGTGAACCAAAAGCCTTCACAGTTGGCGAAGTGCTCGCCGACAGAGAGAGATTCGATTCCTGCGATACCCTGGACCCTCTCGATCCGGGATACGATGACGGTCGAGTTGTCGGGAAACTGTTTCTTCTGCAGGTAACCCCCCGGCTTCACTCTTTTGCGATGGGCGGGCGGACGTTTGAACTCGGCAGGCAAAAGAAAACCCTTCTGAACGAAGGTGGGAACACGCATGAACTCGTGGATCAGGTCATCCGTGATCTGCAACTTGATGGTGACCTTTTTCTTCATGGCCCTGACCTTGTTGAGGTAGTTCGCGGGGGCATCATGGCGGTGAAAAAACACAGCTTGGAAAACTACCTTGGGCACCAGTACCGGTGGAAGGTTAAAATCTACAAAGGCGTTGTTGTTACGAAAGATCCACCTATCAAGGTATGCCAACAGATTTTGCACATGGGATCGAAGTGTAACCTTCGTGACTTGAAGCAGATGATCACGGCACCGATTATTCTTCCGAGTGGAAGGTTGATCAGTGCACAGGGCTTTGATTCGGACTCAGGTCTTTACCTTTATTGCCCTGAGCTGGACGGAAAGGAGTTCCAGATACCTGATAATCCAACTCAAAATGATATAAACATTTCTTTGGCCAGACTGATGTTTCCCTTCCAAAAATTCCCGTTTTGCACTAATGTGGACCGGAGTGTCTACCTTGCCGCCTTACTTACTGCGGTGCTGCGTCCGGGTCTACCGCTGAGCCCTGGTTTTGGTTTGGATGCCCCATGCCATGGCAGCGGCAAAACGGTGCTTGGAAACTGCCTTTCCCTTGTTGCCACCGGGAAAGTGGACACCATGCCACCTTTAGACACCGCAGATGAATCGGAGATTCGCAAACGTCTTCACTCCATCATGATGGGGGGCTTGCCTTTTGTACTGTGGGATAACGTGACGGAAGTGCTGGATTCTGGATCGATGGCCAGCTTGTTGACAGCGGAAACCTACACAGACAGAGTGCTTGGAGTGACACAGACGGGAGGTGCGCCCAATCGGACTATGTTTGTTTTTACCGGGAACAATCTGATCATTGGAGGGGAATTGCCCCGTCGGGTCGCGATTAGCCGTATTGACCTTGGGAATGTTGATCCGTATTCCCGAATCTTTGAACTCAACCCCCAAACACATTGCCGGATGAACCGTCTTCAGATGGTCCGTGCAGCTCTCACGCTCATCCGTGGATATCAGGCCAGCGGTGTCGATCCAGCCCCTGGGCGAGTGTCCTCCTTTGAAACCTGGGATGCGCTTGTCCGACAACCGGTTGCTTGGATTGCGGGATTCAACAACATGTACGATGACCCAATCAAAGCATTTCTGTTGTCGAAAAAAAAGGATCCCTCTCGAGAAAGGGATGCCGAATTATTGGCGGCGCTTCATGTGTTGTTTGGTGATGGGGTTTTTACCGCGAGACAAGTTCATGACGCCAGTGAGGAGTTCTTCAGCGGCGGGATCTGTTTGGACGCAAACAAGAAGCGTGTTGCGTTGGCAATCAAAGACCTCAAGCCAGCGTCCAAGACATGCCCAACGCCACAGCAAATCGGCTCAATCTTTCGTTACAGGAAAGACCGCTCGATGGGAGGGGCAAAATTGGTTGAGATCGATTCAGATCGGGATGGCGCAGTCTGGCAAGTCGTCATTGTTGATTAAGACCTTTTGGGAGGAAGAGCGAATCTTTTAGAATTACCTGATGAAATGATTCTGAACGCGTCAGCATAGATGGATATTGGCAGCCCTTCACCTTGATAGCACGAGGTGAGGGGCTTTTTTTTCGTTAGTTGTATGTGACTCTGTGACTCTGGAGAGTCAGTTCCACTCTTCAGGAAAATGGAAGAGCCACTTTTTGATTGTACGTGGAGGCTGGAAATTTACCCTCTAGCGTCGCAGAGTCGCAACAAAACCTTTCGACGAGGCTCATCGGACGCATTTAAAACCCTAACCACTTGTATACATATCGGCTTGCAAGTGCTGTCCTTGACTCGGAGCTCTCGTTTACGCAAATAACGGGCTTTCAACCGCGACGTCTATTGCCAGGTCTTCGGTGGATTCAGGAGTGCATTCCGTAGATCATCGTTCTCTTTCAGGCCGGGATGATTCACATCCTCGATCTCGATCCACCGCAGGCCCTCGGCACCCCTCCGCAGCTCCAACATGTGAACCGCCAGAAGACTGGAAATTCGGTTATGGGGCGGAAGTGAATTTTGGAGCCTCTCCAGCCAGGTGACACCCGCCTGCATTTCCGGGTACGGATCACGCAGGTCTTCTGGAGGCCCGAAGACGCAGTTGCACCATAAAAAAGCCCCCCCCCTGGAAACCCACATGGCCACCCGTTCAGCCAGGGACCGCTTGGAGAAATCGACTTCCTGCGGATCACGAAGCGTATCCTCAGGCCGAAACCAGAGCCAGGGCACTCCAGAGCTCTCTCCAGAAGATGAGGTAAAATATATATTTGATCGGGACTTAGGGGCATGCACTCTGTTTAGGTTTACCCGTCCCCGTGGCAACAAAATCATCTTCACGAAGTCGTACTCACCCCCGGAACCGCAACTATTTTCACAGTCATTCATGTCATTCTTGACAAGCAAGGCGATTCTGTAAAGAAACCAATGTCACAAACGAACGATTTTACGAAAAAGGGGATTCACTTGGAACCTAGAAAACCAACGGATTTGGCTGCGCGACTTGCGGAACTCCGCCTCTTGGTGGGATACCTGGGGGAGGTGCAAACTCCTGCCTGGTGGGACACGCGATTTCTCGACCCCAAAGGCCTTCGTTTCCTCCAGATGACCTTTCCTCGCACCGCCTTGTCAGCGGCGGTACACTCGGTGACGACCTCCGCCAAACGTCTGCACGACGAACGCATTGGGGACAAGGATGTCTATCACCTCTTCCGCCTTCCTCCCGGCCTGGAATCGGAAACAGAACGTTTTTTCCTCGGCCCTGACTCGCCACCCCCGGAAACGATCCCCGCCTCCAGCGATGCGGCAATGGTGAACCTCCGCGCTTTCGCTGGCGAACCCATCACCGCCCCCCTCGGTCCTTTCCAGGTGGAAAATCCCAAAGGGGACTGCGACCACGATACCGTGACCCGCCTGGCTGGTGTTTATCTGCACGCCTTCCTCGTTGGCCAAGTCAGCCTCCCCTATTTTGGAGGCAATGCGGCATGAGCGAGCAAGCCTACTGCGCGGATCTGTCCAAGGGCAAAGGAATGATCCAGGAGACCCTTGCGCTCCTCCGTGCCTGGGAGCCCAACCTGCCCCTGATCGACTTCAAGGACCGCGTGCTGCGCGAAGGACTCATCAGCCGTCCCACCGCCCTCCGCGTGAACGACATCGTCAGCCGCGTGTTCGGCGTTCGCCTGCTCATGGACAATGCCCGCCCCGCACGCCAGATCAAACGCCTTCAACAGCTCGGAATCAGCGACCGGGCCCTCAACCAACTGCTCTTCCTTCAAGCGTGCCGGGGACATCTCATCCTCCGCGATTTCGTTGCAGAACTCTATTGGGGACTGGTGTCCGCAAGTCGGAAAGACCTCACCCGCGAGGATTCCAACGCCTTTGTGCTCCGAGCCATCGACCTGGGGCGCATCTCTCCCCCCTGGTCGGAATCCACCATCGTTCGCATGGCCCGCTACATGTGCTCAACCCTCGCCGACTTCGGCCTGCTCGCCCACGACCGCTCCGGGTCCCGCGAGATCCTCCCCTTCGAGCCCACCACCCTGACCCTCCTTTACCTCGCCCACGACCTGCATTTCAGCGGCTTGGGCGACAACGCCATCCTCGATCACCGCGACTGGCAGCTCTTTGGCCTCGATTCCCGGGATGTGCGCATCGAGCTGGAACGTGTGGGTGCAGGACACCTCATGCTCCAGCACGCCCACAACCTCGTTACGATCCACTGGAAACACCCCACCATGGAGGAGGCGCTCGATGCAATTGCCGCAGGACAGCTTTAATGAACTACGTCTCCGCCTGAAGGAGAGTCGCCTGCTTGACCACGCCGGCAGCGACCCCGTTTTTTACCTAGTCTTCTCTCCCACGCACATGTCCGAGGTCAAACGGCTCACCAAAACCTGGACCGCCAAGCTCAAACTCCAAGGCTGGACCGTGGAACTCTTTTCCATGGCCGACGCCGTCGAGGACATCCTGCAAAACCACCCCTTGCGTCCCGTCTGGCTGGCGGCGGAATCCGAGGACCCGCTCGCCTTTGAGGAAATCAACAAAACCCTCTCCGAGGCCCTCCTCGAAGACAACGCCCTCCAGAACAGGCTTCTCGCCAAACTCGACGAACTCAAGGACCACAAGGCCACCCTCCTTTTCGTCACCGATGTGGAGGCCCTGCACCCCTACCTCCGCGTGGGCAGCCTCGAACAGCGCCTCCAGGGGCGCTTCACCGTCCCCACCGTCATTCTCTACCCCGGTGTCCGCACCGGACGCACCAACCTCAAGTTCCTCGGCATCTATCCCGAGGACGGCAACTACCGCTCCACGCACATCGGATAAGACCCATGGCCAGCATCCACGAACTCTTTGACAGCAAACGCCCCATCAACCGGCCCATTGAAAAAGTCATCACCTACGACTCCGACGCCGACGAACGCCTCAAACAGGAAGTCACCGAATACGTCATCACTGAAAGCATCGAAGGACATTTCGAAAACCTTCTGGAACTGCTCGGTCGCGGCATGCGCGGCGACGGTGGCCACGAAATCGGCGTGTGGGTCTCCGGCTTCTACGGCTCTGGCAAAAGCTCTTTCACCAAGTACCTCGGCTTCGCCCTCGATCCCCGCCGCAAGGTCGAAAACGCTCCGTTTTACCAATGGCTGCAACAACAGTTCGCCTCCAAGAAAGTCCAGGCTCAGCTCAACACCCTCGCCCGGCAAACCCCCGCCGCCGTCATCATGCTCGACCTCGCCAGCGAAATGCTAGCCGGGGCCACCATGGCTGAAATCTCCACCGTCCTCTACGCCAAGGTCATGCAGTGGGCTGGCTATGCCCGCGACGCCAAGGTCGCCCACCTCGAATTCATGCTCGAACGCGACGGCAAACTCGACGCCTTCAAATCCCGCATCCTTGAAATCTCCAAGGGCAGCCCCTGGGACTCCCTCAAAAACCAACCTCTCGTCATCAAGGCCTTCGCCTCGCGCCTGGCCACGGAGTTCTATCCCGAGCTTTTCCCCGACATCAAGACCTTCAACGATATCAAACTGGAGGAACAGATCCACGAGGACGAACGCACCCGCAACATGCTCGAACTCATCCAACACCGCTCGGGCACCAAAAACATCCTCTTCGTCCTCGACGAAGTCGGCCAATACGTTGCCGGACGCGAGGATTTGATCCTCAACCTCGATGGCCTCGCCAAAAACCTCAAGAACATCGGCGCGGGACACGTCTGGATCATTGCCACCGCCCAGCAAACCCTCACCGAGGACGATCCCCGCGCCACCCTCAACAGCGCCTCCCTCTTCAAGCTCAAGGACCGCTTCCCCATCTCCGTGCAGCTGGAGGCAAGCGACATCAAGAAAATCTGCTACAACCGCCTTCTCAGCAAAAGCGCTTCCGGCCTGGAAACCCTCCGAGCCCTCTTCCAGGCCAAGGGAGCCAAACTCCGCCACATCATCAAACTCGAAGGCAGCAAATACTACACCGGCGAACTCGATGAAACCGACTTCGCCCGCTATTACCCCTTCCTTCCCGTCCAGTTCGACATCCTCCTGCGACTCCTCGCCCGCCTCGCCAAAACCCGGGGCGGCATCGGCCTCCGCTCCGCCATCAAGGTCATCCAGGACCTGCTCATCGACCCAGGCCACGATGCTCTCGCGGGCCGCAGCCTCGCCCAAGCCCCCATTGGCACCCTCTGCACCGCCGCCGACATCTACAACACCCTTCACAGCGACATCGAACGATCCTACCCCTACACGGTACGCGGTGTAGAACGCACCCGAGACACCTTTGGAG
Organism: uncultured Verrucomicrobiota bacterium; assembly: GCA_964497855.1. Taxonomy (GTDB): domain Bacteria; phylum Verrucomicrobiota; class Kiritimatiellia; order SS1-B-03-39; family UBA6053; genus CAYLNG01. Next base: position 31,283 of record CAZCFM010000010.1, on the reverse strand, counting down.
CCGACTCCCTCGAAGTCCGCGTCGCAAAATCCATCGCCGTCCTCCAAATCCTCGAAGACTTCCCCGTCAGCCGCGCCAACGTCGCCGCCTGCCTTGCCGCAAGCGTCGAATCCGACAGCCTCAGGGAGTCCGTCAACAAGGTCATCGACACCCTCATCTCCGAGCCGGCCATTCCTCTGGCCGAACTCGACAACGTCCTGCGCTTCATGTCCGAAGCCGTGCTCGACCTCGACAATGAGCGCCAAAAGATACAACCCAAAAGCACCGAACTCAAAAGCGCCCTCAATGCCCTGCTTCGGGACATGGTTTTCTCACCCGCACCCCAGGTCAAACTCCACGACACCCGCGCGGTCACCACAGGCTTCAGGGTCTACAATGGCGCGATGCCCACCAGCCTGACCCACGACAAGGAACCCATCCAGACCCACGTCGAGTTCGTCCGTCCCTCCGACCACAAATCCCGGATCAGCGAACGCATCGTTGAATCCCAGCAGCGAACCGCCCAGAATCACATTTTCCACGTTGCCAAGGAAGACAGCCAGATCGAATCCATCCTCCTCGACATCTGCCGCTGCCGGGAAATTTACAACAAATACCGCAATTCCGCCATGGACCGCGAAGTGGACGAATATCTCCGCGCCCAGAAGCAGCGCGTCGACACCCTCGAACACGATCTCGCCCAGCGCCTCCGCAACGCCCTCTACGCCGGCTCTCTCCTTTTCCGGGGCCAATCCCGCACCGTGGCCGAACTCGGGGACAACCTCGCCGACGCCCAGCGCAAACACCTTGCCCACGTCGCCGAGGAAGTCTTCTCCAAATACCAGGAAGCCTCCGTCATTGCCGACAGCGGAACCGCCGAAGCCTTCCTCAAAGCCGAGCCCCTTGCCAAAATCCCCTCCAAGTTCGATCCCCTCCATCTCGTCCAAAGCCAGGGCGGCATCAAAACCGACCACCCCGCCTGCGTCTCCATCCACGACTACCTCGAAAAACGCGGGCAGGCGGATGGACGCCAAATGCTCGACGACCTCTACGGCCCGCCCTGGGGCTGGTCCAAGGACACCACCCGCTACCTCGTCAGCGCCCTCCTCACCGCCGGCCAGCTCACTCTCCGCTCCGGGGGCGAGGAAATCACCGTGCGCGGCGAAAAAGCCCTAGACGCCCTCCGCAACAGCAACGCCTTCAACAAAGTCGGCGTTTCCCTCCGCGAAAGCGTGCCCGACCTCGACGCCCTCACCCGTGCCATGGACCGCCTCCTCGAACTCACCGGGGATTCCGTCATGCCCCTCGAAGAGGAAATCAGCAAGTGCGTAATGCGCCACTTCCCCGAATTCCAGAAACGCTACGGCCCCATCGACCTCCGCCTGCAACACCTCAAACTCCCCGGCTCCGAACGCGCCCGCAGCCTCCAGAACAGCATCGCCGGCCTCCTCGCCGCCGATGCCTCCAACGCCCCCCAAATCCTTGGCGGCGAAGACTGCCCCCTCTACGACAACCTCTGCTGGGCCCGCGCCGTCCATCGCGGCTTTGAAGGCGGCCTCGACGATGCCATCCGCGAATCCCGCGACATCCTCGCCGCCCTCCACGAACTCCCTGACACTGGCGAACCCGGCAGCCTCAAGGACCGCACCCACACCGCCCGCCAGGAACTGGAGGAAACCCTCTCCCGCGAGGATTTCCACGAACTCCGCAGCGACATCCAGACCCGCACCTTCAAGCTCATTTCCGAGATTGAAGACAGCGTCGCCCTCCTCCTCGTGGAAATGAACAACGCCATCCAGTACCGCGCCGCCGCCCTCAAGGCCCGACCCGACTGGGCCCTCCTCGGCACCGAAGACAAGGAGCGCCTCTCCGCCGAACTGGACAAGCTCCAGCTCAGCACCCCGCCCCAGGGACTCAAGGGACTCAAGAGCCTCCTCAACCGCCAGTGGGACATCCAGCAAGGCTTCCAGCGGGTCGAAAGCGAAATGACCCTCATTGTCCAGCGCCTCAAAAAGCTAAAAGAAGACGAAGGCGGCGAAAGCCGCAGTGTCCCACTCCCCCGTGGACGCGTCACCCTCCCGCAGCTCCAAAACCTCCTCGCCCGCCTCACCGAAATCGAAACCCTCCTCAAAGACGGCAAATCCGTCGACATCGAATGGCAATGATCCCATGAGCAGCGTACCTCTTCACATTCTAAAGAGTCTGGTTGACCAAATCCAGGCACAACCCTTCGTTCGTCAACAGCGAACTCGGGGTCTTTTACAGCCCAGTGCAGCTGCCCCTATCGTTACGGGCTGGGATCAGCGTCTGCTTGAATATGCTTACGCAAAACGCAATACGCCCAGTCTTCATGATGTCTATTCGTTCCGTTCTACGATTCGCCAAGCACTTACGAATGCAGTCCGTAGTGTGCCAAATTGGCATGCCATCACAAATCCCTCGCATCTTCCGCCGGGGGTGGATGTCCTCCTACAATCAGAGGCTGCACGAATCTTCTCATGGGGTGGATTACGCGCAGTGCCTTTCACAGACACCTGGAAAGTTGTCAAAAGTGCAATTCTAGGCGCACAGGTACATGCTGCCCCGATGAGCAGTGGCTGGACCAAAGTGGCTTCGTTTGCCACGGACCACACCACGCTACCCCAGACGATCTGGGATTCCAGAGTATCAACGTCGATTGTTCACCGCTTGGATGCAATTCTTGTGGATGCGGGGACTACACCTGGAAGCCCCGCACCTTACAGAGATGTAATGATTGTTCCTGGAAGAGGCGGTAGTCGGCCTCGCCCCACTCATCTGGATTGGAATACGGCATATCCCTACCGACACTGGAAAGCTCACTTTGAGGGCTCTGAAATTGTAAGAGATATCGTCAAAATTCTCAACACTCCAGGGGGTGGGTATCCCCGTGTACCAGTCATTCAAGATGGGAACAATGGGTGGACCATTTGTGGCGTAAAATCTCCAAAGGCCTCAGACTGGGACGTTTTCAGTGTGGGTCTGGTCTTGTTCATGGATGGTTATTAACCCACATTCAACAGCACAATTTCCATGACCAGCCTCCTCCACCTGTCCGAAAGCAAAACGCTTGAGTTCAAGCGCGAAACCTCTTCGCCCAAAAACTGGTTGAAGACCCTCTTCGCCTTTGCGAACAGTGCCGGTGGCAGGCTGGTTTTCGGGGTGGCGGATGATCGAACGATTCATGGTATTGCCGCCCCACTGGACGAAGAAGAGCGCATCTGCAATCAGATCGCGGACTCCATCGCCCCCCGACGGGCCCCGAACATCGAATTCCTCACTGTGTTTCTGAAAGAGGAAATCACGGTATCTGGATCCGTCTCAGGAGCCCAGTCACCGACCCAGTCAAACAATTACCTCCATCCGGCCATGGAGCAGGGCCTGATCGAGTACACCCTACCCGACAAACCCAACAGCCGCCTCCAGAAATACCGCCTCACCCCCAAAGGCCAACAGCTCCTGGAGGCCCGGAAATGAAACAGAATTCCTACCATTCGATGTTCGACGTTCGATGTTCAACGTTCGCTTTCATCCCTTCTTCTTTCCCCCTTCTCCAGGTAGCTCCGCTGCCGCTTCTCCCTTCTACGATCTTCCCGCAAACCCCTTGACCTTGTTGTAAATACATGTCATATATTACAACATGAAAACCACGAACACCCCAACCCTGCAAGACCAAATCCAAGATCGAATTTCCCAGAACGGTCCCGGCTGGGCTTTTGGACCCTTTGATTTCAACGACCTGGCCGATCCCCGGATCCTTGCGGTCACCCTCGGCCGTATGGTGACGGCTGGTTTGATTCGCCGGGTGGCTCATGGGATCTACGACAAGCCCCACTCGCATCCCATCCTGGGGCAGGTTGGCGCCGGCCCCGATGCCCTGGTGCAAGCCATTGCCCGGAAACGCAAGCTGAGGGTGCTTCCATCCACGGCATTGGCCGCCAACCAGCTCGGGCTCACCACCCAGGTTCCCGCTCAACTTGTCTATCACACCGACGGGGCCGCCTCCACCTTTCAAAGCGGAGCCCTCACCATCCAGTTCAAGCGCAACAGTGGCAAACTGCTTTCCCTGGCCAACAGCCCCACCGGCTGGGTTGTGCAAGGCCTGCGTGCCATCGGCAAGGACGGCGTCCGCCCCGACCATATCCGTACCCTCCGCCGCAAACTGGACACCGCCGCCAAACAACGCCTTCTCAGCGAACAGTCCGCCGCGCCCGCCTGGATGCGTCCCCACCTAACCGCCATCGCCCGCGCCGAGGTCCCCGATGCCTGAAGACCGCGCCATTCAATCCTATCTCGGCGAGCGCTTTGGGGGAGACATGGGAGTGGCTTCCATCAGCGCCCTCAAGCCGGAACGCACCTTCTGGGAAAAAGCCACCCTGCTGCACGCGGAAGCCAACCGGGACCCGGCCCAGCAACAGCCTCCGAGGATTAGCCGCCACTATCACGACCTCGCCAGTCTGGCTTCAAGCCCGGCGCTGCTCGAAACATCCCTCGCCGACACCGACCTGCGCGAACGAGTCGTGCGCCACAAGCAAATCTACTTCCGCAGCGCCCGTGCCCGTTACGAAGACTGCACTCCTGGCACCTTCCGACTCCTCCCCAACCCCGCACACCTTTCCGGGCTCGAACAAGACCACCATGACATGCTTCCCATGTTTTTTGCCACCCCTCCCGACTTAAAAACCATTCTCAAGACGCTTCAAAACCTCGAAACCCGCATAAACGCCCTGCCCACATAACCACCAACCGTCCTCCTTCCCCCCCCCACTCGTCATTCGTCACTCGACACTCGTCACTAAAACGACTTCACTTCCCACCATCTCCCATATCCAGTCCCGCGAGTGCGGGGCGCATCTCCCATATCCAGGCAGCTCCGCTGCCGCTTCTCCCGTATCCCTTATCCCATATCCCTCCCACCCCCTCCGCCCCAGCCGATGCGGAGATCGGCGCTCCCGTAAAAACCACTCCCCACTTCTTCCACTCGTCATTCGTCACTCGACACTCGTCACTAAAACGACTTCAATCCCAAATCCCCAATCCTCAATCCGCAATTCCCCCTAATGCCCTTCGACAAAGACACCCGCAACCAACTCGCCCGCATGACCGCCGCCGCGCGGAAAGTGCTCGTCGACGAATTCACCGCCCAGCTCCAGGGTGTCTATGGCATTCAGCCCGACGGCAAATGCCTCCCTCTCGAACGCCTCAGCCACCTCAGTGACGAAGACCGCGCCACCGCCCGCCTCCTCCGCCAGCGCCACGCCCACCTCGCCTCCCTCTCGCCCGACCCCAAACACGCCCCCCACGAAGCCGTCGACCGCATCCTCCGCGAACTCGCCTTCACCGTCCTCAACCGCTTCTGCGCCCTCCGCATGTGCGAGGAGCGCGGCCTCGTCCAGGAATGCGTCCGCAACCGCTACACCTCCACCGGCTTCAAAGTCTATCTCCAGCTCAGCGGCGCCTCCCAGGGCGACACCTACCAGCGCTACCGTGTCTTCCTCGAATGCCTCGAAGACGAACTCGCCGTCGACCTCGGCGTCCTCTTCGACCGCCGCTCCCCCCAGGCCCTCCTCTTCCCCCGCGAAGCCGGCCTCATGGAGCTGCTCGACATCCTTGACGCCCCCGAACTCCGCCCCCTCTGGTCCGAGGACGAAACCATCGGCTGGATCTACCAGTACTACAACGACCCCGCCGAACGCAAAAAGATGCGCGACGCCTCCGCCGCCCCCCGCAACTCCCGCGAGCTCGCCGTCCGCAACCAGTTCTTCACCCCCCGCTACGTCGTCTGCTTCCTCTCCGACAACACCCTCGGCCGCATCTGGTACGAAATGACCCAGGGCCAAACCAGCCTCGCCGAACAGTGCCAATACCTCGTCCGCCGGCCCGACGAGCTGTTCTTCAGCCAACAGACGAAGGCAAACGGCGAAGACTCTGATGATGGAACTGCCGATGCCGCCCGTATGCTCCAGACCGGCGACAAAGAGACCTTCCCCGAATTCGATGCCTCGGAGGAATCGATTCAAAGGATGATCGCCTTGGCGCATACGGTTGACGGCTACGTCCGCCACCCTGCCGGTGAAGAAACCTTCGCGTGGATGGATGACTTCAAAGATCGGGTCCTTCTTCCCTCGGTCTACAACGGCGTCAAAACTCAGGACCTCCTCGACGCTCTCTTCTTGGAATGCCGGAAAGACCGACAAGGCGGGGACGGCACAATCTATGGCGAACCCTGGTTCGTGAATGCCTGCAACGAAGTCCGACGCCGGGCACTGCGCTCCCGCGAAGAGGGGCTCTCGCAGGAAGACCTCCTCCGCCAGCCCGTCTTCATCCCCCACCGCCCCCTCAAAGACCCCCGCGAGATCCGCCTGCTCGACCCCGCCTGCGGCTCCATGCACTTCGGGCTTTATGCCTTTGACCTGTTCGAGGTCATCTACCGTGAAGCATGGGAATTGCTGCCCGATTTCCGCGAGGAGATCATTCCTTCCATCGATCCGAACAGTATTCAGATTTCGTGGCATACGGGGTTCAATTGCGCGGCAAGCGGAGAGCCGCTTACCCCGGACACAGCAGTTCTGGCGGTGTGGCCATACGATGCTCCCGGGCAAACGAAGCCGGGGAGACTCCTCCTCTACAGCCGCCGGGCCGCAAAGGAGCGGGCAGACCGCCTCTCCTTTTGCCGCCCGCTTGTAGACGTCAACTGGCAGCAGTTTCTTCAGGAGCAGTGGGCCGAGCCATCAGTCTTCTTGAACTTTCTTACGTCCCATGAGGGGTTCACGTTCCAAAAACGGACGGAAGCCGAACGCTACGAGGCCTTTCTCAAGGAAATTCCCCGCCTCATTATCGAACACAACATTCACGGCATCGACATCGACCCCCGCGCCGTGCAGATCGCCGGACTCTCCCTCTGGCTCCGCGCCCAAAAAGCCTGGCAGACCATGGGCCTCAAAGCCGCCGACCGCCCCCGCGTCCTCCGCGCCAACATCGTCTGCGCCGAACCCATGCCCGGCGACGAAGCCCTGCTGGACGAATTCTGCGCCAAACTCAACCCGCCCCTCCTCGGCGACCTCGTCAAAACCGTCTTCGAACACATGAAACTCGCCGGAGAAGCCGGATCCCTCCTCAAAATCGAAGAGGAACTCCGCGATGCCATCGAACGCGCCCGTAGCACCTGGCAGCGAACACAAAACAAATCTGCCGAACTCTTCAACGCCGGGGAACTTAACCCAAGCACCCCCCAACCCGAACTGGAGCTGGATTCGTCACTCGTCACTCGGCACCCGTCACTCTCTTCCGATTTCTGGGCCACCGCCGAAGACCAGGTCTTAAACGCCCTCCGCCTCTACGCCGAACAGGCCGACTCTTCCGGGTACCGGAAAAAACTCTTCGCCGAGGATGCGGCCCGAGGCTTTGCGTTTATTGACCTCTGCCGCAAGCGATATGATGCGGTGGTAATGAATCCGCCGTTTGGAACTCCTTGTAAAACCAGCAAGAAGCAACTTTCCCGAATCTACCCACGTTCCAAGAACGAAATCTATGGGTCCTTTGTTGAGAGGACGGAAGAAATGCTAGTGCCTCGTGGGTTGTGCGGTGCGATAACGTCAAGGGCTGGCTATTATGTGAGTTCGCTGGAAAGCTGGCGCAAGGATGTAGTCGCATCCTCGCTTCCGCCCGTGGTCTTTGCTGATTTAGGAAATGGAGTTCTCGACAGCGCTATGGTCGAAACAGCCGCATGCGTGCTTCAGAAAGCAAAGGCGAGCTCCACTACCGTTTTTTTTCAATTGCTTAGCAGTTCTGACAAGGCCAGTGATCTCTGCTTATCTATACACACCCTCTACTCTGGCTCACTTAATGAGATCACGAAACATGTAAGCGTAGATTCGTTCGCGAAAATTCCGGGATCACCTTTCGCATATTGGGTGTCAGAGAAGGTCCGCCTTCTTTTTCGGGATCTCTGTCCTTATAAAAAAGACAACCAAAGTGTAAAGCAAGGTTTGGCGACTTCTGATGACTTTCGTTTTGTGCGCACAAGCTGGGAAGTTCCCGCCATCCTGAAGGGCACCACTTGGTTTCCAATGGCTAAGGGAGGCGAGACCTCCTTGTTTTATGCGGATTTAGATTTAGTCATTAATTGGGGGCGGAATGGCGACGAGCTTAAAAGCGAAGTGGATCGAAAATACTCTCATATCGATGGCTACCAGACTTTTTGGGTGGTGAAAAATCCAGACGCATACTTTTTGCCTGGAATTACATATCCTCTTCGTGCAGCCCGTTTTTGTCCTCAGGCCCTTCCATCTGGTGCAATCATTAGTGTCAGGGGATCGGGCATCTACTCCCCCAATCTTCTTCCGATGTTGGGGCTACTAGCTTCTAAACCATTTGACATGCTTCTCAAGATGCTCCTAGGCCGAGGAGGTCACCCTCAGTTCGATATGGGGGACATCTGCGTTACACCCACGCCGGAATTGAGCAGTTCCGACCGAGACAAATTTGCCAGTCTAGCGCTGAACGGCTGGGAGGCTCAACGCTCTCACGCATCGGTTAAGCTCGTATCCTCTGCATTTGTGTCGCCAGAGTTGGCCACTACAGTGGACACGACCATTGGTCAGATCTTTTTCCGCCGAGTTGCTACTTCAAACGAATTTGTTTCTCGGACACATTCGATTCGACAGGAGATCGACGCACTTGCCCTCGGTCTTTATGGCATTCAAGAAGCAGATTGCAAATACCTCGAGCCCCCTATATGTGATGTCGATGAATTGGAACCCTATCTTGGGAACTCAGGACAACAAACGGCTTCCGTCAGCGAATTGGTCGGCGAAATCCTTGAATACGAACTCGGCACCACCTACGCCCGCTGGGACATCCGCTACGCCACGGGCGAACGCCAGCCGCCGCCCTTGCCCGACCCCTTTGATCCGCTGCCCGTGTGCCCGCCGGGGATGCTGCAGAATGCCGCAGGGCTCCCTGCCGAGCCCAAAGACGTGCCCGCTGACTATCCCCTGCGCCTGAGCTGGTCCGGCATCCTCGTGGACGATCCCGGTCATTCCGAGGACATCGTCACCCGCGTCCGCGAGTCCCTGGAGGTCATCTGGAAGGAGCGTCACGACGCCATCGAGCAGGAAGCCTGCGACATCCTCGGCTTGAAGAGCCTGCGCGACTACTTCCGCAAACCCGCAGCTTTTTTTGCCGACCACCTCAAGCGCTACAGCAAAAGCCGCCGCAAGGCCCCCATCTACTGGCCGCTCTCCACCGCCTCCGGCTCCTACACCCTCTGGCTCTACTACCACCGCCTCAACGACCAGACCCTCTACACCTGCGTCAACGACTTCGTGGACCCCAAGCTCAAAGACATCCACCTCGACCTCGAACGCCTGCAAGGCGAACTCCAGGACGTACCCAACACCGAGCTGCGCAAACAGGTCGAAACCCTCCACGACCTCCGCGCCGAACTCAGCGACCTCAAAGCCGAACTCCTCCGCGTCGCCGCGCTCCCCTGGATTCCCAACCTCAACGACGGTGTCCTCATCACCGCCGCCCCCCTCTGGAAACTCTTCAACCACAGCCCATGGCAAAAAGCCTGCAAGGAATGCTGGGGCAAGCTCGAAGCCGGCGACTACGACTGGGCCCACCTAGCCCACAGCATCTGGCCTACCCGAGTCGAAACCGTCTGCAAAACCGACAAATCCATCGCCATCGCCCACAACCTCGAACACCTCTACCAAGAACCCCCACCCAAACCCGGGAAAGCCACACAGAAACGAAAATCAAAGCCCCCTCCGTCAGGTGAGGATGATGAATACGGGACGCAAGATGAGATCGATTTTTAGCGAAACACATGAAATTCAAATGGGATGTTAAACGATGAGCCTGCACAGCAATACCCTATTTCTGGAAGCGATTCTATCAGTTTACGCGAACCGCATTGAGCTGGCGTATATTCAGTCGGATCGGCTGTTGTGGCTTAATGACAGCGCGGATGTTGGCGCAAGTGAGATAATAATCAGGATAAACGACACCCTCGTATCCGCCATAAACCAAAAAGTAATTTCAAAAAACTCTCTCAAGTTAGCAGCCACGGAATGCGCACGCCGTATCAGCAAACACCTGAAAGAATCATACACGATTATCTGCGATGTATGCATCAATATCGTTTTACAAGAAGAGGCTTCAGACGCAATTAACATCCTTGGCAAAAAAATTGAAGAATTCACAAACATAGAAATGTTCGATGTTGCGAATGTATTGAGCTGCAAATACAAATCCATAGATGAAGTCGCGATCAAAAATGCGTCTGAATTGTCGCCAGAAGATGTTTTTACAACGACGAAAAATGTTCAGCCCTGCCCTGGTTCCACCATTCACATGGAAATCGGTTCGAAAAAATCCATTCGACTCGAGGCTGTACGCTTGATGTGGGAAGGGCGGGAAATAACAAGTGCCCAATATCCGACGCGAATTGAGGCCGATTCTTTTGCACAGATTCACCTACCCCCCGTACCCATCAAAATGTATGATTTATTGTCCAGAAGCGAAGTTTCGAAAGGGGTAGCGGAAATTAAGATCACAGGACGCAACGATTGGATGGAAAGCGCAGGTGAAATCGCCATATTTCTCGAACCGTTCAAAGTAAACATGGTTACACGCTTTTTGGATATTGGATCTTCTATAAGCAAATATATGGAGTTGACGCACCAACAATATACTTTTTCTGACGAAAATGCAGCGGACTCAATCCGCAGCGACGTCTCACACATTATCCGTGAATCAATTAAGGCTGACAGTGAAGCCATTGGGGTTTTTATTCATAACCCGATTCCAACGCCGACATTTACAGTTGAAATTGGTTTGCCGCAAATAGACAAGGATTCTTTGGACAAAGGTACGGATGATGAACTTGTCTTTCATTTTGTAAAGTCTGTCAGGCAAATGGCTGTAATGCAGTACAAAAAAAACAGGGGGGGAATCGGGAATATTTACTGGGCATTTCCAGACACAAAAGCCCGAAATTTCAAAACAATCGAAACCAAGGCGAATGAGCTACTTGAAGGTTCAATACTAGGCCGTTTGGCGATAATTCGAGAGGCAGAATGCCCGCGACTCTTTTTCGGAGAAGTCTTATCACATCTTGCAGATGCAGGCAAACAAGCGTTCGAAGAGGTCAAACGGGCAGAACAAATTGAATTTACAAATCGACAAAAGCTAGCGGAAGTCAAACAAGCCTGGTCGCACTACCATCGCTCTGGAATAAAAGCTTGGTTTGAACGACAGTTCTCGAATAAACCCGCCAACCCTGATCATATACAACTCCAATCTGTCACTGTTCCGACATTGGAAGAATGGCACAGAAAGTTTGCCAGCCTAGACAGTGATGAAGGGCTGTCCGAGTACTTGGTGATTGACGCTGGCGGATACTCGTTGGATGTTCATGGTGAATTTCCAAGTGTCGGAAAAAAAATATCCAAAAGCTTTGCAGCGGGTAGCAACCGAATCAATAAAATCATTCTTGATAAATTCCGATCAGCAAATCCAGACTTAGCCATCGAATCTTGTTTGGATCGAGCTGAAAGTATAAAGTGTGATATTTGCTCCGAACCGGAAGTATTCAAGGATGATCCATACTATGATGTTTGCAAGATGGCTACATCCGAAATCTATGACGGCGCGCTTGATGAGATTCTCGGCGTTCTGACGGAAACCCGATACAAAAAAGGCTTCCCAATTATAATATCCGGAGGCGGGAGCAAAAACCAGTTTCTATGCGGCACACTTGCTCAAAAACTGAGCGCGGCGGATCTGAAAGCCGTTCCGATTAACTCATATATGCTGTACCAAACACTACATCAGCACATCAATCGAACGAGAAAAGGAACAAAATTATTTTTAAACATTGCGTCGGGATTTAGACCAAACAACTCCTTTCCTGAGTTCGCACCATACACGGATATTTTGGGCGGGTTGGCGAGGGTTGCTTTGGACGGACAATAACCATGGACATATCGTATATCATATACAACATTGTTGCGGTGCTGCTACTCGCCACACTTGTTTACATGATGACTCCCTCCCTGGCATATCGGACGGCAAAAAATGCATTTATCGAAAATCAAGGACACGACAAACTCCATTGGTTGCGTTATACGGCAACCAAGCGGCAAGTAACCCATCAAACTATCTGGAAAAACGCCATGAATGATAAAACATTTACCGAATCTGATTTCGTTTTATTAAAGAACAGTTTGGCGAAGTTGCCGAAAGCGCCTTCTCCCGTTGAAATGATTTTGCCAACTATCGCAACCCCATACGACACAGGGTTAATGGAATCAAAGAATGCCGGGGAGATTGCCGTTTCGAAACTTTATGTCATATCGGCCGTCGAGTTTGGCGTACGTGCAGGAAATCAAGTTTGGAAAAAATCCATCGTTGACGTGGCAAGCGCCGATGCCGTAGCAATTTGCAAGCTTTTAAATTCAAATAACATTTTTATTTCGGGGTTTGCAACTTACTTGAATTTAAAGTGCAATTTTGATTCGAAATTTAGTTTATCCGTGGGGCACATTACCGGATACTGGAATAGCGGCAGCGGAACGGACTATGCGAGTCTTAATCTTCTACTCGACGCCATCAAATCGAATCATCCCGAGGGGGCATTTTACATCACCAAGCCAGCTCCAAACGACAAATATTCACCAGATTTTATGAAGGTACGGGGCTCTGGTATTGGCGGTCAGGAGGCCATTGTGAGCAAATGCCTGAACAACGCATTAAGAAAAAAAGGTGACATGAAATGGGTTGTTAAAGCTGAAGTGGAAGTGTCATCGCCGAATAGGTTCTGAGATTGCAATGATACTTCGAGCCCACGCTTTCGTACCGCATCATCAAAAACAAGCAGTGCATTAACAACAAACGATCACGTCACGACTTATCGAGTGCCTACAAATACAAAACATAAAAGTATTCTGATGAATGAAAATACATTACCCACGGAAATCAAGCTTCTCGCTTTGACAGAGTTTGCCAAATTAGAAATTGGTATCGGGAACTCGGAATTACTCATACCCAAGGAATGCTCAAAAAATCAATTGCTTCTACCAGGTTGTGCCGACCTGCAGGTGGCACAAGTTGATCGAATTGGATACCGCGGCGACTATCCCTCCCCCCGGGAATGGGAAAACATGTTGTCGATGTTGGAAACAGATCAAGAACTTCTTTGGATCATTGCCAAAAGACCAAATACCGGTTTGTTCTACTATTTAGGTCTAAAAACCATAAGCCCATTCAACCCCTATCCGGAAAGAACGCAGGAACTACGCGCTCATTTTCGCTCCTTGCTAGGGCAGTTCGCAAAGCGCTCCTTTCCTGAAAGCCGGGCCGCCGAGTGCTCCGAAGATGACGTCATTGTACTAATCAATGAAATCGGCAGGTATTCGAAAGCGGATGTCGTGGTCACTTCCGGATTCCCGTCCCCATCCATTCTCGAAGAGAATCGCGAATTCCCTGAATCTGGCGAAAGGCAAAATTCTTTTGGAACCCTGAATGACATCATCGAGCCCTTCGCTCACGAGGAGGCTTTCACCGTAGTTTTTACGGTCGGCAAAACTCAGGAAAAGGAGGCGAATGATAAGATTGCCCAGCTGACGGAAATAAAGACAGCAATTTCATCATTAATCAAAGTACAAAACAGTATATCCGCCAGCAAAGCAGAAGGACATGTTGTAGGCAAAGCATCTGGCGAAGTATTCTCGCAAAACCAAAATGAAACGGCGAATATTTTATCTACAGCCTTTAAGGTGCTATTCGGCTCTGATGTGACGATTGGAAACGAAGCCAGTGCAGATGAAAGTGCAGCACCTCAAAAGGGTGCTTTTCTTGAGAAAATATGCGATTTATCTAGTTGGCTTGGCGAAAAAATGCCAGAATCAGCCAAATGGTTCGATCGGAATCTTGGAAATAGAAAGTACTGGATGAGAAGCAACATTTCCTTTCAGCGAGGAACGAATACATCAATCAACGAAGCATGGAATCAAACCCTGCAAAAGGGCGAAAGCACGACCACTACTACGACGAATGCGTTTTTGGAACTATTAGACCAGAAACTACAAGACTCGCTTAAATCCCTTAAAAAGGCAGCGGGCACCGGTGCGTATCATTTTGGTGCAGAGGTGTTCAGTCCATCCACAGCCCTTTCGGTGCGTATTGCCAGAAATATCTCGGGATGTTTGGCGGGGGCCCGCAGTTATCTGAAACCCTTCCAGACCCAGGTTTACGCAGGCGAAGGTTATGCCGACCATCTTACCCGGAATGAGAAAATCCAAGATAGTTACTTGTCCATTACCATGCAGAGCCGGCACGTCGCCGCCCTCTTTCTTCCGGTACCGGAATCAGACCTTCCCGGTTTGAAAACAAAGAAAAACGTTTTTTACGGAAAGCCGAATCCCCAGGCAAGTGAAAAGGAGCATGAGCACCAAAACGTTTGGCTAGGTGATTTGGCCCATCTTGGTAGCGGATATACCGCCAGAGACTTGAACCCGGACAGAAACACAGCAATATCCTCTGAGTTTCGCATACCCGCCAGTGACATGACCAGTCATTTGTTGATTGCGGGCACTACCGGAAGCGGAAAGACCCAGCGCGCCGCGAGTATTTTGAACGCACTTCCCAAAAGTCGTTTCCAAGTTGTGGTCATCGAATCAGCGAAAAAAACGTACCGAGATCTGCTGCGCCGTCCGGGTGTCTCCAACCGTATCCTCTCGCTTGGGGCCTCTGACCATACCGCCCTTCGCATCAACCCCTTCTATTTTGAGCCGGGTACAAGCCTGAAGCGCCATATTTCCATTTTTTCAGATGCTCTAGCTGATTTGTTGCCGGTGGAGGCGCTGATCGGTCCCAAACTGCGCGAATCTATCCAAAATTGTTACCTCAAATACGAGTGGGATATCGAACAGGGGATTTACCGGGGCGCAGGCCAAGCTTTGTACCCAACCATGTTGGATCTGCACATGGAGGCCTTACAGGTGGCTGGAGCACTGAACTATGGTCCTGAACTGAAATCAAACTACAAAGGCGCTTTGCTGGGGCGAACGAAGCTGTTCTTCGACGACCTTTATCAGGACATTTTCGGCTGGGGCGGCTGTAAACCCTTGAAGGATCTCTTTGGCGGGGACGATGTGATCATTGAGATGGACTCGTTACCTCCAAGCGAGGCGAAAATGCCCTCGTTCGTGCTGTCTCTCCTGCTCGAACGCATACGCGCCCACCAACAGGCGACCGCCTCAAAGGGCGGCAAGGATAAAGCTAGAGACATCATCCTCGTCATTGAGGAGGCGCACAACCTGCTGGACAAAAAACTCGAGGAGAGCAAAAGCAAGTCCGATATGGGTTCCGGTGGCTTCCTTCTGAAACAGATCGTCCGATTGCTTCAGGAAGGGCGGGAAGCGGGTCTGGGCGTCGTGGTGGTGGATCAGTCTCCTGCCAGTCTAGCTGATGCGGTGGTTCGCAACACCAATACCAAGATTATCCTTCGTATCACCGATGCGGAGGAGGCAGAGCGGATTGGAACCACACTTGGCATGACCAAGGAAGAGTGCCGCGACCTTCACGAACTGGAGGATGGGGAGGCTGTGGTGAAGGTTAAAAATGCTGGTAAGGCTCTTAAGCTGGCACCTGCGGCGTTGATCGATAAAAGGCCACCTGTGCTCAACTCACCTCAGGTTTGCCATCCCCCGGACTATTACCATGCGGGGAAAACACTCCGTCAGATCGGCAAGCGATTGGAACGAACCTGGGATGAAAATTTCATTTCTTGGGCGCGCGAGTCGATTCAGGAGCTTCTACATGCAGCAAAAGCCAATCCTGAAATCCTTCGGTTTTTTGGCCAGAAGCTTATGGCCATGCTGGTGGAATCCCATGAATTCCGGGATTTAAGTCACCATCGGTTTCCGACAGATTCCGCGCATTTAACCATGCTTTTGTGCAAAGTGGTAAAATCAGAATCCATGGACTGCTTCCTACGGCAACTGATATGCCTCCTTAAAAATCTCTCATGGGAGGAGGCAAGTCACACCTTTGAAGAAGCCGATTGCAGCTCCTGTATCCCCCTGCTGTCCGATTTTTTACGCCTTGACCCACACTGGTATCTCTTTGATGCTGTCCGTGAATTGGACTGCCACTTGGAGGATGCTATGTTGATTTCGGTTGGTCAGGGGGAGCGGGAACAGGCGTATCAACAGGCTTTGCATATGGTACACATGTCTCCAGATCGCCATGAATGCTTGAAAAGTTTCATCTCAACCCTCATAGGATAAAAAATTATGGACCCTATTACTGCTGTAGGTTCTGTCTCTAAACTGGCCGCAACCGAGGCCCTAGACCCCAAGATTCCCGGCATTGGGAAACCCGTTGGGCTCGAAATCAGTGATGTGGCTTCCATTCGTGTTGTCGAAGTCGGCATGCTTCGTATCAACGTTCTGGTCGACAATATACCGGTTGGTGTAACGGAAAGCGGGCTTTTCAGAGCCCCTGAGTTTAGGTCAATGGAGTTGATTGAACGACCCGATATCCAAGGGATTGAGATCCATTTTGGTGACAATCGCTTTGAAATTTCCTTGGGCGAAGATGGTTTTTTGAATAAAATCGGTGCGGTCAATCTGGTTCAATACGGGCTGGAACCTGCGGTCGACACGTTTTTACAACTCCGTTTGGAGCAACTTAAAGACGGAAAAACTATGGATGTGGTGAAGAAGATCGAAGGCGAGAAGATCGTGTTCCCCACAGAAACAGCAGTTTCGATTCGGATGAAAGATGCCAACGAACTGATGCAAGAGCTGGAAAAAGTTTCTGAACAGCTTAATCTTGATAAGCGCGGAATCCTGATCGCAAGGCGGGTGGATTATCTGGTCGGAGATCTATACATTCCCGGTCGTATTTGTGACCTGCCGATTGTGGGTGGAATATCCAACATCATATTCAAGAAAAAACTTGAACAAACGGTCACAGGGGGGGATTGGGCAAAACTCGTTTCTGACGGGATTCTGGTTGTCAGTGTAGCCGTCGTCCCCCTCGCAATCGCAGGGAAAGTCGGCATGTTGGGGTGGTCCGCCATCAACGGCGGCTTTTTCGCCCTCAACAATGGAGTCACGGCCTATTTAAAGACCGAAAGCGTGGAGACTGCGGTGAGTGAAGCTGGCAAAGGGGCATTGATAGGTACTGTGACGGGTTTAGCTGGTGGATTGGCTGCGGCCAAAATTGCTCCTATGATCCCGATTCCTTGGGTCTCGTCAGCAGCATCAGGGGCTGCGGTTGGTTCCGTCTCAAATGTAGCAGTCACTACCCTCCGGGTAATCGAAAATGGAGAATCAATTGCCGAAGCCGCAAAGCAAGTTGGTGTGGCGGCAGCGACTGGAGCTGCTGGTGGTGCAGCGCTGGGAGCTGGATTCTATGGACTTACACGCGGAATGCAGTTGGCCGTTGCCAAGGTGGACAACTCCCTGAAAGCGGCCCGTTTTGAACGCACGATGAAAGGGAATGAAGTCAAACTGCCGGAAACCCGCAATGTCCACATGGGGGATATCAATCAAAGGGCGCGTCTGATCAATGAGAACATGGATGACTTCGCCGCGCATGTGATGAAAACAGACCCTGGTTTCCAGAAGGAGATTGCCCGTTTTGGTGAAAAAATGGCCGAAGCCAGGCGTTTAGGCGATCAGGCTGCGATTAACCGTTTGGAAACCCAGCTTCAGGGACGGCTTTCTGGCCGTCTTTCAGAGGCACAGGTGAAAACCGTGTTTGAACCCTATTTCGACAAAATCAGCACACAGAAATTCATGCCCGGCAAAGAGGGCAATACATTTGTAGACATGGTGTTGGAAGGAGCGAAGCGGCCAATAGCCATCACAAGGCATCGTTTTGTGGAGAAAGGCGGCATGTTGCCCATCGAAGTAAAAGCTGCAAGTGAGCGCTACTTCCGAAACGAGCTGGAAAAAGGGCACCTACAAAACCAGCTCAGCGGTCACGTGCCATTCGGCAAGGGACTTGTAGTTACCACCAAAGACATTAACAACGTAGCAACAACATTCGGAGAGGCGCGGGAAGTGTTGCGTTCCCAAGGTGCCGCTTTATACCGCATACTTCCCGAAAAAGCCCATATCGAACAAGCAATCCGAAACTTAGTAAGCTGACCCAATAATCATGACCCTCGAAACCTTCCTCCTATCGTATTTCGAATCCCGACTTTCGCACACGGACATCCTGATGGTCTATGACCCGGAGGGATTGTATCGTGATGTGGTTGCATCTTTGCAGGTAGAGGACAGGACAGTGGTTGATGTGTCGGAGTCGACGATTGAGGGCCGGGAGCGGGTCATGGCGGCGTGGCGGAATCTGTCGAAATCCACCCCGGGCCAGGCTCAGCTTCTGGTCTATCTGCCCAGCCCCGCACCGCGCGACGACAAGGCCAAACGGGCCGATCCCTATTCCATTTTCGGGCTGGAGGAGCGGCAGGTGTTTCCCAATGGCGATGGGGAGGGCTTTCAGGCGCTCTGCCGTCGGGCCTGTCCGGAGCGGGCGGCCCAGATGGATGCGTTGTTTCAGGGAGGGCGTCCGGATTTCGCCACCATCAACAAGCTGCTGTCCGGGGGCACGGGCTGGCCGAAACTGAAAACGCTGCTGAAGGCGGAGTCGCCCGTGGAAATCCTCCGTGCGTTCCTCTGTCCGGATGCGGAGCGTCGGGAAAAGCTGGATGGCGACGCATCCTGGCGTCCGGAGCTGGCCTCTTTCCTGGAGGCGGTGCTGGGTCTGGACCTGAAAACCAAAAGCAACAAGGCCAACACCATTGCGGAGGAAATCTGGCGCTACGTGATGTTCAGCGAGTTTGCGTTCGACCTTCCCTCGGAACTGCCGGCGGCGCTGGGAACCGTGCCCCGTGCCCTTCCCGAACACCGGGAGACGGTCTATGCTCTCTGTGACTCCTTGCGGGCGCACCAGGACTGCCAGGAGGCCTACCTGTCGGCGGCGGAGCGGGTGGCGAAGGAGTTGAACCTGTTTGACCGCACACGGGAGGTCGTGGACTTCGGGGTGCGGGACACGTTTGCCTTCGAGGAGGCCTCGTATCTGGAACGCTTCAGTCAGGCCGCCCAGTCGGAGGATCTTGAAAAGGCCCGGAGCATTTCCAGCCGGCGGAACGATTCTATCTGGGTGAAAAACCAGGGGGAACGGCGTCAGTTGTGGAATCTGGCGGATCTGACCCTGCGGCTGATGACGGAGGCGGAGGATGTGCTGGGCCTGCTGAAACGGGGCTCCGTGCGGGTGGAGGCGCTGTTCGACCTCTACAGCGGCAGAATTCGCAACCTGGACGCGCACCACCGCGCCTTCGAGCAGGCGGTGGCGGAAGTGTATGGGGAGCTGTACTGTCTCGCGGACCTGGTGCCCGTGGCCCGCAAGCGCTTTCAGGCGGCTGCGGACGCGGTTCAGTCCGCCTTCGTGCAGGCGGTGGAGCGGGAGGGCTGGCCGGTGAGCGGAAAGCCGAGGCACTTGCAGGTGTTTTCGCGCTTTGTGCAGCCCTTGCTGCAACAGGGCAAGCGCACGGCGTTTTTCATGGTGGATGCGCTGCGCTACGAGCTGGCGGCGGAACTGGAAAAGGAGTTCGCCGGCAAGCAGCAGACGCGTCTCCACGCCGTGTGCGGGCAGCTTCCCTCCGTGACCGTGGTGGGCATGGCTGCCGTGTTGCCGGGCGCGGACACGGGCTTCCGCATCCGGGAGGAGAAGGGGAAACTGGTTCCCTCCGTGGGTACCCGGGATGTCACCAATCCCGCTGAGCGTCTGGAGGTGCTGAAGGAGCACTACGGCGACAAGTGCATGATGATTGACCTGGACGAGCTATTGCAGAAATCGAAGCTGAATTTTCCGGCCTCCATCAAGCTGCTGGCGGTGAAAACCACCGACATCGACAGCATTGCGGAAACCAAGCCTTTCGAGGCCTTGTCGGCGATCCCCTCGCAGTTGTGCAAGGTGCGGGCGGGGGTGCAGAAACTGCTCAAGGCGGGGTTCGACGCGGCGGTGATTGTGACCGATCACGGCTTCCTGATCAATTTCAGCGCGCAGGCGGGGAACAAGGTCACCAAGCCCTCCGGGGACTGGGCGGTGCAGAAGGATCGCGTCCTGCTGGGCAAGGGGCAACATGCCTCCGCTGTCTTTGTAGCGGAAAGCGCGGCATTGGGCGTGCCCACGGACCTGGAATCCCTGGCGCTTCCCCGCAGTCTGGGCGCATTCGTGGAGAACAAGCTCTATGCCCACGGCGGATTGTCCTTGCCGGAATGCGTGCTTCCCGTGCTGGTGGTGTCCGGGGACCGCGAAAGCCGTGAAGGCCACGGGGAGCAGCCGAGCCTGGTGATGACCTACAAGGGCCGCTCCTCCGGAACGATCACCACGCGCCGTCCCATGGTGGAGCTGGCCCTGCACCGCACGGGCCTGTTTCCGGAGCCGATCGAGTTTTCCGTATCCGCATGGGCGGGCAAGGAACTGGTGGGCGAGGCCGCCCAGGGACCCCACGTGAACGAGGCAACGCGCCTGGTGCGCATGGAGCCGGGCAGCACGCTGAAGGTGACCCTGAAAATGGAGGAGGATTTCGAGGGGGCCTTCGTGGTTCGCGCTTCCGATCCGGAGACGGGTGTGCTACATGCCTCCATGAAACTGAAAACCGACTACATGGGATAAACCGATGGATGCGCTGGACCAAAAATTGAATGAGGTTTTTCCGGGCCGCGTGGTCCGCAAGGACTTGCTACACCGGATCAAGAAGGGCACCAACGTGCCTTCGTTTGTGCTGGAGTTCCTGCTCTCCCGCTACTGCGCCAGCGACGACGCGGGGGAGATCGAGGCCGGAATCGAGGCGGTCTTCGAGACGCTGAACAAAAACTACGTGCGTCCGGACATGTCGAACCGGGCCCAGTCCATGGTGCAGCAGAAGGGCAAGCACAAGTTCATCGACAAGGTGCACGTGAGCTACAAGGAATCTGAAAAAACGCACTGGGCCGAGATGGAGAACTTCGGGTCCAAACGTATTGCCATCCCGGCCAAGTTTTACCAGGACAACACCCGCTTGCTGGAGGGCGGGGTCTGGGCCGAGGTGACGGTGGCCCACAACGATCTGGAGGAGGACAAGTACGCCTTCTACATCGAGGACCTGCGCCCCATCCAGCTTTCGCGTTTCGATTTGGAGGAGTACAAGCGGGGACGTGCGGCATTTTCCCGCGACGAGTGGATGGATGCCCTGATCCGTTCCCAGGGCTTGGAGCCCTCGAAGATGACCCGCCGACTGAAGTTCCACTTCCTCGCCCGTCTGCTGTGTTTCGTGGAGTCGAATTTCAATTTCGTCGAGCTGGGTCCTCGCGGCACGGGCAAATCCTACGCCTTCAGCGAGTTTTCTCCCTATTCCACCCTGATCAGCCAGGCCAGCACCGCCACGCTCTTCTACAACGCGCAGCGCAAGGAAGTGGGGCTTGTGGGCTGTTGGGACACAGTGGCATTCGACGAAGTGGGCCGGGCCCGCATCAAGGATCAGGAAACCGCCGACATCATGAAGAGCTACATGGCCAGCGGTCGTTTCTCCCGGGGACGGGAAATCGTGGCCAATGCGAGCATGGCCTTCGTGGGCAACATCGATCAGGACATCCACCAGGTGGTGAACTCGGAGCGTTTCGATCTTTTCCTGCCGCTGCCCAAGGAGTTCGATCTGGCCATCATGGACCGCTTTTTCTGCTACTTGCCCGGCTGGGAAATGCCGAAGAACAGCAGCGCCTACCTGACGGAGCGTTATGGATTCATCACGGACTATGTCTCGGAGGCCTTCCACCTTCTGGCCCGGGAATCCCGCTATGACTTTGTCTCGGGTCACGTGAAACTCGGCAAGTCCGTGGAGGGCCGGGATGAAATGGCCATCCGCCGCACCGTCGCGGGATTCCTGAAACTCCTTCACCCCGGCGAGGACCCCCAGCCCGGGGAACTGGACGAATACATCGCCTACGCCGTAGAATGCCGTCGGCGTGTCAAGGAGCAGCTCAACAAGCGCAAGCAGGACGACGAGTACGCCAACATCAACCTTTCCTACGTCAACGCCCAGGGAGAGGAAATCGTCGTCTGGTGTCCGGAATCCAAATCCGCCGCAGCCACACAAAAACCCACCCGGCAGAAGCTGCCCGGCACCCACCAGGAACCCGCACCCGCCGCCAAGACCCTGCCTGCCGCCCCGGCAGCCTCTCCCCCGCAACCCCTCACGACCCCGCAAGACCCTGTACCTCCTGCACCACCGAATGGGAAGGAGCTGACGGAACAGCATTACACCATTTACTACGGGGAAACCGGGCACAGCTACGCATCCGTCTTTGGGGACTATCTGAAAGGGGCGACCTTGGTGTATGTGGAGGATGCCTACATCCGCATTCCGCACCAGATCCAGAACTTCGTCCGCTTTTGCGAGCTGCTGGTGAAAACCGGCGGGGTGAGGCAAATCGAACTGCTCACCGCCGTCGAGAACCAGGTGCAGCAGGCGGAAGTCATGGAAAAATTCCAGCAACTGGGCGGGTCCCTGAAGGAACAGGGCATCGAATTCACCTATGCGTTCAGCGACACCATCCATGACCGCGAAATCCGGCTGAACAACGGGTGGGTCGTCAAGATCGGACGGGGGCTGGACTACTTCCAGAAGCCCGACAATTGGTTCGCGGTAGGGAGCAGCGACTTCGATCTGCGCCCCTGCCTGGAGACGAAAGTGGACATCTACCGTGGCTAGTCCGAAACCCACCGTGGTCGATTTGTTCGCTGGCGCGGGAGGATTGAGCCTAGCCGCGAGGGAGGCTGGTTTCCGTGTCCTGGCGGCGGTGGAAATGAGTCCCCACGCCTGCGACACCTACGAGGAGAACTTCATTCGGAACAAGCACTGGGAGAATCGCCCCAACCTCTACAGGGAAGACATTACCCAGGCGGACCTGCCGGCCAGGCTGATGAACGATCTGTACCTGCAACCCGGATCGCTGGATGTCCTCATGGGAGGCCCGCCCTGCCAGGGGTTTTCCACGCATCGCATCAAGGGTGCGGGCGTCGGCGACAAACGCAACGAGCTGTTGCTGCGATACTTTGATTTTGTGAAGCTGCTGAAGCCAAAAGCCTTTCTGGTGGAAAACGTGCCGGGGCTGCTGTGGCCGCGTCATGCGGAATATTTGGCCACTTTCCAGAACCTTGCCCGCAGGCATGGATACCGGCTGCTGGGCCCTGAGCCGCTGAACGCGCGGGATTATGGAGTTCCCCAGAACCGCAAGCGCATTTTCATGGTCGGAATACGCTCCGATATCGCCGTCGAATTTTCCTGGCCGGAGCCCACGCATGGAGATCCGGCCAAACGGGAGGAGTGGAGTCCGGGATGCAAGCCCTGGCGCTGTGCGGGCGAAGTGTTTGAGAAGCCCTTGCCGGAAAACGACCCGAATTCCGTTCACATGAACCACTGCCAAGAGCTGGTGGATGCCTTCCGCAGCACCCCCAAAAACGGCGGCAGCCGCGAGCAGTCCAACCGCGTCCTTCCCTGCCATCAAAACGGCTACAAGGGCCATAAGGACGTCTACGGACGCATCGACCCCTCCAAGCCGGGTCCCACCATGACCACGGCCTGCGTAAACCCCTCCAAGGGACGCTTTGTCCATCCCACCGAAGACCACGGCATCACCGCCCGCCACGCCGCCCGCTTCCAGACCTTCCCGGACAGCTTCGTCTTCGGAGGAGGTCTCATGGCCGCCGCCGTCCAGATCGGCAACGCTGTTCCGGTAAAACTCGGGGAAGTGCTTCTGACAGAACTCATGGTTGTTTTGGAGTTCTCTCGCCATGCCTAAAGGCGTGTTCATGACGGCGGTTGATCCGACCTACGACGACCTGCCGGAGGTCCGGTATCACTTTCCCCAGCGCTACTTGAGAATCGCCCGCGAATGTGTGGGGGATTGGATCCTTTACTATGAACCCAGACAGGGGGGCGGCAGGATGTGCTATTTCGCCACCGCCAGGGTGGATCGTATTGAAGCGGACCCTAGGCGTCCCGATCATTATTATGCGCATATGACCGACTACTTGGAGTTCCCGCACCCGGTTCCATATCGGGAGGGAGAAGTTTTTTATGAGTCCAAGCTAAGGAAAATGGATGGAACCCTGAACAAGGGGCAAATCGGCTGGGCTCTCCGTCATCTCGCCGATGTTGAATATCAGATGATTCTCACGATTGGTATGGGCAATGAAGAAATCCTGAACGACACCGCCTTGGAAGGTCTGGTCGCCGAACCGCTCCCGACCTATGGCGAAAGGCCCATCGTCGAACAACTCATCCACCGACCCTATCGCGACCGGATTTTTTCGAAGCTGGTCCGCAACACCTACCAAAACCGCTGCGCCATCACCGGTTTGCAGATCATCAACGGCGGAGGCCGAACCGAGGTCGAGGCCGCCCATGTGCAGGCCGTAGAGGACCATGGGCCGGATTCTGTCCGAAACGGGATCGCCTTGTCCCGCACGGTTCATTGGCTTTTTGACCGGGGGATCATCTCCATGGAGGACGACGGGAAGATACTCGCCGCCAGGAATCTAGTCCCCCCGCAACTGGGTGTGCTCTTCCACCCGAGCGGATACGCCATCCTCCCGGATCAGGCTGTCCTTCGCCCGCACCCCAGCTTTCTGAGACATCACCGCGAGACACGTTATAAGGGATAAAACGGAGTCGATGCAGCAATGGTAATCGTTTTTAACCACAAATCCTCATATGTGGATCACATTTCAAATGGTTTCAAAGTTAATTGCCTCCATATTTCCCGAGAAGAGTCGCCCTGCCGCTGGCCCGGCGGATTCGGCTCCAGTGGTGGCCCCCTCTTTGCGGGCTGGGCCGCAGCAGGAGGTTTTGGTGGTGCCGCTGGCGGGGACAACGTTCCAGGGCCGGGATCAGTGGATTCGGGGGCTTTCGCTCTGCTCTTGCCTGACTCTGGTGCCGGAGCCGGAGAACGCCTTCGATCCGAAAGCCGTGGCTGTACAGAATGCGGCGGGGAACCAGACTTCAGTTTAATGCCACAAAAGGGTGGATTGGATCTCAAATTCTAATGCTGTTTCGGCGGGGTGGGTGTGATAGGTCATGGGTTTGTTGCGTTTGCGCAGGTCCATCAGGCACCGCTCCAGATCGTCGGCCGTAGCCTGTCGTTTTTGCAGGCGGGCGATTTCGCGATCTAAGCGTTTGTGCCGCTGCCGGATTTTCCGGCTGAAGGAGACGAAGAGGGCGGAGTCCAGGGAGGAGTCGAGGGCCTCCTGGAGCTCCAGAACCTCTCGCAGGGGTTTCTCGAATCGTTTGCCTTCGCGGAGATTCAGCAGAAGGATGCCGAGTTCCGCGAGCAGTTCGCGGGCCTACATTTGGAGAGTCTTGCGCACGCCATCGACCGTCTGGCGGTCGATGACGTCGTTCTGGATGTCGGCGTAGCGATGGAGGCAGTAACTGGCGATCAGATCGAGGCAGAAGTCTTGGCCCTAGTACTTTCCCGGACGCTTAAATTTCACCCCCGAAAGATTTTTGAAATTGGACTTTTCCCGACTCATTCGTTATTCTGAGAGAAGTAGAGGAGTGTTCTCGTTCAGTAAGACTGTAATCGTCTCCATCCCGTAAACCCGGCCAGTACACACTGCCCAGATTCAACCGCCGAATTACGTCCGACATACCACACATATAGGCAAGTTCTTGTTCACTCTCCCTGGTGCAATCAAGGTAGTAATCGCCCGCTCGGTTTTTCATCGAAGCGCCCCACTCCGTGACGATTGTCCTGGCGGCATTCGAGGGGCCAATTCTTTTTTCGATCTCATTCCGCCAGCCTGTGATGGTTTTATGTTTGCCTCCAAACCAAGAATATAGATGGAAGCTTAGTTTACAGTCCTTGAATCGAGGATCGGTGCCGACAGTGCAAAGATCCTCGTTGTATCCCGAACCGCTGACAAGAATCCTTGAGTGATCACCATCCCGGATTTTATTGCTATAGCGATCAATCCATGCCGCCGCGTGCTCGCGCCACTCGCTTTCAGAGTACCCATAGGGTTCATTGAAAATTTCAAAGTGCAGCAGTGTGTTTTGTCCATAATCCGCCAACACCTGCGCCCACATTCGATCAAACTCATAGTGATCATCTATCTTGCCATTACGGTTGGAATGAGACTCCCAGCAACCCAAAATGACATTTAAGTTCAGTGCCGTGGCTTCCCGAATTATCACCCTGTATTTAGGCCACCAGGATAGATCCAGCACGGTCGCAGGGTTGATCCCCAATCGGATCGTATTCACTCCCAACAATTTGACAAATTGTGTCAAAAACAATTTCGATTGATTTGCAATAGCCTCCTCGCCTGCTTCGTGGTTGATTCCTGAAGGTATCACCCAACCGTCAACGAAATTGTCGCGACCATCAGCCCAATTGATGCCGTGAAATATTTTTTTCATAACCGTTTTACGCTTCAAAAGCGCTTGCTACTTGGATCAAGGCATCGGTTGTCATGTGCTTTTACTTGGTAGGGTCTATGGGTGAGACAGGAGGGGGTGTCCCCATCGTTGTTAAATCTCTGAGGGGGTATCCGGGTGACGTAGTTATTTGTGACGTTTCTGCTGTGGCGTGTCAAGATTCGTTTCCCGCTCTTCTGCCCCTACCTGATACCCCAGAATCTGCTTCTCGCCACGCGTGTCGATCCCCAGCGCAACCGTTACAGTGAGACCATCGGCCAACCCCACTGCGTCCACCATCAGCACCAGCAATTCGTACCCTTTCAGGTCTCCTTCCTGTAGCTCCACCACCAGCTCTGCGGCCTTGCGCTGCCACAATTGTGACAGCGTGCTTTTACTCTCCCCCCGCGCCTCGCTTTCCATCAAAAGACACATCTTCCGTGTACTCACTCCACACAGGACCGCACGCATCATCGCCGCCTCCCATTCCTCGGGATCCTGTGCCAGCTCCCATGCCTTCAGATGCATTTCTTTGCTGGCGGTGGACGTCTTTTCCCGTACCAGGGGCGGGCGAACGCCTCCAGTTTTCCATGCACATACACGCGGGAGGGGGCGCTCCCCGTGCGTTTGTACGGGCTTCCCTCCTCGGGGTGCCATCAGGATCCACACAGCGCGGCGATTTTCGTTTCAATCACGGCCACAAGGGCCTCTCGGACCCTCCCGTGCAGGTAGTCCCGCAGCTCCTCAGCCAGCTGAGCTGAGCTGTCGAGGGCGTTTCGGCTTGAGTTTTCAGATGCGGGCTCGTAGTCTTCTACATGGTGGTTTTTCTATTGGTTTGGTCACCAACGATCCTGTCGGATCGCTCTAAGGTATGCCACCTCAATCTTTTAACAAATCATGGGACGCTGTCATGAAATATGACACCCCCAACAAGGAAAAACAGATGAATAACACATTACCCAACACCGAGTTTACCGGATTTGTGAACTATCAGCATTTTCCTTCTTTATGGGAGGATTTTTCATGGGATCGGTTATCCATTACCCATACATCAGCTTGCGGAGTTTTCTCCCTGCATCACGCTTTACTGTTCCTAGGACACGCGGCGAATCTGGAGTTTGTGAAGCAATTACACCCCGACCGGTGGAGTCTTGTAGAAAAGGGACTCGTCATCAAAGAGGTGGAGACCCTTGTCCGCAAGGCGGGTGCGAAATCTAATGTCTGCGTCACCCATTCGATAGCCCGGCTGAAGTCCTGGATCGATAAACAACTGGGCCTGGGTTTTCCGGTGATTCTGGGTTCGAATCCGAATATACATTGGATTTGTATCGGGGGCAAGTCGTCCGAAAATTCGTACATCAAGGCGGATTCAGGTCTGAAGGTTCCCCTCGGGGAAATAACATGGCAAGAGCTGGAGTCATGGGTGGTCTATCATCAATACACAGGAGAAAAGGATGATTATGCCTATGAAGCTATTTCCGTTCAACCAGGAAGAGGGATGCCTGCTTCCAGGTCCATCGTCCCATGGGTTGGTGGTATCTGGAAGATTTGGAAGGATGATCCTGCATACGCTCAGGATTGGAACAACCTCCTCACGGATATGCTCGAAGTCTTTTGGGATGCAGACCTATGCCCCGAAGGGATCCCATCCGCTGAATTCCTTACGAAACATCTTCATCATATCGTCGAAGGCTTGGCCTCCGTCAGCCCTTTTCCAAAGAAATTTCTTTCAAATATTGCACTGATGTATCGGGATGTTTCGGATTTTCATTCGCTGGTCGTTGACCCTGATTTCGAGACAGAGACGGCAACGCGCTTTTCGTATGCACTAATCCAAAAATGTTATCTCCTTTAGGGGAATCACTCGCATACAAAAATTATCAGCAAGAAACGTTGTCAGAGGTGGCGCCAGAAAAATTGTGTAGAGTGGGCTATCCAATCGATGGGCCTCTTTCCATCTGATCCGGCCTGTTTCGGTCTGATGTGTATCTTCCATACCAAATGTCGCCGACTTCCATTTCTTGAAATGCCGAAATATTTTTCCTCAAAAACATAATTTCTTTGTTTAGAGACTCCTCATTAAAACTCGGAGGGGCAATACCTAGGATGGATAAAAAAGAAGAATCATTGCTTCGTGAGTAATCATTTTGCTTGGCGCCGAAGTATTTGTCGATTGTTTCTATAACTATGCTGCTGAAAACTTGAGGCAACTCCTTTTTCAAAATATTCTTGCACTTTTCAATATCATTTTTTGTCGCACTGGGGTCTTTGCGTCTCTGAATAAATCTACTGATGAAGTATTGTAGTTTCTTCTTGTCTATATCAGGCTTCTCCTGTAATAAAAATTGACGAATATTATTTTTGTTTGATCGTTCATGCAGAGTCGCTGTTGTATTTTCAGCTAATAGATTATTAAAAACAATATACTTTTTGAATCTTAGCGCAAGGTCAGCAGGACTGCTTTTAAACGTTTCTATACACATTTCATGGAACTGACGATTTTCATCGTCATTGGTGTTTATAATTTGCGTAATACGTTGAATAATATAATTTTCCGCATCCATTCGCATGTGATCCCGTGGGCAAGCCATGAGATAAAGTCCCAACCGTCCGGTTTTTGAAGTGGGATGCATTATTTGATGGCATGAGTTCACAACTGCTTTGTAGCCCTCCCAAAATCTTTTTTTCACTTCGCCGTATTCCACGCGGTCCAGTTCATACACTTCCCCGTCGTTGTAATGAATGTGAACATAGTCGGCAATCTCATCCCCCTTATTCAATTGTTGGTCAATCATGGCATGAAGAGCCACATATGCGAAAACATACTTGTTGTCAGGAGGCGGGTTTCCAAATAGATTTTTTACTTTGATCTTCTTTTTGAGGTTTTTGTAAATCAAGAAGCAAACCCCCGGCCAACCGGGAGTATCATATTCGATTAGATGATTCATTTGACCTCCGAAGCTAAAAAAATCAGCAATTGATCCCGATTATTCCTCCATGTTTTTGCCGTCATGGACAGAAGCATATCTTTTATTGTTTTATCTTTGCTGTCTGTAGATAGAGCTTTCGTGTCCCCCAGTGTCATTTTCGGCGCAACCCTCTCGAATTCCCGGCGGAAGTCCTCTCGGTCGGGTTGCAGATAGTGGGTGCGAACCACGTCGACGGTGGTGTGTCCCGTGACCCGTCGCACCAACTCCTCCGGCATCCCCGCGCTCAGGGCCCGGGTCACGAAGGTAGTGCGGAAGCTGTGCCAGCCCCGGACACTGCCGCGTTTTAACCGTTGGTCAGCGTTTTCCACCACGATGCTGCCCAGCGACGGCTCCGGGCGGTTGGGGCGGCGCAACACTTCGCAGCCGGTGATCTCCTCCAGCGCGTTCAAGTGCAGACTCACGATCCCTTTGGATACCCCCAGTTTTTTGGCCACCTGCGGCAAGGCCTGTCCCGCGAGATATGCGTTCAGGACGTCCAGCATGACCCGTTTTTTGCGGAGCTGATAGCCCGACTCTTCGACGGCCTCCGTGGCGGTCGCTTTGAGCGTTTCGTCATCCACCCGTTTGAGACCCGGGCGTTCTTTGATTCTTTTTTTCTTTTCGCCAACCGGCCCGGTTTCAAATCCGGCTTCCCGCATCATCCGGTCAAAAAGTGTGTCCAGAAGGTGAATCTGTTTGGGGTCACGATACAAAGCCGCCGCCTCGGGGAACACATCCGGTCCTCCCGCCGGTCGCCGATCCAACTCCCTGCGCAGGAGCGGAAGAATGGGGATCTGGCATGTCTCACGGGTCTTGGATGTTTGGACGGTGATAAAACCGCCATCCCGATCCACGGATTTCCATTCGAGGGTACAGCAGTCGCCCTTGCGCATGCCGGTACAGATCGCGGCAATGACCGGTCCGCGCAGAACCTCATCCTTTTCCACAGTTGTCAGGATAGCCGTCAGTTCCGCATCGGAAAAGGGTTTCCGGTGAACCGTGTTTTCGTCTCGAAGCGGCACGTTGCGCAGGTACTCCAGATAGGCGGGCGAGCCCGGTGCCACACGGCTGAAAACCGTTCGCAGATGCGTCAACGTTGCATTCCAGCTCCTTCCGCTAAGACCCCGTTCATCCTCCTGGTGCATAAAGTCCCGCAGGTGGCGTTCGCTCACGTCAAACACATCCACGAGACCGGGAGCGGCTCTCTCCATAAACGCCACAAAGCGGGCCAGCACAGCGCCGCCCTGATCAAGATATTTTTCGCCCGGTTTCCGCTTTCGGGGGAGGCGACGCCAGAGGGCGGGAATATCCGCCACCTTCGTCACCTTGGCGCTTTTGCCAGTGCGGGCCTTTAAGACCCTTTCCGCCAGCTCGATTTCGGTTTTCCGCGATTTCAAGTCCTGGGCCAACCGGTCATGGGCAGCGAGCGCGGTATGGTAACTGTTCATGAACACACGGTCGCCCTCCTCCAGTCGTTTGAGGGAGTGCGGGCGACGGCCCTCAATCGGGATCGGGGACTCAACCCCATCCTGCAGGCAGGTGAGCGGGAAACGGCATAACTTTCCGTTGACTTTGAATGCGGCCACCCAATTGCGGGCCTCGGGACGTAAAACCAGTGCCATAAAATCTCCAGGGTCAATGCGGGTCATTGTTGGTCATCAAAAGGCATCTGTCAAGCCTGGTAGTTTCACAATCGTTACACAAACGTGAACCTTTTGGCGTTTTTGCAGGTATTCACAGCGACAGCAGAAAAGAAAAAACCCTCGAAAACGTTGTATTTTCGAGGGTTTGAAGATGGTACACCAGACAGGACTTGAACCTGTAACCTTCTG
>CAZCFM010000009.1:14834-43122 GCA_964497855.1 uncultured Verrucomicrobiota bacterium | reverse complement strand
GGCAGGCCTTTTTGTCTTTGCATGGCCCAAGCCCGGTATTGCCCCGGACGCGATACAGACCAAACCTTAATTTGACGACCTAAAAGAGCGGATTGTATCGCACGTTCAAATGCACTTACCGAGGCATATGCCGTGCGGGCCGAGGGTCCGGGCCGATGCAAAGCCCAGTCCGTTTGCGGGCTGAACGTCCGCGAACGGGCTGTGTCCAAATTGCAGACTTCCTGATCCCGGCGGAATTTGT
Source organism: uncultured Verrucomicrobiota bacterium (assembly GCA_964497855.1). Lineage (GTDB taxonomy): Bacteria > Verrucomicrobiota > Kiritimatiellia > SS1-B-03-39 > UBA6053 > CAYLNG01. Next base: position 42,881 of record CAZCFM010000009.1, on the reverse strand, counting down.
TTTGGCATATTCTCGGGTCACGCCTTAAACCCCGAAGGGGTGACTGCATAACAGCCCAGCACAACGTGCTGGGACTCGCGGATAATGGGTTTTGGCGCGGTCTGAAGGACCGCCGCATACTCGTGGGCATGGCAGGCGGGCTCACGTGGCGCGAGATGCGGCTGTCCTACAGACCGCAGATGGCCTGTGAACCGAACCCGGCGCGATGCGCCGGTCTGGTATGCCTTCGCCCCTTTGGGGCTTGAATCCGGCTTCAGAGCCTTGCGTTTGTGCCAAATCATATACTGTTATTTCCTGGAAACCCAGTCGAGATCAGGAAGTCTGAATTGAGGTCTGACAGACAGGGCGGCGGGGGCGGCACCGCTCCGTTGTTCGTCCTCACAATGAAGCGTCAACTCTGGACTGGCGGCGCTCCCGTTGCGTTATCGGGGCAGGGCGCGGCGGGCGTTGCGGAAGATGCGCATCCAGGGGCCGTCTTCGTGTTGGCGGAGGGAGGCGGGCGCCCAGCTGAGCTGTACGGAGCGGAAGGCGCGTTCCGGGTGGGGCATGAGGATGGTGGCGCGTCCGTCGGGCGTGGTGAAGGCCGTGACACCGCCCGGGGAGCCGTTGGGATTGGCGGGATAGCGTTCGGCGGGTTGGCCGTGTCCGTCGATGTAACGGGCGCTGACGAGGTTTTGCGCTCGGCAGGCGGCGAGGTCGCCGGTGCTGCGGAAGTCGGCGAACCCTTCGCCGTGAGCGACGGGAATCGGTAGCTGGCTTCCGGCCATGTCGCGGAAGAAAAGGCTGGGGGAGTCGAGGATTTCGACGGCGACGAGGCGGGCTTCGAACTGCTGGGAGCGGTTGCGGTGGAAGGCGGGCCAGGCGGCGGCCCCGGGGATGATGTCCTTGAGCTGTGAGATCATCTGGCAGCCGTTGCAGACGCCGAGGGTGAAGCTGTCGGGCCGCGCGAAGAAGGCGCGGAACATGTCGAGCAGGGCGGGATTGTAGAGGACGCAGCGGGCCCAGCCGGAGCCGGCGCCGAGCACGTCGCCGTAGGAGAAACCGCCGCAGGCGACGAGTCCGGCGACGTCTTTGAGGTCAACGTGACCCCCGAGCAGGTCGGTCATGTGGACGTCGATGGATTCGAAGCCGGCGCGGTCGAAGGCGAAGGCCATTTCGTTGTGGCCGTTGATGCCCTGTTCGCGGAGGATGGCCATGCGGGGGCGGGCGCCGCTGTTGATGTGGAAGATTTCGGCGGGGTCGTAACGGAGAGAACAGGCTAGGCCCATGTCCTTGGCGTCTAGCAGGTCTTCGTAGGCTTCGCGGGCGCAGTCGGGGTTGTCGCGCAGGCTTTGCATGCGGTGGCTGAGGTCGGACCAGCTGTGGCGCAGGCGGAGGATCGAATCGCGGAAGAGGGTTTGGCCGTGTCGGGTGATTTCGAGGTCGAGACCCTCGCGGGTGTGGCCGATGACCGAGCAGAGGTCGCCCAGGCCGTGATTGCGGAACAGAGCGAGGGTTTCGTCCAGGTGCGCGGGGGCAACCTCGAGCACCGCGCCCAGTTCTTCGGAGAAGAGCGTGGGCAGAAAATCGGACGGAGCGGACAGATCCAGCAACACCCCTTTGCGCCCGGCGAAGGCCATTTCGGCGAGGGTGGCGAGCAGTCCGCCGTCGGAGCGGTCATGGTAGGACAGGAGCAGCCCGCGGGCGTTGGCCTCCTGGAGGACGGCGAAAAACGCGCGGAAACGGGCGGGGTCGTCGAGGTCGGGCGGGACGTCGCCGATCTGGCCGAAGACCTGCGCGAGCACGCTGCCGCCGAGGCGGTTTTGTCCCGCGCCCAGATCGACGAGCAGGAGCAGGCTGTCCTGCGCCTTCAGGTCCGGGGTGAGGGTGCCCCGTACATCCGGAACGGGGGCGAAGCCGGTGACGAGCAGGCTGAGAGGCGAGACTTGTTTGTGCGCCTTGCCCGAGGCGTCTTTCCAGGAGCTGCGCATGGACATGGAGTCTTTGCCGACGGGAATGCTGATGCCGAGGGCGGGGCAGAGGTCCATGCCGACGGCGTGAACGGTGTCGAAGAGGTTGGCGTCTTCTCCGGGTTCTCCGGCGGCGACCATCCAGTTGGCCGAGAGTTTGATGTCGCCGATGTCGCGGATGCGGGCGGCGGCGAGGTTGGTGAGGCATTCGCCGATGGCCATGCGCCCGGAGGCGGGGGCGTTGAGGAGGGCGATGGGCGTGCGTTCGCCCATGGCCATGGCCTCGCCGGTGAGGGTGTCCATGGTCGTGGCGGTCACGGCCACGTCGGCGACGGGGGTTTGCCAGGGGCCGACCATCTGGTCGCGGCAGACGAGACCGGTGATGCTGCGGTCGGCAATGGTGATGAGGAAGGTTTTGTCGGCGACGGCGGGGAAACGCAGGACACGGTCGATGGCGTCGGCGAGATGGATGCCGGAGAGGTCGAGCGCGGGATGGGATTCGGGCCGACGGGTGGCTTCGATGAGCATTTTCGGCGGTTTTCCGAGCAGGACGCCCATTTCCATGTCGATGGGCTTGTTCTGGAAATGTTCGTCGGAGAGAATGAGATGTCCGTCGGAGGTGGCCTCGCCCACGACGGCGAAGGGGCAGCGTTCGCGGGCGCAGAGGGATTCGAAATCGGGGAGGCGTTCGGCGGGGATGCCGAGGACGTAGCGTTCCTGGGATTCGTTGCACCAGATTTCCATGGGGCTCATGGAGCGGTCTTCGTTGTGGATGCGGCGGAGATGGAAGTGGCCGCCGGTTTTTTCCACGAGTTCGGGCAAGCCATTGGAGAGGCCGCCCGCGCCGATGTCGTGAATGGAGAGAATGGGGTTGTTGGCGCCGAGCGCGATGCAGGCGTCGATCACCTGCTGGCAGCGGCGCTGCATTTCGGGGTTGCCGCGCTGGACGGAGTCGAAATCGAGGGCTTCGGACTGGCTGCCGGCGGCGATGGAGGAGGCCGCGCCGCCGCCGAGGCCGATTTTCATGGAGGGTCCGCCGAGTTGGAGGATGAGCGCGCCGGGGCGGATGGGTTTTTTGGGGACGTGTTCGCGTTTAAGGTTGCCCATGCCGCCGGCGGCCATGATGGGTTTGTGGTAGCCGCGGTGACGTCCGTTGTGGACGATTTCGAGGGTGCGGAAGAGGCCGCAGAGTTGGGGACGTCCGAATTCGTTGCCGAAGGCGGCGCCGCCGATGGGGCCGTCGAGCATGATGTCGAGGGGGCGGGCCATGCGGGACGGGTGTTCGGCGATGGGGGTTTCCCAGGGCTGGACGTGGCCGGGGAGTCGCAGGTGGGAGACCATGAAGGCGGAGAGGCCGGCCTTGGAGCGTCCGCCGATGCCGGTGGCGCCCTCGTCGCGGATTTCGCCGCCCACGCCGGTGGCCGCGCCCGGAAAGGGCGAAATGGCCGTGGGATGGTTGTGGGTTTCGACCTTGCAGAGGATGTCGAGAATGGCCGGGGTTTTGCGGTAGGTTTTCACATCGCCGAGGGGGTTCACCTCCCACCAGTCGCCGGGGAAACCTTCCAACACGCCGGAGTTGTCGGAATAGGCGACCAGCGTGCCCGCGGGATGTTTCGCGTGCGTGTTGCGGATCATCTGGAAGAGGGAGAGGGGGCTTTTTTCGCCATCCACGATCCAGTCGGCGTTGAAAATTTTGTGTCGGCAGTGTTCGGAATTGACCTGGGAAAACATCACCAGTTCGGCGTCGCTGGGGTCGCGTCCGATGCGCAGGTAACTGGCGGCGAGGTAGTCGATTTCTTCGGGACTGAGGGCGAGGCCCCAGTCTTTGTTCGCGCGGCGGAGGGCGTCGGGGCCTTCGGCGAGCAGAGGGACGCTGCGGAGCGGGGCGGGTTCGGGATGGGCGAAAAAGTCGCCCAGGTCTTCGTAGACGCCCTCGGTCATGCGGTCGTGCAGGAGGAGAAGAGCTGAACCGAGGCTTTTGGCGCACAGGGGTTGGCCCTGGGCGTCGAGAATGCGCCAGTGCAGGCCGCGTTCGACGCGGGAAATCTGGCGGAGACCGCAGTTGCGGAAAATGTCGCCGGCCTTGGAGGACCAGGGGGAGATGGTGCCTTTGCGGGGCGTTACAAAAAAGCCGCCGGCGCGGTCAAAGGCGGACGTGGAGGAGAGCAGGGTGGCAGCGCGGGCGGCGGTGGCGGGGTTCAGTGGCTCCGGAGCCTCGATGAGGTAGACCTCCACCGCGTCCAGGGCGGTCGGGGGTGACTGCGGGAGTTGTTCGCGCAAAGCGGCGAGCAGAGAGCGGGCGCGGAAATCGGAGAGGGCGGGACGGCCGAGGAGAAGGATGGGTTTCATGAGTGGTGTTTCGGGAAAGGGGGTCCATAGCAATCCCATCCCATCGTAACAACAGGAAAATGCAGAAGCTGCACAGTGGGAGAGTCATGCGCGCCGGGGTGGCGCAAGCGACAATAGCCTTATCCGAAGGGGCCGCCCAGGGTCAACGTGGTTTGGATTTGAGGACCGCCTTGACGTGTTTACTAAAAGCCTTGTCCCGTTGGCGTTTTTCGGCGTGGGATCGGTTGTAGTGTTCGTTCTCCCGGCGGAGCTTATGGTAATGCTGGAGGCGGCCCTCCTCCAAGTCCCCGGCCTCCAGGGCCTGGCGCACCGCGCAGCCGGGCTCGCCGGAGTGTGTGCAGTCGGAAAAGCGGCAGCGGGCGACAAGGTCCCGCACATCCTCGAAGTGGGCGTTCAGTCCCTCGTCGCCTCCGGCCATTCCCAGCTCGCGCATCCCTGGCGTGTCGACGACCCAGGCCCCGTTCGCCAGACGGAACAACTCGCGGCGCGTCGTCGTGTGCCGGCCTTCGCCCGTGCCGCTCACCCCGCGGGTCTCCTGCGTGTCGCGTCCCATCAATGCGTTGACCAGCGTGCTTTTGCCCACGCCCGAGGACCCCACGAAACAAAAGGTCTTCCGGGGCTCCAGGCAGGCCTGCAGCAGCTCCAGGCCCGTCCCGCTGCGCGTGCTCAGCGTCAGAATACGCTCCGCAATACCCGTCCGCCCTGCCTCCGCCACCCGCAGCGCCAGCTCCTCAGGTTGCAGCAGATCCGCCTTGCTCAAGAGCACTACCGGCTCGATTCCTCCGTCGCGGCAGGCCACCAGATACCGCTCCAGGCGCCGCACGTTGAAATCGTAGTGGCAGGACTGCATCAGGAACGCCACATCGATGTTCGCCCCGATGGTCTGGCGTTCCACCGAGCGGCCAGCCTGCTTCCGGCACAGCACCGAGCGCCTCGGCAGCAAGGCGTGGACCACTGCCAGGTCCGGCGAGGCCACCCGCATACACACCCAGTCCCCGACACCCGGCACATCGCCGTTCGCAGCCGCCTCAAAGCGGAAACGCCCCGAAAGTTCCCCCGCGATCTCGCCCGCCTCTCCCCGCAGCAGGTAGGTGCCGCGGTCCACCGCCATCACCCGGGCCGGCTCCTGCCCAGGTTGCAGCAGGATTTCCGCGTGAAGCGCGAATTCCGAGTCCCATCCAAGCTCTTCCAGCATCATAGGCACGATCCTCCTGCCGCAACAGATTTTCCCATGAAACCAGTCCCTGCAGTCCCCTTCCTCCCCAACGGACACGTAGGATGATCCCGGTTCTGTCCGGAGCTTGTTTTGCGGAATCGGTGTGGAAGCGCGATCATTCGGGGCCTGAGTTTCCCGGAATGGGAGAAGGAGGATGGATAGAACTCATGGTTGATATGTTCCTCCGTATCCAGGCGTGTACAGAAGTATGCCAACGATGCGGGCGATTTCCTGAAAATGGTGATCGATGCTGTAGACGCGGTCCCCATCCCTGAGCGCTTCCAACAGGCCTTCCAGGGCCAGTTTCACTTCCAGGCTGCCCTTGCGCCGAAGCCCTTCAATCCATGCGGAGGAATCCACCAGGACCATGCTCAGAGCCTCGGAAGGGGGTTCAATATCCGTTCGTCCGTCGCGGAAACATCCGGATAATCAAAATATCCTTCCCGAATCATTTTTCCGAACGTCGCAGCTTTGCGGCGTTTGACAAACTCCTCAACAGTTTTGGTCAACGCCGGGCCCTTGGCATTTTCTCCCGTCAACTCCTGCACCTCCGACAGGATTCCTGCATCAATTTCAACGGATATTCTCATGGTTTGATTCCATTTGATGCAGCATGGGCTACAATTTGCATAAAATCAATCCTGGGATGAACAAAACACAAAAAATGCTAAAAGAAGGTGACAGCACTATCGATTGCAGAAGCGGAGGGGCTTGGTTTGTGCAGGTTGTCGGTGGCGGTCCGATTGCGCTGCGCGATGAAGGTTGAAGCGGATGTTGCGGTGAATACAGGTTTATTCACCGCAACATGTGCGGTGAATCGTATGGATGTTCGATGTTCAGCCTGAGAAAGTCGAAGAGGGTGTCGGGGTTGACGTGGAAGGGGATTGCTTGTGGATAGGCGTCAGTGAAGGTTTTCGGTAGGCGGTTGGATCCGCGCTTTCGTTTGATTTCCGCGGCCAGGAGTCGAGCGCCGTCTTCCTCGATATAGTCAACTTCCTGTTGCTGGTGGGAACGCCAGAAGTAGGTTCTTCGGTCAAGTCGTGCCTGGTGAAGGGCTTTGATGCGCTCCGCGATGACGTAGTTTTCCCAGAGGCCTCCGAGGTCGGTTCGCAGTTCAACCGGATTGAGGTTCCGTATGATCGCATTGCGGATTCCGACATCCCAAAAATAGATTTTCCTCATCCGCTTGAGTTCGTTGCGCAGGTTGCGGCTGAAGGGGGGGAGTCGGAAAACAACGAAGGACTGCTCCAGGACGCCTATGTAGGTTTCGACGGTGGCCTTGTCCACGCCCAGCAGGGAACCGAGTTCGGGCAGGGATACCTCGCTTCCGAGTTGGAGGGCGAGGGCCTGCAACAGGTTTTCGAGCAGTTCCGGTTTGCGGATGTCCCGCCAAGCTAGAACATCCTGGTAGAGGTAGCTTCCGCTCAACTCACGCAGGATATCGCCGGCCCGGTCCTTCCCCGCCGTGGCGACTGCCGGATACATGCCGTAAATCAAACGGGTGTCCAGCATGCGCCGGGCCTCGCGTTCCGAGGAGGCAGCAGTCATTTCCCCGAGGGTGAGGGGATGAAGGTGGAATTCAAATTTACGACCGGTGAGGGGTTCGGAGGTCTGGTTGGCCAGCTCAAAGGAGGAGGAACCGGTGGCCAGAAACTGTTTTTCCGGCATGGTGTCGACCGCAAGTTTCAGGGTGAGGCCGATGTTGGCCACCCGTTGGGCTTCGTCGAGGATCACCAGTTTCGCATCGCCGACGATGGATTTCAATTTTGTGGAGGTCGCGTCTTTGAGGTCGGCCCGAATATCTGGCTCGTCGCAATTCAAATAGAGGCTTTGTCCGGAAAAATCCTGTTGGATGGACTTGATCAGGGTGGTTTTGCCCACCTGCCGGGCCCCATACAGGATGAGTACCCTTTGTTCAAAAAAATGGTTTTCGATCTTTTCTTTAATGAATCTAGAGATCATGTTCACTTAAATATATACATAAAGGAGAATAGCAAGCCAAAACGCTTTCGCAAAGGTTTAGACGGAGTAAACAATGCAACTTCAATATTACAAGGGCCACGGGCTCTGAAACCGGGCCATGAATGGCCCTTGGAGACTATCCGCGTGAACGCGGGACTCGGGCATCAACGCTTTCTCGAGGGCCGGGAACGGGGGGCTTCAGCAATGTAGCAGTTGCAATAAATATTTTACCCGACCTTCCCGCCCCACAGATGCGCCGTCCCTCCGTGTCTCTGTGCCTCCGTGAGAACCTCTTCCCAGAGCGCACCCTCAGGGGATGTTCAGGGGCAGGAGGTCGTTTTGTTTGACCCAGCCGCGGTTTTCGGCGGAGTGGATTTCGATCCAGTCGCGGACGGATTCGCCGAGGAGGACGACGGAGCCGCCGGGGAGGGAAAAGCGGGCGGTGGCGTCGTCGAGGGGCTCAAAGCGGGCGGTGATTTCGTTGCCGCGGAGAACCGCTTCGCGGAAAATGCCTGCGGGACGGGAGGCCCACATACCGGCAAGGCTGACGAGGAGACCTAAAACCAGGGCCGGGATCAGCCAGGCGGAAGCCGCGCGCAGGGCTTTGCTGTGGCGTCGCAGGATGCCGATGGCGGCCAACAGGCCACAGGCTGCGAACCAAAGACCCTGCCAGACGGTGGGCGAAAGAACGGCGGCGATGCGCCGGGAGAGGGGCAGGGGGGCAATCACGGCCCCACTCGACTCGCGGAGCCGATCGAAATTGGCGAGGAGGTCCGGGTCGCGGGGTGACTGCCATTCGGCGCGTCGGTAGTGGCGGATGGCGTTTTCGATTTGTCCGAGGCGGGTGAAGGTGTTGCCGAGATTGTAGTCGAGGGCGGCGCTGCTGTGACCGTTGGCCTGGAGGGTCTGATAGTGGGCGGCAGCGGCGGAAAAGTCGCCGGCGTCGTAGGCGCTTTTGGCGAGGGTCCATGCGTCTTCGGCGGGGAGAGGAAGCGCCGCGAGGCAGAGAAGGAGGGCGAGGAGGGCCTTCATGCGGAGAGTTCCTTGTCGAGCTGCAGCATGAAGTGGCGGAAATCGTGGCGGAGCGTGTCGAGGTCGGCGGCGTCGCTGTTTCCGGCGAAGCGGGCGCGTTCGCAGCGGGCGAGCCAGTCGAGCAGGGCGTCGCGGGTGGCGTCGGGGAGGGTGGCGGGCAGGTGGGGAGGAAGGCGCTGCGCGTCGATATCGCCGGGGGGAATGCCGAGGGCGTGCTGGAGGTAGGTGGAAAGTCCGTTCCAGAAGGCGGCGTGCAGGGCGACGGAATCGGAGGGTTCGTCGAGGGCGGTGAGCAGGGCGCGGAGATGGCGGGGGGCCTGGCGGCGGAGGCGGGCGGCGGGATCGGCGTTGAGGCGGTCGCGTCGGGCGGCGAGGAGGGCGAAGAGGCCCCAGAGGGCGAGGGGGACGAGGCCGGCGGCACTGCGGAGTGGCAGGCCGGGTTCCAGACGATGCAGGGGGGCGAACTGGGTTTTGAGGTAGAGCAGGTCGTCACCGAGCATCCGGGCGGAGGCGGAGGATCCGGGGGGCAGGGAGGAAATGACGGCGGGTCCGGTGCCCGGCGTGGTGGCGGTGGAGGCCTCGACCTCGAGGGGGAAGGGCCCGACGCTGCGCAGGTCGTAGGCATTGCGCTCGGGATCGAAAAAGGCGAAGGACAGCGCGGGGATTTCGCTGATGTTGGCGTGTTTTGGGATGAGGACCTGTTCGAAAATTTTGCGTCCGGAGAGACCGTCGCGCTGGATGTCCTCCTCGACGAGGCGGGGGGCGTAGACCTTGAAGTCGTCGTTTTCCGCATACGAGGGCGGCAGGGCCTGGCGGATGCCGCCGGAGCCGGAGAGTTGGATGCGCAGGGTGACGGGGTCGCCCACCTTTACGCGCTGGGGGGCGGCGGTGGCGCTGAGGTGGAAACGTCCGATGTGTCCGGTAAATTCGGACGGGCGTCCGTCGAGGGGCGGGGACTTGACGTCGATGATCAGGGGCTGTGGGCGAATGCGCAGGTTGCGGAGGTTCATTTCGCGCCGCAGTCCGAAGATGGTCTGCTGCATGGCCCCGGGTTCGGCAATCTGGACCATGAAGCTGGGGGCCAGGGTGAGGGTGCCGGGCTGCAGCGGGGTTAGGCGGTTGAGGTAGCGTTTGACGCGATAACGCTTGCCGTTGAGAGTCTGCTCGCGTCCGGAGACCTCCATCCATTCGCCGATCTCGAAGCCGTCGGGGGCGAAGTCCTGGATTTGCAGGTTCTCGATGGAATTGACGCTGAAGAAGGTGAGGCGGAGTTCGACGGGCTGTTGGACCAACACCGATGTGACGGAGCTTTCCAAGGTGACGAACACATCCGATTCCGGTTCCTCGAAGACCTTGGCGGGGTTGACCTTCAGGGTGAGGGCCGGGAATTCCTCGCGACGGTTGTTGAGGTCGAGATGATAGGGCCCGAGGGTGTAGGTGCCGGGGCGTTGGGCCTTGATTTCGATGGAGATGGTGGTGGTTTGGGCCCCGTTGATGATCGAGGTTTGGCGGGATTGGCCGCGGGAGGCCAAGCCATCGGGCAAGCGCAGATCGATTTGGCCGATCTGTGCGGCACCCTCAATGCGCAGGGTGAGGCTGGCCGTGTCGTCGAGGGATATTTCTTTTGGGGAAAGCTCCATCTGCGCGCTCGCCCGGAGGCTGAGAGGGAGGAAGAGACAACAGAAGAGGAGAAATGATTTCATGTTACCAGTCTTTATCAACAGGTACGCTGCGGATGCGTTGTTTCAAGATTTGATCACGCTGATTTTTCTCCTGTTCAAGAAAAGCATCGAGAATGCGCTCGGCCTCTTTGGGGTCGAGCCCTTCGCCTTTTTCGGCGGCGGAGGCCTCCTGCGGGTCCTTTTTTTCGTCGGGGTTGGAGGGATCGCCGTCCTTGGGTTCGGGCGTCGCGTTGGGATCGGGCGTGGGAGTGCCGTTGGGCGAGGGCGTGGGCGTGGCGTTGGGGTCGGGCGTGGGGGTGCCGGACGGGGACGGCGTTGGCGTCGCGTTGGGATCGGGCGTGGGGCTCGGCTGCGGTTCCGGAGTGGGGGTTGGTTTTTGTCCGGGCTGTGGCGTGGGCGTGGGACTGGGTTTTGGCGTGGGGGTCGGGGTCGGCTGCGGCGTGGGGGTTGGCGGAGGCGGGGGCTGCTGACGGATGATCTCCGCAAGACGCCGCCGGGAGAGTTCGAGGTTGTGGCGGGCTTCTTCGGAGCTGGGCATTTCGATGAGCGATTGCACCTGGTTTTCGATGGCCTTGCCCATCTGGGTTTTGGCTTCGTCCCACTTTTTGGCTTCGGCGGCCTGGTTGCCGAGGGCGAAGTGGGCGTTGCCGCGCATCAGACGAAGCCGTGCGCGTTCCCCGGGCGAGTCGAAGCCTTTGATTTGTTCGAGGGCTTTAAGGGCGCTTGCGGGATCGTTGCCTTTGAGATGGGCCATGCCTTCGGCCAAACGCAGCGCTTCGAGGTTGTATTCCTTGTCGTCGTTGGTTTCGGCGACGGAACCAAAAGCCTGGGCGGCAATGGAGGCCATTTCGGGGTCCTCCTTCACATAGGCTTCGCGGGCCCCGCGCAGCACGCCTTGAATCTGCGTGCGGCTGAGCGTGTTGGTGGTTTGGGCGGACAGTGGGAGGGCGATGAGGAGGGCGAGCAGGATTTTCATGCGCTGGGCCTCCGGGTGAGCAGTCCGGGAACACGGGCGAAGGCTTCGAGGAAGAGGAAGAAGAGACCGAGGCCGAGGAAAATCTGGAAACGTTCTTCACGCTGTTGAACGCGGGTGCTTTCGAGCTGGGCCCGTTTGAGCGGGGCGAGGCCTTTTTCCAGAATCTGGGTGGCACCAAAATCGCGGGGATCGGCGCGGACGTAGAGACCGCCTGTGCGGGAGGCGATGCGGCGCAGCACGGATTCGTCGAGAGACGATTTGACCACTTCCTGGCCGCGGTTGCGCAGGAAAGCGCCGTCCTCGGTCGGAATGAGCGACCCGTCGGGCGTGCCCACGCCGATGGCGAAGACGCGGATGTCGGCGGCCACAATTTCTTTTAGAACGGGCTCGAGGTCGCCGCTGTGGCTTTCGCCGTCGGTGATCAGTAGAATCACGCGGTCGGCCTCGCGCTGTTCGCCGAAGCTGTCGACGGCTTTGCGCAGGGCGGCGGAGAGGTCGGTGCCGCCACGGGGAACGATGCCGGGAAAGATGTCCTGGAGGTGCATCATGAAGGCGGCGTGGTCGAGGGTGAGCGGGCAGAGGAGCTGGGCTTCGCCGGCAAAAGCGACGAGGCCGACGCGGTCGCCGGTGAGGTTGCCGACGAGTTCCTCGACGCCCCATTTCGCGCGTTGGAGTCGGGAGGGCTTGAAGTCGTCGGCGCGCATGGAGTTGGAGGTGTCGATGGCGATGATCAGGTCGAGGCCTTCGCGGCGGGCATCGCGCCAGGAGAAGCCCCACTGCGGGCGGGCGAGGGCGAAGGCGATGAGCAGCAGTCCAACGCCGGCGAGGAGTTGACGAAGCCGGGGGAGGGAGGGCACGCGGGCGAGTTGGATGCGGGCGCGGGCGCTGGCCGAAATCAGTTTGTCCAGGCGCTGGGCGCGGGAGTGGCGCAGCAGGGCGGCGACGAGCAGCAGCAGGAAAACGCTCGGCAGGGCGTAGAGGAAAAGCGGGGTGGCGAAGGTCATGCGAGCACCCTCCCGAGGCGTCCGGCGGCGAGCAGGCGTTCCAGCAGCAGCAGGGCGAGTCCGGCGGCGGCGATGGGCAGGAACAGCTCGTCGTACTGCGTGTATTCGGTGAGTTCGATCTCGGTGCGCTCCAGGCGGTCGATCTCCTCGAAAATATCTTTGAGCTGTCCGGCGTCGCGGGCCCGGAAATGACGGCCGCCGGTGGTTTCGGCAATGCGGGTGAGCAGGGCGTCGTCGATGGGCATGAGCACGCGGTTGTAGACGCGGCGTCCGAAGGGGTCGGTCATGGGCAGGAGCACGGGGCCTTCGGCACCGGCACCGATGGTGTAGAGGCGGATGCCGAGGCTTTCGGCGAGGGTGGCGGCCTGGGCGGGCGAGATGTCGCCGGCGTTTTGAATGCCGTCGGTGAGCAGGATGATAATGCGGGACTTGGCTTCGGAGCTGCGCAGGCGGTTGGCGGCGGAGGCGATGGCGCTGCCGATGGCGGTGCCGTCGGGGAGTTGACGCGTTTTGAGGTCGTGCAGGCGTTGCAGGAGCCAGCCGTGGTCGAGGGTGAGGGGCGAGTGGGTGAGGGGCTGTGCTGCAAAGGCGATTAGGCCGATGCGGTCGGCGGGGCGTCCCCGGATGAAGGCATCGGCGACGTCGATGACGGCTTGGAGGCGGTTGCGTTCGCGGTTTTGTTCGGAGAAATCGACGGCCTCCATGCTGGTGGAGACGTCGATGGCGAGGACGATGTCGATGGTGTTGGCGGTGATGCGGCGCTGATTGAGGCCGCTCTGGGGGCGGGCGAGGGCGACGATGCAGAGGGCGAGTCCGCTCAGGGCGAGGACGGGCAGGAGGGGCTGGAGGCGGAGGGCCCAGGTGCGGGGCAGGGCGCGGAGGGCGGCGGCGTGGGGGAATCGCAGCGAGACGCGCAGGCGTGAACTGCGCTGAGCCCAGAGCCAGAGCGGGAGCAGCAGGAGCAGGGCGAGGAAGTAAGGCTGGGCGAAGCGGGTGATCATGCGGGGCCTCCGCTGGGGTTGCCGCGCACGAAGGCCTCGGCGGCGCGCATCAGGTCGTCGAGGGTTTCACGTCCGGGGCGTTCGGCGGCGAACTTGATGCGGTCCACGGCGCGGAAAAAGCCTTCGAGGCGGAGCTGATCGTCGTCGGGCCAGGGATGGCGTTCGGCGGCGGCGAGCAGGAATTCGTCCGTGGTGAGTTCGGGGGCGTGGATGCGGAATCGGCGTTCGATGTAGTCGCGGAGGATGGCGGAGAGGCGGACGGCGGAGGCGTCGGGGTCAGGTGTTAACCAAACGTCGGTAAGGCGGAGTTCGTCCATGGCACGGAGGGCGATGCGGGCGAAATCGGGCGGCGGGGGCGGCGGCTTGGGACGGCGGGCGGCGCGCCAGGAGACGTAGGCGATGAGGGCGGCGAGGGCGACGAAGACGAGGATGCTGATGAGGAGATTGCGGCGGTAGCGGCGCAGGGCTTCCGGACCTCGGAAGTCGGGCAGGGAATCGTTTCCGAACTTCGGAACGGGGTTTTCCTCGGTGAGGACGGACTGGACGTCGAGGGTGAGGAAGGGGAGGTCGAGGTCGAGCGGGGTTTCGTCGAGACTGCGGGTTTTGGCTTCGGCGAAGAGGGTGATGTTGGTGACGCTGTAGACGCCGACGCGGAGGTGGGTGACGCCGTCCTGTTTGTCCTGGGAGAGAAGGCGGAGTTCTGGATGCAGCAGGTCTTCCCAGGGCGGCAGAAGGGGCGCGGTGTCGGCGTTGACGCGGATGTGGACGTCGAGAGGATCGCCGATGCGGGGCTTGTCGGTGGAGACGAGGGCCTGCAGGGACGGGATGTTCTCCGGCGCGGAAAACGCGGGCGGACGCGGCGCGCGGGAACAGGCTGCGAAGAGAAGCAGAATGAGGGCGAAAACGGTTTTCATCCGCGCCTCCGACGTTTGGCGCGTTGGCGGAAAAAGCGGGCGAGGGCGCGTTCGTAGGGTTCGTGGACGTGCAGGGGCAGGAGGTCGATGCGGCCTCGCAGGAAAAAGCGGTCCTGCTCGCTGCGCCAGGCGTCGCGGGTGGCGCGGAGGGTGTCGCGGACGCGGGGAGAGGAGGTGTCGACGAGGAAGTGCTCGCCGGTTTCGGGATCGGTCCAGTCGAGAAGTCCGGCGGGCAGCCACTCGGATTCGCGGGGGTCTTCGAGGCGGAGGGAGATGACGTCGTGGCGGCGGGCGGTGAGGCGGACGGCGTCGAGGGATTCGGCGGAGACGAGGCCGTCGCCGATGAGGAAGACGACGGATTTGCGGTGGCAGACGCGGTTGAGGAAGGTGAGGGCGGGGCGGAGGTCGGTGCCGCGGCCGCTGGGTTCGAAGCCGAGGATTTCGCGGACGACGCGGAGGACGTGGCGCGGACCTTTGCCGGCGGGGATGTGTTTTTCCACGCGGTCGGTGTGCAGGAGGAGGGCGACGTTGTCCTGGTTGCGGATGGCGGCGAGGGCGAGGATGGCGGCGATTTCGGCGGCGGTTTCGCGCTTGAGGCGTTCGCCGGAGCCGAAGAGCAGGGAGGCGCTCATGTCGACGACGAGGTACACGGTGAGTTCGCGCTCCTCGCGGAAGGTTTTGATGAAGGGATGCCTCATGCGGGCGGTGACGTTCCAGTCGATGCTGCGTACGTCGTCGCCGGGCTGGTATTCGCGCACCTCCTCGAATTCCATGCCGGCGCCCTTGAAGGCGGAGTGGTACTGGCCGGCGAGGACTTCGGTCACAATATGACGGGTGCGGATTTCAATGCCCCGTATTTTCCGAAGGAGTTCCTTCGAGATCATGGCATGGATCAGGGGACGGGCAGTTCGCGGAGGATTTCGGCAATGAGGGAGTCGGAGTCGCGTTCTTCGGCCTCGGCCTCGTAGGAGACGAGCACGCGGTGGCGGAGGACGTCGGGGGCCATCGATTTGACGTCCTGCGGGGTGACGTAGGCGCGGCCCTGCAGGAAGGCGTGGGCGCGGGCGGCGAGGGCGAGGGAGATGCTGGCGCGGGGGCTGGCGCCGAAGCGGATGAGGTCGGCGAGCTTGAGACCGGCGGCTTTGGGATCGCGGGTGGCGAAGATGATGGAGAGAATGTAGTCCTTGATTTTGTCGTCGAGGTAGATTTGGTTGACGACCTTGCGGGCCTGGGTGATCTGGTCGATGTGAACCACCGGGTCGAGGTTTTCCTTGAGGCCCGTGACGGCGTGGCGCTCCATGATCAGGCGCTCCTCGGCGGGGCTGGGGTAGCCGATGCGGAGTTTGAACATGAAGCGGTCGACCTGGGCCTCGGGCAGCGGGTAGGTGCCTTCCTGCTCGATGGGGTTTTCGGTGGCGAGCACGAGGAAGGGCGAGGGCAGGGGATGGGTGGTGTCGCCGATGGTGACCTGGCGTTCCTGCATGGCTTCGAGGAGGGCGCTCTGGACTTTGGCGGGGGCGCGGTTGATTTCGTCGGCGAGGATGAGGTTGGCGAAGACGGGGCCCTTGCGGATGGAGAAGTCGCCGTCCTTGGGGTTGTAGATGAGGGTGCCGATGAGGTCGGCGGGCAGCAGGTCGGGGGTGAACTGGATGCGTTTGAACTGGGCGTGGAAGAGGGAGGCGAGGGTTTTGACGGCGAGGGTTTTGGCGAGGCCGGGAACGCCTTCGAGCAGGACGTGTCCGTCGCAGAGCAGGCCGAGGATCAGGCGGTCGACGAGGTATTGTTGGCCGATGACGATGCGGCCCATCTGGCTGCGGATGGTGTCGATAAACACGCGTTCGGCGTTCACGCGGTCTTGGATGAGGTCAAGGGTGTTGCTCATAGAAGGGGCTCCTGTTGTGTGAGGGCATAGACGGGCAGAGGCTTAATTCTGTTCAAAAATAGGGACAGACTTACATACGCGCAACACAGCGGGGTGCAAGACAAGGCTTTGCCTTGGGCGGGATTGATTTTTCTGCGGCGGGGATTAGGGAGTGGGCATGGACAGTGAATTTATCCTTACCCTACGCGAGTGGCATGCGACGGAAGCCGCAGGACGCGGCGTGGTGGAGGTGTTGCTGCTGGAGGCGATGCGGCCCCATGAACGCGCCGCCGTGGAGGAGTCGTTCCGCTGGGGCGAGGCGCAGGTGCTGTGGCAGGACGACGAACGTTTTCTGCTGGCGCTGGCGCTTTCGCTGAACCAGGAATTGCGCGCGGGCGTGTTCGTGCGGGACATTGAGGTCGGGGAGGGCGATGCCTCCGCGGCGCTGCGCGCCCTCACGGAGTACGGCCGCCGTTTGCTTGCGTTCGCGGAATCTCACAACCAGCTCAACGCCGCATTGATGGCGGAGCGCCGGGGACGTTTGCGGGGGGAGAGGGCTCTCGCCGAGGCGATCCATGCCTGGAAACAGGAACAGAAAGCGGCGATCCGCAGCGGGTTCAGCCACATGGAACCCGAACTGATTCTGGCCATTCGACGGGGCGATCGTCCGGAGGCCCGCCGCATTCTGAACCAGTTGCTGATGTATGGCTACAACCTGGGACGGGGCGAGTTTGACCGGCTTCGCGAGTGGTTTGCGGAACTGGTGTCGCTGATGCGGTCGACGGTGAAAGCCTGCGGCGTCGATCCGCTGGCGCATCCCGCGCTGACCGAACCGCTTTGGGAGGTGCTGGCCCGCATGGAGGATGAAGAGGAACTCAGTCCCTGGCTGCACCGTCAACTGGAAGCCATGATTGCCCTGATCGAGGCGTCGGCGGCGCAGCCCGGGCGTTTGAGGGCCAAGTGGGTGCTGGATTACATGGCGCGCAACCATGCCCGCTCCCTGGGACGTCCGGAAGTCGCGGCCAAAGCGGGTTTGTCGGAGGCGGAATTCTCGCGGATGCTGCGTCGGGAAACCGGTGCGAGTTTTTCGGAGCACCTGCTGCGCCTTCGCCTGGACACGGCCTGCGGGCTGTTGCGGAGCAGCGCGTTAACCATCGCCGAAATCGCGCAGCGCAGCGGATTTGAGGAGCCCGCCTATTTTTCACGCGTGTTCAGGCGGGCGATGGGCCGCACGGCGCGGGAGTACCGCGCATCGACGGGGGGGAGTCAACGTTTGGCGTAGGCGGGGTAGCCCTCGCCGCAGTTCGGGTTTCAAGCGTTCTGCCAGTCCTCCAAGACCAACCCGGGTACTCGGCGGAATTCGGCAACGTTGTGGGTAACCAGCGTCAGTTTTTCTGAACACGCAATCGCCGCGATGAGGAGATCCAGCGCGCCTATCGGCGTGCCGTTTTGGTGTAGAATATGGCGAAGACGGCCATATTCCCATGCCGCCTGATCTGAAAATGGAAGGAGCACAAAATCCTGCGTCAATTGCGCCACCCGACCCGATTCTACGAGCCTGCCGGATAGGTTGGCCCCAAAAGACAATTCCGCCAATGTAATGGTGGAAATGGCTGCCGTTCCCGGTTGCATGCGCAGCAGATGTCCCAGAATGTCCTGGCCCTTGCCCCGCAGGAGCTGAACGCACACATTCGTATCCAGCAAATGTGTCGCTTTCACCATGTCAAATCCCGTTCCTGGGGAGGGACGGGGGGCACTTCAGCGGGATAGGTTCCCGGTCGTTCCGCGACAGCGCGTATATTGCACCAATCCCCGCTTTTTCGAGGGTAGAGAAAAATTCCATTTCCCGTGGATACCATTTCCACTTCGGTGGCATGAAGTTCCATCTCCTTGGGTATCCGCACGGCTTGGCTGCGTCCATTCATGAAAAGTTTGGCTGTTGTCATATGCCAAACGTAATCCTGCACGCTCTGTATGTCAATCCCCGTGATGTGCGCCCTTCGGCAGGGGCGGGGGAGTCAACGTTTGGCGTAGGCGGGGTAGCCCTCGCCGTCGTGGCCGTCGGGCAGGTGGCGCCAGCGCGTGTACATCCAGCACCAGGGCTCGGGACGGGCCAGGATGACTTTCTCGATGCTGCGGGTCATCCGCTGCGTCAGGTCGAGCACGGGGTCCGCCGCCGAAGAATCGGCGTGGAGGATGTCGTGGACGGTGACGGTGTATACGCCTGTGTCGTCGGGCACGGCAAGCACGGTGAGCACGGGGGTTTTGGTTTTGACGGCGAGGGCGGCGGGCGCGGAGCTGACGGGCACGGGGAGCCCGAAGAAGGGGACAAAAACACCGCCGTCGCGGGGGCGCGTGTTCTGGTCGAGAAGCACCGCGAGTTTGTGGCCCTGGCGCAGGCCCTGGAGCAGTTTGCGGGCGGCGCCCTGCTGGGGGATGATGACCTGTCCGGTGCGCTGGCGCAAGTAGATGAAAATGCAGTCGACGGGTTTGTTTTTGAGGGGGGCGGCGACGCTGAAAATGGGAGCGCCGCGGGCGGCGTAGGCCTGTCCGAGGGTTTCCCAGTTGCCGTAGTGGGCGGTGAGCATGAGCTGTGCGCCTTCGTTGAACATGACATCGCTGCTGGGGTCCCAGTGGAACCAGCGGGCGAGGCGCTGTCGGGGGCGGAAACTGAACCAGAGGATGTCGAGGACGAGCAGGGCGAAGTGCTGGAAACAGCGGCGGAGCAGGCGTTCGCGCTCGGCGGGGGCGAGCGTGTCGCCAAAGACGAGGGTCAGGTTTTGTTCGGCGACGTTGCGCAGGGATCGCGCAAAACGATAACCGATGTTGCCGCAGCCGCGGGCGAGGGCGAGAAGGACGGTGCGGGGAAGGAAGGGAATCCAGCCCAACCCGAAAATCAGGGCCGCGCATTCGGGCCAGGCGCGGTACCAGGGGCGGTATTTCATGGGATGCGCGGGTTGGAGGGGAAAGGATGGTGAGCCGGGTGGGACTCGAACCCACGACAAAAGGCTTAAAAGGCCTCTGCTCTACCGGCTGAGCTACCGGCCCACCAGAAATTGAGGAGGCGATCTATAACGGCACGACGCCCAGCTGTCAAAGGGTAAAGCAGGAAAAAATGCAAGGCCGGCGATCTCCGGGCCGATCCCGCCTTGCGTTGCGGGTCCACTGGATGATTCAGCGGTTTCCCTCCGGTTTGAATTCTTCGGCGGGTTCCGATCCACGGGCGCGGGTGAGGATCTGTTGGAGGGTCATGACGAGAATGCGGAGGTCGGTCCAGAGGCTGGCGTGATCGACGTACCAGACATCGAGGCGGAACTTGTCCTCCCAGGAGAGGGCGTTGCGTCCGTTGACTTGCGCCCAGCCGCTGAGGCCGGGGCGGACGTCGTGGCGGCGGGCCTGTTCGGGACTGTAGCGGTCGAGATACGCGGGCAGCAGAGGGCGGGGGCCGATAAAACTCATGTCGCCGCGCAGGATGTTCCAGAGTTCGGGAAGCTCGTCGAGGCTGCTGGCGCGCAGGAAACGTCCGAAGGGGGTCATGCGTTCGGCATCGCTTCCGGGGCCTTCGCGGAGGGAACGGAATTTGACGAGGGTGAAGAGTTGGCCGTTTTTGCCGGGGCGGATTTGCCGGAAGAACACGGGCGATCCGAGGGTCAGGCGCACGCACACTGCGAGCAGCAGGAGGAGAGGGGACAGAATGACGAGCAACAGGAGAGCGAACGCGGCGTCCAGCAGCCGTTTGAGGGGGTGATGGACCCAGCGGACGGCGTTGGGGTCAGGTGTTAACATTCTCCGGCGGGGGCAAGCTGGAAGTTGGGGCGGTGTTTGCCGATGTCGGCGCTGCGGAGGATGGCCCCGGCGAAGGGACGCTGCCACAGGCGGCTCTCCGTGAGGCGGATGTCCCCGTTTTCCCAGGACAGGGCTGGGGCGGGCTCGCCGGGAGGAACGATGACGAGGACGGCGAGGATGGCGAGGCGTCCGCGGTCGCGGAACAGCGCAGAAACGACGCCGTCGCCGGGATAATGGACGGTTCCGCCGCCGCTGTAGGTGCGCTGGGAATCGGGCATGGCGCCGAAGTTGAGTTCGTCGGGCGCGTCGAGCAGGAAGCGGCAGTGAAGGGTGCCGAAGTCGGGGTCGATGAGGCGGAAACCGCGTCCGTCGTCATCGGATTCCGGTTTGAGGTCGTTGGGGAAGGAGAGGTTCCAGGTCCAGGGGCGGGGAGGCGATTTGTGGTCGTCCACCTGGTCGAGCAGGGCGAGGCAGAAAGGGAAACCGAGGTCGCTGCGCCAGCTGAGGTAGCGTTCGGCGTAGGATTGAAGAACCTGGCGCATTTCGATGCCGATGACACCGCCCTTTGCATCAAGCCGGCGGGTGAAAGGATAGGCGTAGGGGCGGGGTTTGGGGCGGTCGGCGGTGTCGGGGTGGGTGATGACACTTTGCCAGAGGGCCTTGTCGCGGGCCTGGCCGCCGCCGCAGATCCAGGAGCGTCCGTTGGCCATGAGGCGGATGGATCCGGCATCGTCGTGATTGTGTCCGGGAGCGGCGTGGGTGCTGCGGGCATACCAGCCGAAGACGCTTTCGCGGCCCTGAGCCCATTCGCTGCGCCAGAAACCGAGGCCCTGGCGGGTGTCGAAGGCGTGGGTGGGGAGAATGCCGTTGGGGTCCTGCGCGGGAATGTCAAAGGGATGGAGGGCGAGGGCGAGGGGAAGTCCGCGGTAGCTGCAATGGTAGTCGTTGCCGCCGGCGACGCCGATGAGACGGCGGAGGACCTCGCGCAAGGCGCCTTTGTCCTGCGGGAGGCTGATGTCGAGGGCGGGGAGATAGGGGTTCAGTCCGCCGCAGCCGCGTCCGGCGTCGTTCCAGTCGAGCATGGAGGGGATAGGGGGCTCGCCGGGGTTGCGTGAGGGGAGGGCGGCGGTGCAGCAGAGAATGGAGCGGAGGAAGAGGCGGAGCTGGGGGAATTCGTCGGCGATGTCGATGCCGCGGCGGTTGCGGACGGCGACGAGGGCGGGCAGGAGCATGCTGAGGGTGTAGTGGATGTAGCCGGTGCCTTCGTGGTAGAGGCCGGCGTTGCCGAAGTGCCCGCAAAAGGCGCGGAAACGGCCCAGGGCCCAGGCTTCGAGGTCGGAGAGGTCGACGGGACCATCGACGCCTTCTTCGCCGTGGGCGGTCACGCAGGCGAGCAGGCAGGCTCCGTGGGTGATCATGTACCAGTTGTTGGTGATGATGTGCGGGTTGCCCTGTCCGATGCGGGTGAAGCTGTGGGCGTATTCGCAGATTCGGGACACGAGGCGTTTGCGGAGGGGGGCGGGCAGGAGGGCGTCGCCGTAATCGAGGGCTTGGCAGAGGGCGAGGGTTTCACCACCGCGGCTGAGGTCGGAACGGTTGTCGCCGGTGTGTTTGCCGAGCAGGGCCTCGACGCCGGCAGCGGCCTCGTCGGCATTCTGGTCCAGCCAGGCGCGGCAGACGCGGAAGAGGCAGGTGTCGCTTTCCGAGGGAGCGTTGGCGGGGTTGGACAAGGCGTCGCGATAGGCCAGGGCCTCGGGATCGTGCGCGTGGAAAAGCGAATGGAGTTCGTGGTGGCGTTGTTCGGCAAGGAAGAGGCGTGGGATCATGTCAGGGCTCGATTCAGTTTTCCGGAGACAAATCCTTCGGGATCGATCTCGATCTGGGAAAACCCCAGAGTGAGGAAGGCGGCGGTCACGTCGTCGTGAAGCGCCCTGAGTTCCGGCACGCGCTCTGCCGGGACCTCGATGCGGGCCGTCTTTTCGGGATGGCGGACGCGGCAAATGGGGAAGCCATGCTGTTGCAGCCAGGCCTCGGCGGCTTCGATGCGGCGGAGTTTGGGCACGGTCACCCGTTGGCCATAGGGGATGCGGGAACTGAGGCAGGGCGAGGCGGGTTTGTCCCAGCATTCCAGGTCGAGGGCGGCGGCGAGGGCGCGGACTTCGGCTTTGTTGAATCCGCATTCCGCCAGGGGACTGCGCACGCGGAAGTCCTTGGCCGCCTCCAGTCCGGGACGATAGTCGCCCAAGTCGTCGATGTTGGTGCCATTGACAATCCAGGCGGCGGGATGTTTGTGGGCGATCTCTTTCAGTTCGCTGTAGAGGGTTTGTTTGCAGAAGAAACAGCGGTTGGCTGGATTGTTGAAATAATCGGGGTTGAGCAATTCCTGGGTGACGACCACCTGCAGGGGGATGCCGTGCTGGAGGGCGAAGCGTTTGGCGTCGTCAAGCTCTGACAGCTTGAGGCTGGGCGAGGCCGAAATCACCGAGAGATTGCGTCCGGGGCCCAGAACGTGGTTGGCAAGCCAGGCGACGAGGGAGCTGTCCACGCCGCCGCTGAAGGCGACAACGGCAAAGGGACAGGCGGCGAACCAGTCCCGCAGCGAATCAGGAATGGGGCTCATGGCGCGGGGGCGATTTCTTCGGTGGTAGCCGTCGGTGTTTCTTCCGGCACGGGTTCGGGTTCCGGAACGGGCTCCGGCGGGGGAGGGGGATTCTTCAGGATGTCGATCTGGTTCCGCAGGGCGGCGACCTCCTCGTCCTGCCGGGCCTTGAGTTCGTCGAGGCGCTGGTCCCGGTCGCGCAGCATTTGACGAAGAAGGGTGATTTCGTTGAGGCTCTCGGCGTAGCGTTGAAGCTGTTGCGCGGCGGCATCCTGCGCGGTTTTCCGGATGTCGATTTCCATTTTCAGGGTTTGTTGCGCCGTGTCCAGCGAGGTCTTCAGGTCGTTGGCCAGCACCTGAACATCGGAGAGTTCGTTTTTCAAGGCGGCGGCGCGGGTGGCAAAACCCTTCTCGCTTTCCGCGAGTGCAGCCTGGAGTTCGTTGGCTTTTTTCTCTGCTTCCACGGCCCGTGTTTCCGCCGCTGCTGCTTTTGCCACAGCTTCCGACGACGCGGTGACCGCCGTTTCCGCCTGCTGGCGGAGCGTTGCTTCCCGAGCGCTCAGATCGCGGAGCTGCGTTTCCAGTTCGCCGACCCGAAGCAGGGCGGCATCCCGTGCGAGGTTGCTGGCGGCCAGATCTTCCTCCAGTTCTTTCTCCGTATTGCGGAACTGCTCCGCATTCTGATTCGAAAGCGTGCGCACATTTTCCAAGGTCGCCGCCGTTTGCTCCGCCTTTTCTTTCCACTCCTGAAGATCCTCCACCAGAACAAGTCGATCATCGCTCAGTTTCTTGCGTTCCGCACTGAGTTCCTGCAGGTCGATTTCCTGTTTATCCGCCCGTTCCTGAAGCAGATTGTTGAAGCGGCGCAGATCCTGGACTTCTTTTTGCAGCTGGGCGTTGTTTCGGTTGGATTCCCCGCGAATCGTCTCAAGTTCCCGACGCTGCGTCTGGGTTTCCGTGCGCAGGGTCGTGAGGGCCTCGTCCCGTTCGCGGAGGGCGACGCTCATTTCGATGTTGCGGCGTTCGAGTTCGAGCAGACGGGCGGCGTCCCGCAGGTTTTTCTCGCGGAGTTCAAGATACAGCGCACGGAAATCCTCCTCGGGGCGCGGCGCAGTGGGTGCGGCTGTGGCGACGGGCGGTGCTGGCGTCTTGCCGGCCAGTTCCTTGATTTTGCCGCGCACATTTTCAAGTCGGTATTCCACCACCCGCGTCTTGAAGGCGGCATCCTTGCGCTGAATCTCCTCATACCCGGCCAGCGACTTCCGGTACAGCTCCAGCGCCTCGGCGAACTTGCCCTGCGCCGCGAGTGCGTCTGCATCCATGAGTTGCAAATAGGAGTCGGTGCTCAACGCCTCCAACGCCGGATCCTGCGCACGCAGCAGCGGAAGGGTGAGACAAAAACTGACAACAAGAAAAGCGGTGAAACGTCGCATGGGAACTCCGGATGAAAAACCCTTTTTCTAAAGGGCTTCCCCCCGCTTGTCACGGCATTTCCGTGACTCCTTGACGTTCTTTGGAAGTCCCTCCAGAAGCTATTTCGGAAATTAAAACGTTTTACATATGGGAAATGGAGGTGTATTTTGCAGACAATCCTGGAGATGACCCATGCAAAGACCTGTAAAACTGTTTGTAATCCTGTGGGGACTCGCGTCCCTTGTGTCCGCGAACCCGAATGTCTACGTCAGCCGTTTCTGGCACAACCACCAGCCGATTTACTGGCCGGAATGGAACGGAAACGGCAGTCAGACGCAGCGCGTGCAGTTCGCCTGGGACTCGATCGTGCTGAAGCCGGGACAGACCTACAACAGCGGGGCCGCCCATCCCGAAAACGATCTGGTGCAGATTTTCGGACTGGATGACCGCCGCAACGCCTATCAGTCCGGACCCCGAAATTCCCTGGCCACTCTTCCGCAGAGCGCGGGCTTCGCGGTCAGCTACTCCGGCTCGCTGATGGACAACGTGCGCAGTCTCGGAAGCAACGGGCAACTCGGCTACGGCGGGGGCTGGTGGGACGGCTGGCGGGAATCGAGCACCTGGACCACGCCCTCTGGTTCGCGCCGCATGGACCTCGTCGGTTTCACCTACCACCACTCGCTCTCCCCGCTGCTGCCCAAGGCCGTTTTCCGCAAGGAACTCCAGATCTTCAAGCAGGCCTGGTGGAAGGCCTGGAACAAGAATCCCGACCTGAGCGACCACTCCAAGGGTTTCTTTCCAACGGAAATGGCCTTCTCGCGCCACATGGTCGATGTGCTCGTCGACGAGGGCTACGAATGGAGCATCGTCGCCAGCCACCACCTCAGCCGCACCTGCCCCACCTACCTGCAAAAGGCCAATCCGGAGGGCAGCTACAACATTTTCTCCAGTCCGCCGAACCGCGCCGACCTGCTCGGACCCTCGCCCACGCAGGGCTGGTGGTACGGCGAGCCCAATCCCGGCAACGCCGCCTGGAACGTCGCGCCCTTCGCCTACCAGTTGCAGCGCGCCCAATACGTGAATCCGGAGACGGGGGCGGTCAAAACCCTCGTCCTGGTGCCCTCCGACGATGTCCTGAGCTACCGCTTCGGCTACGCCAACGAGGGCATCGGCAAAATCCAGGCCTTCATCGCGCCCTTCGCCACCGACCCCGCGCGTCCGGTGATGGTCATGCCCGCGACCGACGGCGACAACGCCTGGGGCGGCGGCAGCAGCTCCTGGTTCGAGGCCACACCGCAGTTTTTCAACGACGCCGCCGGCGCGGGCTATCGACCCTCCGCCGTGCAGGATTTCGTCAACGCCCATCAGGCCGCCGCACCCGTCACCCACATCGAGGATGGCGCCTGGATCTTCCCGGAAAGCGACTACGGCTCGCCCTATTTTCTCAAATGGATCGAACCCCCGGTCCGAGCTCCCGGCAGCGTCAACATTTATCCCGGAACCCTCATCGACCTCGAAACGCCGGGTTTCGCCCTCAAATTCTGGAGCTGGGCCCCCGTCATCACTGGTGCCAACTGGGTCGAGACCGCCGAACAGGTCCTGCGCGACGAAGGCGGCACGGTCGAGGCTTGGAAAATCCAGGCCCCCTACGACTGGAACGGCACGCCCGCGAATCCCAACCCCGTCGAACGCGCCTGGCACATCTACCTCGCCGG
Source organism: uncultured Verrucomicrobiota bacterium (assembly GCA_964497855.1). Classification (GTDB taxonomy): domain Bacteria; phylum Verrucomicrobiota; class Kiritimatiellia; order SS1-B-03-39; family UBA6053; genus CAYLNG01. Next base: position 17,422 of record CAZCFM010000009.1, on the reverse strand, counting down.
TCTCGATTCCGGCTTCAACTATTACGGAGGACTCGGCAACGACGACGAAGTCAAGGCCGCCCTGGCCACGCGCCGCGCGCAGGAGCTTTTGCAGCCCTGGTTCACCACCGAACGCCGCGCGAACGACCGCACGCCGCCCTCCGTGCTCAAGCCCCAGCGTTTCCCCCACAATCCGGGAGGCTATACGTTTGGATGGTTCAACAGCATCCCCGGCGGCGACACGCGCTACCTCAAGCGAATGCCCTCCGACTTTTACATCTGGACCCACGTCTACGACCTCTCCGGCGTGCAGAATATCCGCCTGCGCCTCCGCGTCGATGCCGACGGCGTCAACGCCATGAACACCCCGCACAACGAAACCTACGCCGGCGGTGCTGACGTGGGCGCCTGGATCGACATCCCCATGACCCGCCGCAGCCTTCCCAACACGCAGGCCGCCCTCAACGCCGCCGCCAACAACGGTCAAATCAACTACTTCTCCGACGCCCTTCCCCTCGAACTCGCCGAATACGCCTTCGCCCGCATCGACGACGCGTCCCTGCCCGATTTCCGCGGCAAACTGCTCGACTATTACATCGAAGCCACCGACACGCGCGGCAACGTCCACAAAAGCGACATCCAGCACGTCTTTGTCGAAGACGACGGCGCCGGAAGCCTCCCGCGTCCCTCGCTCGCGTCCTGGACCCCCGCCGCTCCCACCAACTGTCCCGACAGCAGCGTTCGCGTGAGCTACAGCCCCAACGACGGACCCCTCGCCGGCGCGGCCTCCATCCACATCGTCCACACCACCAACGGATGGGACACGTTTTCAACCGTCGCGCTGAACCCCGACGCCCTCATCGCCCTCCCGCCCGGCGCCACCCTGCTCGAGTTTTACTTCACGGACGGCGGCAGCCTTTCCGACACTCGGAACGGACAGAACTGGAGCGTTCCGATCCTCGGATGTCCGCAACCCTCCAGTGCCAGCCTCGATCCGCCCGACGCCTCCGGCTGCGGTCCCCGCACCTTGCGCTACACGCCCGGCACCGCCGCGCTGCAGGGGCAAAGCCCCGTCGTCGCCCACCTCGGATTCAACGACTGGGCCAGCGTGCAAAGCCTCGAAATGACCTTTGCCGACGGCGTCTGGTCCGTTCCGCTGGAGATCACGCCGGGTGTCTCCGCTGTCAACGCCGTCTTCCGCAACGCCGATGCCTCCGTCTGGGACAACAACGGCGGAGAGGACTGGACCTGGACGGTCGCTGGCTGTCCGGGCCCCTACCTGCCGATGATGTCCGTCGTGCCCCACTCGCCCGTGATTTCGTCCGACCCCGCCGATGCCGATGCTCCCGGCGACCTCTTTGACCTGAGCAGTGACGGCGGCGCGGCCCCGACTTATACCCAGGGCGGTTTCGGCGACTTCGGAGCGGTGGTTGTGAACGTCGACGCCGACGCGCTCTACCTGGGCGGCACAGGCCTCGATGTGGGCGGCGACAACAATGCGGCCGTGATCTTTCTGTCGGTGGACACGCTCGGGACCGGCCTGTCGAATCTCTGGAACCTCGGCGGGGCCCCCGCCGCGCTGGACCAGCTCCACAACGTTGAATTCGAGGTCCCCGCGCACATCGCGATTCTTCTCGGCGACCGCTACGGCGACGGGAACTATCCCTCGTTCCTGATGGCGGGAGGCTACGACCACGGACAGGGCGTGTACCGCTTCGGGACGACCGATTTCCAGCCGCTGTCCACCGCACGGCTGTCGCAGTTTGGCGACGCGGGTTCGCGCGCGACGCGTCACTGGGAACTCCGCATTCCCTGGGCCGCGCTCAATGCCGGCGGACCCGAGGACCTGGGACGTCTGCATCTGTCCGGGCTCCTGCTCAGTTCCGCCACGCAGGGCAACGACCGCTATCTGTCCGGCAACATCCTCGGCGCCTCCGCGCAGGCCTCCCATGCGCTCGACACCTACAACAATTACGGAACGGCCTTCCTGCGGCTGCGTCCGGTGGAACTCAGTCTGCCGCATCTCGACGGCGACAGCGACGGCATGGACAACGAGTTTGAACGCGTGTTTTTCGGCGCGCCTGGGGCGGGGGAGGCGGAGGAGGACAACGATGACGACGGGCTGAAAAACGGCGATGAATACCGGGCCGGAACCGATCCCCTGGACCCCGGCTCCGCGCTGGTGCTGCAGGAGCTGCGTCTGGAGGGCGCGAGCCGCGACATCCGCTGGCAGAGTGTGGGCGGGAAAGCGTACGTGGTGGAATACAACGACCACCCCGGACTCGACCCCAGCGCCTGGCAGACCCTGGGCAGCTACAGCGAAACCCTCGCCGCGCCCGGACAGGCCGGGCAGGGGCTGGTCAACGATCCGACAGAAAACGTTCCGCTCCGCTTTTACCGCATCCGCTTGTTACCCTGAAGGTCCGGCACCCGCTGTGATCCGATCAAAGGTTCAACAGCCTCAAACCAAAGGGGATAAAAGGCTGGAAATCGTCGATATTTAGCGTGACAATTTCCTGTTTGCGCCGCAGGGCAGAGGCGGCGATCAGGCAATCATGGCATTGGTATCGAGCATCAGTGTTTTCACGAAGGTTCCTCAGAAGGACTAT
>CAZCFM010000009.1:0-14734 GCA_964497855.1 uncultured Verrucomicrobiota bacterium | reverse complement strand
CATGGCATTGGTATCGAGCATCAGTGTTTTCACGAAGGTTCCTCAGAAGGACTATCCCAGCCTGCTTTTCGTTCGCGGTCCGCCTGTTGAATCATTTCCTTGATTTCCAGAGCTGTGTACAGGGGTGTTTCGCGCACCATGGCAAACGTTTCCAGAGGGGTCGGAGAGCGGCTCCGGTTGTGTTCATCTTCAAGAGCCATTGCAAGTCCCCTGGCAAACAAGTCTTTCAGTTTGATGCCTTTCTGCGCGGCCATGGTTTTAGATGCCCGGTATAAATCCTCTGGAATTTCCAAGGTTGTTTTCATTTCCCCATATTTCCATATTTATGGAAAATGTAAAGGGGTAAAATGTCCGATTGTTTACGTCTGCCCTTTGTGCCTTCGTGCCTCCGTGAGAAACTCAATTGCAGGGACTGCCACTGTATCCTCACCGAGGCACGAAGTCACAAAGGATGGCGCTGCGGGGGCGGCGGCGACAGCAGATCGTCCCGCGTTTTTTCCAGGGACAGGACGGATTTTCTCCAGAAGAGCAGTGGGCCCTCCAGATTGAACACCGTCACGGTCCCCACGATGTTCCGCCAGGTTCCCGGGAAGAAAAGTTTCACCGTACCGGCTCCTTTTGTCATCGTTTTGAAGGAGTTTATGTATTTCTGCATGGGATTTTCGCTTGTCCCGGGAACGAGATTCCGCAGAACCGCGATCTCGTGCAGCACGGTTTCCAACACAATTTTCCGCGTGCGGCTGGGCTGATAGGCATATGGAATCCAATGGTATTTTTGCATGGCGAAGTTTGGCATCCCCTTATTGAAAACAGTCAAATCCGCATCATCGAGTCCGGAATCCAGTTTCCGGTAGCTGTCCTCCAAGGCCAGAATGGCAATGTCCCGCAGCGGAGGCAAGCCCGCGAGGGCTTCGCGCAGAGCGGGGGTTGTTTGGACGACATCCGGGGTGCTTGTCTGGAGAAATCGGAGGTTGTTCAGTGCGTCGCGCAGAATACTGAACGAAATTTCGCACTCGGTCTTGTTCCGCGCGCCTTCCGCGTAGTGTTTGGCAAAGGTCAGATGCAGCAGACTCCAGTGGATCTGCTCTTCCACGGTGGGAGCATTGTGGACCCGCAACAGCAGGAGCTTGGAGCAGATCGTGGCCTCTTTTGACAACGAATCGATCGAATCCTCCGGCTCTGCGGAAGCTGTTTCGGACGGACGCAGCTCGAAGAGGCCGGGGATACCGGGCAGGATACTTTCGTGAAAGGACGCATAAAAACGGAGGGAATCCGGTTTGTCCGCCGTTTGGTGAGAGATGTTCCAGTAGGGGGCGTAGTCTGGTTTTGCCGGAACGATCTCCTGAAGAGCCTGACGAAACCGAACCTGTTCGGCGGTCCGCGGCTGCGGGGCGGGAAAAGACGGCACTGGAATGGCGGGGATGTCCCAGATCGGCAGAAATATTAATAACACGGCGGCGAGGAGAAGCAACAAAGCGCCTCCCAGCATTTTCCAGATCAGGCCACGGGGGGCAGAGCGTTCAGTGGAGGGGGCGTTCATCCCTCCCGTGTAAAACATTCCATTTCAATTGGCAATCTCATACCCATGCCCCAGAGGATGGAAGGCGGCGGCGAGAAGGGTCTGGGTGTAGGGGTGTTTCGGGTTTTGCATGACCTCGGCGGCGGGGCCTGTTTCGACGATCTCGCCCTCTTTCATCACCGCCACGCGGTCGGCCACGTGACGGATCACCGCGAGATCGTGCGAGATGAACAACATCGTCAGACCCAGCGCCGCTTTCATGTCGGCGAGCACGTTGAGGATTTGTGCCTGCACGGAGACGTCGAGGGCGGAGACGGGTTCGTCGGCGATGACGAAGGCGGGCTCGAGGATGAGAGCGCGGGCGATGGCGACGCGCTGGCGCTGTCCGCCGGAAAACGCGTGCGGATACCGTCCCAGGGCGTCGGGGGGCAGGCCCACGCGTTCGAGCATGTGGCCCACCTTCGCGAGGCGTTCCGCGCGGGCCAGGCGCAAATGCACCCACAAGGGCTCTTCCAGGGCTTGCCCAATCGTGAGCCGGGGATTGAGCGAGGCGTAGGGGTCCTGGAAAATGAGTTGCATGCGGCGGCGAAGCGCGGGGCCTTCGTTGCGCCAGTCGAGAACCTTGCCCTCCAGAAACAACTGTCCCTCGCAGGGAATCAGTCCGAGAATCGCGCGGGACAAACTGGTTTTACCGCAGCCGGATTCGCCGACGAGGCCGAGGGTTTCGCCTTTCGTCAGCGAAAGACTCACGCCCTTGACGGCTTCGACGCAGCGGGCGCCGGGCCGATGAAAACGGACGCGCAGGTCGCGGACCTCCAGCAGGGGCGGGGTCATGGCGCGTCCTCCAGGCAGCGGAGTCGTTCGCCGGGAGTGTGCAGGGCCGGGTGGCACTGCAACAGGCCGCGCGTGTAGGCGTGTTCCGGGTTGCGCAACACCTTATCCGCCTCGCCTGTCTCCACGACGTCGCCCCGGCGCATCACGGCGATGCGGTCGCAGAAATGTCCGACCAGGGCGAGATCGTGACTGATGAACACCACGGCGCTGCCGCGTTCGCGTTGCAGCGTTTGGATCAGCCCGAGAATCTGCCGTTGCACGGTGACGTCGAGGGCCGTAGTGGGTTCGTCGGCGATGAGGATTTCGGGACGGGTGATCATGGCCATGGCGATCATCACGCGCTGGCGCATGCCGCCGGAAAACTCATGGGGATGGGAAAAGGCGCGGGTGGCGGCGTAGGGAATTCCGACCTCCTCCAGGGCGGCGATGGCGCGTTTGTGCGCCGCGCGGCGGGGCAGGCCCTCGTGGACGCGCAGGGGTTCGGCGACCTGGTCGATGATGCGCTGGTAGGGATTGAGGGAGGTCATCGGGTCCTGGAAAATCATGGCGATGCGGCGTCCGCGGACGTTGCGGAGTTCGCGGGGGCTCGTGGAGAGCAGATCGCAGCCGTCGAACACGGCCCGTCCGGTGATGCGGGCGGGAGGGCGGGGGACGAGACCGAGCAGGCTCATGACGGCCACGGATTTTCCGCTGCCGCTTTCGCCGACGATGCCGAGGGTTTCGCCGGCGTCGAGAGTCAGAGAGAGGTTTTTCACGGCCTGGAGTTCCGCGCCGCGGGTGGGAAAGGTCACCGAAAGTCCGTCGATCTGAAGGAGGCTCATCGGCCCGACCTCCGCGGATCGAGCGCGTCGCGCAGGCCATCGCCGAGGAAGTTCAGGGCGAGCAGGGTCAGGAAGAGGGTGACACAGGGGGCGATCATGAGCCAGGGGGCGTCCTCCATGAAGCCCACGCCGTCCTTGATCAGGCTGCCCCAGGAGGCCATCGGGGACTGCACGCCGAGGCCGAGGAAACTCAGGAAGGCCTCCAGCAGCATGATGGAGGGAATGGTGAGGGTGATGTAGACGATGATGGTGCCGAGCACGTTGGGCAGGAGGTGCCGGAAGAGAATGCGCGCGTGGCCGTAGCCCAGCACGCGGCAGGCCTCGACGAATTCCTGGCGTTTGAGGGCCATGACCTCGCCGCGCACGATGCGGGCCATGGTGAGCCATTCGACCGCGCCGATGGCGAGGAAGAGCAGGAACAGGCTGCGCTCGAAGACCGTGATCAGCAGAATGACGAGCAGGGTGAAGGGCAGGGCGTAGAGCACGTCCACGATGCGCATCATCAGCGCGTCCGTTTTGCCGCCGACGTATCCGCTGATGCCGCCCCAGGCCACGCCGATGAGCAGGGAGACGCCGGTGGCGGCGAGGGCGACGGCGAAGGAGATGCGTCCGGCCACGAGCAGGCGGGTGAGGAGGTCGCGTCCGATGTCGTCGCTGCCCAGCCAGAAGGTGGCGGAGGGCGGCTCAAGGGCGCGCATGTTGGTCAGGTCCATTTCGTCGAAGGCGTAGGGACTGAGCGAGGGGCCGACACCGCAGGCGAAGGCGAGCAGGAGGAGCAACACCAATCCGGCGACGGCGGCGCGGTTGTGGAGGAGGCGGTTCCAGGCGTCGCGTCCGAGGGAATGGGCCTGCGGGGGCGTCATGCGCGCTCCTTTTGCAGGCGGATGCGGGGATTCAGCAGCGCGAGCAGGACGTCCGCGAGGGTGTTGAAGAGCACCATCATCGTGCCGAAGAGCAGGACGCAGCCCATGACGACAAAGGGGTCGCGGTTGAGGGCGGCGTTGACGATGATGCGTCCGAGGCCGGGGATTTGGAAAATGCTTTCGACCACGAAGGCGCCGGTGAGCAGGCCGGCGGAGGCGGGGGCCAGAAAGGTGACGACAGGCTGGATGCCGCCGCGCAGGGCGTGGCCGATCACCACGCGGGATTCGGAAAGACCTTTGGCGCGGGCGGTGCGCACGTAGTCCTTGGAGAGTTCCTCGAGCATGCCGCCGCGGGCCAGACGGGCGATGTAGGCGGCGTAGATCGAGCCCAGCGAGATGACGGGCAGGATGCGGTCCACGGGTTCGGCCCATCCGACCACGGGCAGGACATTCATGTAGAGGCCGAAGAACAGCGCCAACATCGGGCCGATCACGAATCCGGGGATACAAATTCCCACGAGCGCCACCGACATCGCCACATGGTCGCCCCAGCCGTTGGGGCGAAGGGCCGCGAGCACGCCCAGGGGCAGACCCACGCAGAGGGCGTAGAGCAGGGCCCATCCTCCCAGCTCCAGTGACACCGGCAGCGTCGCGCCGATCAGTTCCGACACCGTGCGTCCGGGCATTTTGAGGCTGGGACCGAGTTCGCCCCGGGTCAGGCCGCCGAGATAGCGGACAAACTGATGCGCGATGGGTTTGTCCAGACCGTAGTGGCGGTTCAGGGCCTCAAGGGTTTGCGGGGGCAGTTCTTTTTCCGACGCGAAGGGGCCGCCGGGGGCCAGGCGCACCAGCAGAAAACTCAGCGCCGCCAACACGAGAAGGGTGGGCAGCGCCTGCACAAAAAGCCGGTGGATCAGATATCGAATCACGGGCTTCTAGTGCATGACAAAAGGGGAGACGTCAAGATCACTCGCATGTCGCAACGCGAATCGCGATCGTGAACGACCACGCCCAAACAACGTCGAGGGACAACCGGATACCCAGACGGTGACACAGGCATTCCCGCCTGTGAACGCCGTCCCCCGCCCCGGTCTTCCTCTTCTCGCCGGACGCGGGGCGTCCCTGCCCCGGTCTTCCCTCTTCCCCAAAGACCAAAGACCGCCGCAGGGATCCGCCTTCGCTCTGCGAGCTATGGCGGGAGATCTGCGGCGCTCCCTTGGAACTGGAATTCCTCTTGATGGAGAAGCCTGCGCTGGCGTGGCTGATGAAGAAAAATACATCGGGAACAGGGAAATGGATTGCAGAACGCACGCAAATGGGACATGGAACCACGGCATCCTTGGCGATCAACCGCTTCGGCCAGGGAGAAAAGCCGGGCCGCCACCCGTAACCCCAAGAAACTCCTTGGATCGTTGATCGAGACATGAAAAGCACAAAAAATCGCGGGTGACCCCTTGCCCCAATCCAACCCCTAGCACACCTAAACAGCAACACATCCCAGCATATCGTATTCCTAAACTCATATCAGGCTTTTTGCACTGAACCCAAAAGATACAGAGCCTTTATGATAACAACTAAATGAGCAAGCAAATACCAAACAATCGCGCCACTCGCACAAACTCGGGTACCGGAGATGTTTCAGAAAAGCTCCAAAGGTCAAGGCAACGACTGCTTGACCTCACGCTACGCAATCGGCTTCTGAATTTTCGCCCCGGCAATCCGAACTACCGGGACGACCTGAAGGCTCACAAGCATCTACAATTGAATGGCCACATCGAATCAGTTTGGCAGACGTTAGTTGAAGCCGATAAGCATATCGAAATCGCCGGCCTGACGCGCGAGCAGCAATCGCAGATTCAACAAGAGCTACGCTTACAGGCCAACTCGCAATCAAATCCTAATCCAAGCGCTGGCCTTTCGCTAGCGACATTGGGATATGACGAATGGAAAGATGTACGTGGTTCAATCCGAGGTGTGTCACAGTTTCTTAAGAAAGGGAATCTAATTTCGTTGCTTCCCGAAGAAACATTTCGCAAGCGATTAACAAAAATCAGGAACGAGCAAAACACCTTGACTAATTCCACGGGAGACAGTGCTCTCTTTCTCGCAATCGGTTTTCTTGAATGGTGCGAAGCAGAACCGCATCCCAGAGCCAATGATCCGCTCTTTGCGCCACTGATTCTGGTTCACGTCAATATTGACCAGCGAAGAACGGAAAATGGTGGCGAGCGCGAATACCGGCTTCACATGGACACCGACCAGCCTCAAGGGAATCCATGTCTAAAGGAAAAGCTCCGTCAGGATTTTGCAATAGACCTACCAGATCTCAACCTTGATGACAACGAAACAGCAAATGACTACTTCGAACGTATCAGTCGTGCCTTGCGGTCGAATAAGAATTGGAGAGTGAATCCGACGATTGCTCTAGGCTTCTTCAACTTCGCTCGCTATAGGCTATGGCTCGACCTGAATCCAGATGAATGGCCGGACGGAAATGCCCCGACTGACCATCCCATTGTCTGCGCGATTCTGAATGGCGAGCCGCTTCCGCAGAAAGACGGTATTCCTAGCGATGATGAAGTCGCAAACCATCAAGAGACACAAGACCTACCGATAGTGATGGATTCTGACAGCACTCAGTATGCGGCACTGCTTGCGGGACATAAGGGCGTCTCGATGGTCGTCCAAGGGCCGCCGGGTTCTGGAAAGTCTCAAACAATCACGAATTTAATTGCTGTTGCGATGGCACAAGGTAAACGAGTTCTTTTCGTCGCGCAGAAACTTCCCGCACTTCAAGTGGTACAACGCCGTTTGGAAACAGTGGAGCTTGCGCCGTTCTGCCTGCCTTTGTTCAGCGACAAAGCTCGCGTGACAGAAATGCACAAACATCTCGGTAAGAGCGCACAGCTGCGCGACACACCTGACTGGCGTCGCCCGATCAACAATCAAGTGGTGGCCCTCGCCAAGAGTTTGAATAGTTACGCTGCATGTTTGCGCGAAGAACCCGCCGGGTTCAATCAAAGCGCGTGCTCTTTGATACAACGCGCCACGGCGCTGTATTTGATACTCCGCGAAGCGTGGGGCAAAGAATGGAATGACGATCTTATGGACATTTCGGTTCTTGACGTTGAGGCGCCTCCCGACTGGCTAGAGAAACGTGAGCAAACTCTCCACCAGTGGCATCGCTTAAAAACAGAAGTTGGAAATACCTGGTCGCTTTGGATGCCGCTGAAACTTGGGCCGATGGATACGCGGCACGTAGAATTTGCAGTTCATCAGTTAGAACAAGCCGCCGTATCACTGGCGCAAGATCTCATGCGATTACCAGAAGAATTCCACAACCTAACAGTGACGAAGGTTGAGCAATTCGTCACTCAAATCAGCAAAAATCGCTTCATCGTTTTAAAGGACGTTATACCAAACCTTTTGGCTTTTCTGTGGCAGACGCCGGAAAGTACGATTGCCGTAGCAAGATTGGAGCGCGAGTTAGAGGAGTTCTATCGCCAGTTGACCAAAGCTCAACAACATCTACGCATCACTGACGAAAACCGAAACTGTGTCGCGTCCCGAGCTACCGACGCGCTCAATACAGTCGTTGCGGTTGTCAGCCCTAGTTGTAGCCTTGCTTCCGCCAAGGAATATCTCAAAGAATTAAACGATATTTTGCGCTTGGCCGAGGATTTGTCTGCTTGCGCGAACTTAAATCCAGTCGGCATCTACTCGCTTTGGCACGAGGATCAGAAGGCGTTCAGTCAAGCAGAAATAACTTGGAAACATGTCGAGGTGTTGGCAAATCACTCAGTTATTTCAGATTTACATGTTCCAGCTGATGGAAAACTTTATCTAGCTCTGCATGTCCTTGAGGACAATGTTAAACAAAACGAATCGCGCGAATTCGCTCAACGCCTCTCGCGCTATCACGCTAGCGTTGCGAGGCTCAAATCCCGCGTCGCCGATTCAGCAAGTTTTCAGCAGGGCATCACCGAACCCGAGTTGGATGAATCTGCTCGATCCTTGTGCCAACATTCACTCGGCGGAACAAAAATATGTGAACTGTCAGAGCTTGAAAAAGCGGTCTCACGCTTGTTGGTGTTGCTTCGTGGTACAGATGTCAAGACACCAAGCGATTTTTCCACCAAAGTGTTCAATTGCGATGAACTCACGATTGATCACTTTCGTAACATCGCCAGCCTAGCCGTCGTTCCGGCTTCGCTCCTTCAAATTCCGGCAAACGGGACGGAAGAGGTTCTCGCCAAACTCGTAGGAATACCTAACCCGGCGTCGGCATTGAGAGCTTTCAGTACCGCGATTCAATCTTACCAAGGCTGCTTTCAAGAAATCTCCGGTTGGTTTCCTGAAGCGCTGCGTGGCCAACCACTCCCGCTTGCCATCCTCGATTCGCACCGAAAGGTCGCCCAAATCGTTCGCGAACTTGGGCTTCAGAACCAATCTCTCCAATCTTTGTCGCAGCTTGTTAAGAAAATCCAACGCATGCACAATGCGATTCGGGCATTGCTCGAAAATCTCAAAAGTCACTATGGGCCTTGGCCGTTACTACCGCCTGAAACTGTTGGCCAGATTCAGCAGGCCAAGACTTTGTTCATGCTTCTGGTTGATCGCCCACAACCCCCCTCCGATCTTCCGGTAGAGGCTCTCTGTCTTCAGGCGAACGCTGATATCGTTGCTACAGCAATCGTGGAAAGTAGGGAGATTCAATCTTTTCGCGATCGCAACTCTGAACGAGTCGTATTTCGTGATTTGCCGGATGTAAAATATATCACGGCCCAACGGCATGAGTTGCGTTCGATGGCGGGCCGTTGGTGGCGTTGGTTTTCAGGACGATACCACAAGACTCGCAAGGCGATTCGGGCTTATCTGAATCCACCGTTCCCGCCAGATGAATCCGCTCTAGAAACGCTCCGTGAACTTGAAGCCAACGAACGTCGGCGGATCGTTTTTCAGGACTCACCAGTTGGAACTTTGCTCGGCGGAATGTTTCATGGCATTGAAACCAAGTGGCAAATGATTGAGCCAACTCTCGACTGGATACGCGAACTAAAGTCTGCGACGGAAATGAGCGAAGTAACAATGTTTGTGAAATCGTCTATCCAAAACTACGAGGGCCTAAGGGATGGAATAAGGGCGATGGAAATTACTGAGCAGCTAGTCGAGCATGATCGCCAAGAGTTGTCGGCTATCGTTCCGTTATCACTTCTGATGTCAGAAATGCACGCTGTGAACCTTCAAGAACTTTGCGTAGCCTTGCAACGTACAGAAACGTTGGTGAAAGAGTTGGAAGATCGAGTCAAAACGCAGACAAATTTTCATCCTAATGCCTCATTCGCGGATTTTGTACTGCGAATCAGGCAACTTGAGCAGCTTCAACAGTTGGCGCTTTCCCTTCGCCAACACTCGAACCTAGCTGATCCAGTTTATGCGGCATGCCTTAGCACTTCCGCTCTTGAGGAAGACGTCGCTTGGCTGTCGGAATTTGAGAAACGTGACATCGTCCCGATGTTGGTTGATGCGATCATCACGGAAACGTTAGTAGCGGAAAAACATATGCCTCTGATCCAGGCGGCGCAGAGCTTTGGACAGGAATTGGCCTGTTTCAAAATAGAATTTTTGAACGATCTGAGCGCGCCTTGGCTTTCGTCAGATTGCAGCTTCGGTCAATTGCATGACGAATTGGCATTGGTCGTTAAGGCAGCAGACACGTGCCGCGAACAAGCACTCCAATGGAAGTTCGATAATCACTTGAATATTTATGAAATTCGAGAGTCGCTGAGCGACGCTCACGAGATCGAGGTTGCGACCAATGAGTTCTTGGCGTGGCGAGCTATTCTCAACGAAGAACCCTCACTTCTTTCCGAAGAACTAGTGACTAAGACAATTAATTGGCTGGACGAATTACGTCAGCACGGAGCAACCGGAAACTTGCTTCAATGGATTCTTTTAGATGAAACCGACAATCGTCTGAATTGGTGGCAAGAATTGGTTTCACGGGCGAAAGATCTGAGGTTTCGGATTCGCAAGCTACAACGATATATTGCCCTGCCGCTCCGCGACACAGAATCAACCATGACGATTACAACGTGGTTATCTCAAACTGCCGAGCACAACGCCAAGACCACAAGTTCATTAGAAATCGTCGAATCGCACTGCCAATCAAGTGACTTCACAGTTCACGACCTGATGCAAGCAACTACTGGACTTCGCCGTGCGCTTGAGCTAGAGAGATCGTTGCTAAATTGGCGTGAACGTCTTGGCGTTGACGTGACCCGACTTGGGGTCTCGCAAATCCAAAACCACCGACAGTGGACCGCAATCGCTCGCGGGCTATCGCCAACGATAGGTAATTGGCTTACCGCCTCGGACACAGCTATGCGTTGCGAAACCTTGCTGGGAATTGAGTCAAAGCTGGCTTCATTAATGAATGCGATAAAACAAACAAAAGAATCTTTGGGATTCTTTGGTCGGATCGTGGGGAATGGCCCCTTTGCAATTTTTGCAACTAGCGTTACACCGTGTGAACTTGAAGAGCATTGTCGGACATTCATCGCGAAGATTCCTTTGCTGCCAAACTACGCTGCGTACCTACGCGAACAAGAGGTCGCGAAAAAGCTCGGCCTCAATAATCTCGTCAAGCATGCCGAGAACGCCCAAGTTTCGACTAGCATTTTGGTTGACACGTTTCACGGTGCAGTGGCTTACCAACAAGCAAAAGCTGTATGGGAGTCCAACGACGAACTGCGGTACTTCCAATCTAGCGAGCATGAACGTCTACGCAAAAAGTTTCAAGCCGACGACGAGAAACAACTGAACACTAATCGCCAATTTATCAAAAGTCGGATTGGATTTGGCGACATAACCCTAGGATCGAAGGGAAGGACAGCCAGCGAGCACACGGGTTTTGCGCTCCTGCAACATGAAATGGGCAAACAACGTCGGCACTTGCCAATACGCAAGCTCGTTCATCGTGCAGGCCAAGCGATGCAGGATTTATGTCCGTGCTGGATGATGACGCCGCTCGCCGTTGCACAATTCCTCCCTCCGGGAGCAATCAACTTCGATGTGGTAATCATGGATGAAGCGTCGCAGATCAACCCCGAGGATTCTTGGGGAGCAATCGCTCGAGGGAAGCAACTCGTTGTTGTGGGCGACCAAAAGCAAATGCCCCCAAGCGATTTCTTCATGTCGGCATTGGAGGAAGATGAATCTCCCGACGGGGACGAGGACATCGATGGCGGTAAATCCGAAAGCATCCTCGATGCATCCGTTGCCTCCCTTTTCTCTTTTCCGCTGCTGTGGCATTATCGCAGCCGGCAGGAAACGCTCATCGCTCCAGCGAACAGCTTTTCATATGATAACCGTCTGATTCTTTTTCCACATCCTCACCGTTCCCATCCTGAACTTGGAATACGGTATGTGCCTTGTTATGGAACAACTACAACTGGCAAAGTCGTAAATATCGCCGAAGCAGAAAAAGTTGCGAATCGCGTACGCGAACTTGTCCAGAGCGAGTATGCAAAGCCCGCGAAAGACCGACTCACCATCGGCGTAGTCACCATGAATATGTATCAGCAGGAATGCATCATGGATTTGCTTCAGAAGATGCGGGATGACGACCGACGCCTAGACCTTTTAATGACATGTCTCTCTTCTGAACAAAATGAAGAACCTCTTTTCGTACGTAACCTTGAAAACATCCAAGGTGACGAGCGCGATATCATGATTATCTCTTGCACATATGGGCCGCACACGTTGGGTGGAACACCTACCCAACGATTTGGCCCGCTGAATCGGGAAGGCGGAGAGCGCCGGTTCAACGTGCTAATTACGCGAGCTAAGTGCCGAATGGAAATATTCTCGTCGATCCGTAGCGACCAAATCCTTGTCGATGGTCGACGGCAAGGAGTGCGCGATTTCCATTTATTTCTTAAATACGCGGAATCCGGAGTTTTGGCAGATCGCGGCGAAGTGACAGGCAAACAAAGTGATTCGCCGTTTGAAACTCAAGTCGAGGCTGTTTTGCAACGGGCTGGATTTCAAACGGAGCGACAGGTCGGCGTCGCAGGTTACTTTATTGATTTGGGTGTCAAGCATCCGCATCACACAGGGCTTTTCGCTCTCGGTGTAGAATGTGACGGTAAAACATATCATTCCAGCCGCGCCGCCAGAGACCGTGACCGGCTACGAGAAAAGGTACTCATGGAACGCGGCTGGAAACTTCATCGCATCTGGTCAACCGACTGGTTCGTTAATCCTCAACAAGCCAAGAAACGATTGATTGAGGCTGTGAATGCAGCTTGCTCATAGTTTAGAGCGTGTCCCAGCTGAAGAATGGGGTCTCCCAGGACCAGGTGTCTGCCCGCGATTTTTAGTGCTTCGCAGGATAACTTTTTACGATGATTTCCCCCGAACCATCCCTCCGGCTGGCAAGCCCCGGCCTGCCCGCAAGGTAATCCCCGAAAGCCCCATCCCTTTCCCGGCAGTCTCCCCCGGCGGTGTTCGCTTTGCTCACGCGATCAAAGCCCCGAGCGCCGGGCAGAGAAGGTAGAGGGTGTGCGCCTGCGGTCCGATGTGCTGGGAGACGAGGGTGGCGAGGGTGTTCATGGGGCGGAAAGCCCTGTGCAGGGGGAGAAAAGCAGTGGGGCGGGAAGGGCGATGGCGGGTGCGGGGGGGAAGTCGTGCCGGCAGGGGACCGGGTCCATCGAAACCAGCAGCTTGAGCAGGGGCGGCTTGGGGAGGGGTTCCTAGCGTATTTTGTAGTTCATAAAGTCATATTTACGCCTTTATTAAACTTTATGAAGTCAAATTTACGCCTTTTTTGAGAAAGAGGTAAGTCCACACTTTTTGACATTGCCGCAAACTATTTGACCAGGGCGGCGTGCAGGGCGTATCGTGCGAGGATGACGAGCTGAAATAGCCGTAGCGGATGCGGCAGGGAGATTGACAGGGCGTTTGCTTCGAATAGGGAGGAAGCTCCCTCAACCCTGCACCCCCGCCGACCATGTCATATCCCCACTACTTTCAAGCCCATTGGATCAAACCCAGCACTGAAATCCTTGAAACCGACCTGTGCGTTTACGGCGGAACCTCCGCGGGCATTGTCGGGGCCGTCGCCGCCCACCGCCGCGGACTCCGCGTTCTGATTTTGCAGCCGGGACTGTTTCTTGGAGGCATGAGCAGCGGCGGACTGGGCTGGACGGACTACGGAAAAAAACACGTCATCGGCGGCATGGCCCGGCAGTTTTACCGCGATCTGGGCGCCTATTACGGTCTGGAGGAGGAAGAGTGGCTCTTCGAACCCAAAGCGGCCTCGGCGGTGTTTGACCGCTACATCCGCGAAAACCGGATTCCGGTCCGCACGGCGCAGTTTTTGGAGAGTGTGACCCTTGAAAACGGGCGGATTGTTTCCCTGCGCACGCTGGGCGGGCTCTGTGTGAAGGCCGCGTATTTCATGGACGCCACCTACGAGGGCGACTTGCTGGCCAAGGCCGGGGTTTCGTACCACGTCGGACGCGAAGCCAATGCCGTCTATGGCGAAACGATCAACGGGGTGCAGGTGCGCACGCAGCACCAGTTCACGCATCCGGTCGATCCCTACGTCATTCCGGGAAATCCCGCCAGCGGTCCGCTTCCGGGCGTCCGCCAGCAGGACTGCGCGCCGCAGGGCAGCGGCGATGCCTGTGTGCAGGCCTACAACTTCCGGATGTGCATGACCGACGACCCGGCGCTGCGCATTCCCTGGGAAAAACCCGAGGGCTACAATCCGCTCGACTACGAGCTGGGCCGCCGCTGGTTTATCTGTCCCCAGGACGACTACAACGCCATGATTCCCGACGGGTCGCCCGAAAACACCATCCCGCGCAAGGTGGACGTGATGACTCCCCGCACGCCCGGCGGATTCCTCAAGACCGACACCAACAACCACGGTCCCTTCTCCTCCGACTTCATCGGGCGCAACTATCTCTGGCCCGAAGCCGACTACAGTCTGCGCGAAACGATTTTCCAGGAACACGTCAACTACCAGAAGGGTTTGTATTGGTTCATGGCCAACGATCCCGCCCTGCCGCCGCATCTCCGCGCTGCGTACCAGCGTTTTGGCCTTCCCGCCGACGAGTTCGTCGAGACCGGCCACTGGCCGCACCAGCTCTACGTGCGCGAGGCGCGCCGCATGGTGTCCGACTACGTGCTGAACGAACACGACACCCAGCACCACCGCTTTGCCGAGGACCCCGTCGGCATGGGATCGTATCAAATGGACAGCCACAACTGCCAGCGGTTTATCCGAGACGGACGCGTGTACAACGAAGGCGATGTGCAGTTGCGCCCCGCCGGACCCTATCCCGTCAGTTACCGATCCATCGTCCCGCGCAAACACGAATGCGAAAACCTCGCCGTGCCGGTGTGCATCAGTTCCTCGCACATTGCCTTCGGGTCCGTGCGCATGGAGCCGGTGTTCATGGTCCTCGCCGAAAGCGCCGCGTACGCCATTTCGCTGGCCCTGCCCGAACGCCTGGCCCTTCAGGACGTTCCCTACGCGCAGCTTCGCCCGCTGCTCGACGACGCGCAGCAGGTTCTAAGGCTCTGAACGGAGGGAGGCGTCCCTGTCGTCGCCCCTGTGCGGTTTTCCTCGACATGAATAGGTTCATGCATCAGCCCGTTGCCCTGGGGGCATTTCCCTGACACAA
>CAZCFM010000008.1:44386-45669 GCA_964497855.1 uncultured Verrucomicrobiota bacterium | reverse complement strand
TTTACCGGTTTTGATGGCTTCGGTAAGAGATGTCAGGTTGATTTCGCTCATAGGAGGAACAGCATACCACATCGCACGCTATAAATAAATAGACTCCTGTGAGGTTATATTATACTAATGTGCGCATTATTTTGCGCATAAACAAACAAATGATGCTGTTAGTACATATATTATATTTATTAAGTTATTTTTAATAAGTTAAGAATACATTACTGTACTAAAAAAATGTCTTCTCAATTTTCTAACACAAGTATGTTTTGCCAAAATAAAGTCCCCGCCTATGATAGCGCCGTGAAATCCAATCGTCCATCCCGATCCGGCAGCACCCTGGTCATCACCTTGATGGTGGTCAGTTTGATGCTCATTATGGTCTTGGCTTTCACCGCACATGTGCGCTTCGAACTCCGCAACGTCCAGAACGAACAGAACCTCAAACTGGCCCGCGCGAATGCCCGTTTATCCCTGAATCTGGGCCTGGGCAAACTGCAGGAAGCGGCGGGAATGGATCGTCGGGCCACCGCCCGCGCGGAGATCATGGCCGGTTCCGTCCCTGGTGCGTCCCTATGGACCGGCGTGTGGACGAACGACTTGAGCGGCGATGTTCAGCCCCAGCCCGTCTGGCTGGTGTCCGGTACGAACCCCAATCCCAGTGTCGGGGCCGGGTCTTCGGGCCTGGTTCTCTTTCCCGCCGTCGACAATGCCGAGGAGGTCCGGGCTCCGACCGACACAATCCGGAATGCCAGCGGCAACACCCTCGGGCGTTATGCCTTCTGGATTTCGGACGAAGCCTCCAAGGCCTCCCTCCAGTCCCGGCGACAGGCCGTGGGCACCTATGCCCACCCCAGCCTCGCCGCCAGCCGCCGCAACACCGAGTACCAGGTCAACTTCGGCATCGATCTCCCCTCCATTTTTCCAACCGTACACGTGGACCTAAAGGATGCGGCCTTTCCCGACAGACTCTTCAAAGTCGCAGGAATCAATGACCTCCCGCTTGTGGCCGACAGCAGTGGCAACGCCCTCCTGACCACTTCCAACAATCTGCCCCAGCACCGCGTCACTCCGCGCTCCCTGGGCGTGCTGGAAAGTCCCCGGACCGGCGGACTCAAACGCAACCTGGCCGACCCGGCCTTCCGCGACGATTTTCTCGCCACCGCCCAAACCGCCGCCTTCCTCGGCCCCAAAAATCAGGGCAGCCTCGCCGTCGAATCCGGCTCCCCCGCCTCCCTCGGCGTCTCCGACGGCCAGCCCCTCTTCAGCCCCAGACCCCTGCTCACCGAGGCCGT
>CAZCFM010000008.1:0-44286 GCA_964497855.1 uncultured Verrucomicrobiota bacterium | reverse complement strand
GCGTCTCCGACGGCCAGCCCCTCTTCAGCCCCAGACCCCTGCTCACCGAGGCCGTATTGTATATGGGGATGTTTTTTTCCACTACCGCAGAGGACTATGTCCGGGTGCGATTCCATGTTAGAGTGGAGATTCTGAATCCGTACTCCATGCCCTTGGTTTTCTCACCGAAAGAACCACAAGATGCCTTCGGGGACCGCGGTTTTGTATTGCTGTTTCAAAACCTGCCTACAGTTACGGTTCGCGATCTTTCCGGTGTCGCCCCCACATTGAACGGGAATTTGAATAGTTTAAAAAACCAACCATACGATTCATTCACCCGTCCCATAAACAGTTGGATCGACATCCAAAAATTCAGTTCAAGTTATCCCATTTTGCAGCCTGGCGAGATTTACGGGGTTTTGGAGCCGAATCCCATCTTACAAACCGAAGGTTTGGCTCGTACCATCGACACCACAAAAACATGGAAAGAAAACCAAAACACACTGCCAGACCCTGAAGCGCAGATACAAATCACCGCAGTTCATCCCCCAGGAGGGTTGACGATAAGCGCTAAACCCTATCAACATTCGGCAAGCATTCAAAATCTCGCAAGCCGACCGGATATTTTTTCTTACAGTGGTTTGAAATTTGATGACTTCACCATCACCAAGCCTTTCAACAGTGCTCCAAGTCCATTTTCGATTGAAAGAAGCGGGGATTACAAAATTGGAGAATATCTTTTCGCCTATCATTTCCGTTTGTTTTCAGAAGAATCCGACCCAACCTCACTGCGCGACCTGCTCAGTGGCGCAGATCTGCTTGACCCCGACTTCGAAGCGTCTCGGAATTTCACAGATCTTGACGGGAATATTCGAACTCACGCTGAAATCCTAGACCCTATTTCCACTGATCCCACAATGATTGTCTCGGACTTAATAGGCCCCTTCTCCGAACTTGATCACTTTTATGACAAAACGGAACGCTCGCACTTTGCCGATTTTCGTCAAACCCTCCTCGTTGACGTCCCCAACAACGACGCTCTCTCCATCGGCCAGCTCTCCTCCCTGCCCATCTACCGCCGCCCCTTCCGCATCATTGGCTCGCCGCGCGGCGACAGCTACAACGCGGCTTTTGACCGTTATTATCTTGCGTCCGCCATCGATCATCCAACCGAGAAAGATCCGGTCACAAATAAACCGACCAAGATAAGGACGCATCCAGCCCTCTATAGTTTAACGAAACTTTCAGGTCCAGCCAGCACCGACGCGCAGCACGAACTCGTGGATGGCTCCTTCAACCTCAATTCCACATCCGTGGACGCCTGGGAATCCCTGCTCTCCGCGCCGATCCTGACACCGGCCGGCTACGACGAAACCGCGCCCCCCAATGCCGACGGGCTCCTCTCCCGCCCCGCCACTTTTTTCCGCCTCCCACTCTGGCAGTCCAGGGGCAACAGCTTCGCCGTCTCCACCAACGAACTCGTGCATGCCTCCCAGGCCTTCGCCCAGGGCATCCGCAGCCTCGATGGCCCTGTCGGACGCACCCAGCTCCGCCAGGTCGCCACCAACATCGTCCAGTCGATCCAGAGCCGCGGCAAACCCTTTCCCGACATGCAGAGTTTTGTCAGTTCCGGCATCCTCCAGAAGGCCATCGACGACGTGCCTGAAATCAATGAAAATCTTTTCGAGCAAAGCAATGTCGCCCTGCTCCAGCAGGACCTCCTCCACAGACTCGCCCCATCCCTCGCGCCCCGCTCCGACACCTTCGTAATCCGCGCCTACGGAGATGTGAATCCCTCCAGCACAGGCACGCCCATCAGCCGCGCTTACTGCGAAGCCGTCGTTCAGCGACTGCCCAGCAAAATCGACGGCTCGGACCCCATGACTCTCAGCGACCGCATCACCAACCTCCGCGATTTCCAAATCGTCTCCTTCCGATGGCTCACCGATGAAGACCTTTAATTTCCTCCTTCTCCTTCTCGCCTTCACGTCCCTCCCCGCCCAGGAACAGCCCCCGCCGGGCGAAACCGTTTCCTACGATTTTTCTTTCAGCGTCTTTCCCCTCGAGGGCGGCGACTGGAGCGGCATCTTTTTCGCCCCAAAGGGGAATCCGGAAAAAGAGTCCGTCGAAGTGGCCTTTAATCCCCACCAACGCAGCCTCAGCTACGCCTACAACGCCACAACCCCACTGGTTTTCTTCCGAAAAAGCCTGAACGCCGAGGGGGAGACTCTCTTCAAGCCTGTGGCCCAGTTCCAAGGCGTTCCCGGAAAACTCCCCCATGAGTTGATCCTGTTTTTTATTCCAGGCAAAGAAAACGAAGCCATGGAAATCCAGGCCATGATCGATTCGCCGGAGACGTATCCACCCAACTCCATCGTTTTCTACAACACTTTAAAAATCCCCCTCGTGGGTATTCTGGGCGAGGAGCGCCTTCGGCTCGCCACCGGCCCCTCCGCCCCCGTGCGCCTGGAGGATTATTACAACAAGGAAGTGCCCATCGCCCTCGCCATCCACCACGAGGACGACTTCCATCTCGTCGCCAAGAACCAGGTGCGTTTTGAACGCGACCGCCGCACGATTCTCATCCTGCGCAAACCCAAACGCGCCAACAGCATTCGCATCCTCTCCCAGCGTCTCACCGAATACTCTGGCCCGCGCTCTGAAGAAGAATCCACCCGCCCCTCTGAATAGGATGTTCGAGACAACGAGCAACCACGATTGAGGTTGGTTGCGGATGAAATCTGCGTTACGATGTCGGCATGAACCTACGCATCCTCTTTTATCTGATTGTAACAACAGCTGCCTTTGTCACTCGTGGAGACGACGCGGCTCCGGAGCAGCCTCTTTTGCAATGGCAGAACGGCGCAGGGCGTCTGCTGGAGGCATCCTTTGTAAAGCTGGAGGAACGGACGCTGTTTCTGCGCAAGGCCGATGGCACGGAGGTCAGCGTGCCCCTCGACGATCTGGAGGAGGGCTCGAAACTGCAGGCGATGGATCTCGCACGCCGGGGCCGGGCCCGGGCCGCCAAAGCCGCGCACGATCAGGGAACCTACCGCCTGCGCATGTACCCCAAAGCCGTTCCCTTCACGCTGGATGTTCTGGAAAACGGCAAGGGAATCGATTATGGCCCCTTTATGTCGGAAGTGGTCCTGACGGAGCAGACGCCCGACGGCGAAAAAACCTACCGTAGTCAGGGGATGAAAGAGCCTCTCCGGGAGAAGGACGACGAAACACAATGGCGCGGGCGGATGCAGAACCAGATGCAGGTGGATATCCGCATCCAACGCGCGGAAAAATCGCTGACCCTGAACTGGGAATTGCTCTCAGCGGAAAAACCCTCCCCCACGTTGCAAGCCCGTGTGTCCCTCGTCTTTCCCGCCCTGGACCCGAATTCCCCACATAAAACCGCCCTGCAGATCCGGGCGGTGGACAGCGACGGACAGTCTCGCCTCTTGGACACCTCCTCGGCCTCCGATGCGTTTCAGGGGGAATTTCGAAGTCTGGAGTTGTCGCTGCCGGGCTCGAAAACAACGCTCAGATTCAGGGTTCCCGAAAGCGGAAACGGAGCCCTCGGACTGCATGTGGAGCCGACAAAAGGCTTGGCGGATGGGTTCCGGGTGGATACCCGCCTGAAAAATCCCAGCGCCGGAAAACCCGCAAGCTTCCAGATCGAGTTTTTGTCCGGAGAGTAAGGCTGTCAGTCCGTCGTCGTTGATTTCTTCTTGCGGCGGAGTTCGTCGAAGAGGGTGTAGATAACGGGGATGACAAACAGGGTGAGAATGGTCGAGGACACCATTCCGCCGACGGCGACGACACCGAGGGGCCGACGGCTTTCGGCGGCGTCCCCGAAGCCGATGGCGATCGGCAGGATGCCCATGATCGTGGACAGACTTGTCATGAGAATCGGGCGCAGGCGTTTGGCCCCGGCCTCCAGCATGGCGTCTTTGGCGCTTTTGCCTTTGGCCACAAGCTGGTTGGCAAACTCCACCAGCAGGATGGAATTTTTGGTGACCAGTCCCACCAGCAGCACCAGTCCCACCTGACTGAAGATGTTGAGGTTCATGGAGGAGATGCGGGGCACCAGTTTTTGCAGAACGCGGGCAAAGGCGGGAGGATCCGGCGCGAAATTCACCCATCCGTAGAGCTGTTCTCCCAGCCAGTTGGTCCAGCCCAGCCAATACAAAAAGGCAAAGGCCCCGAGAAACGCCAGCGGCAGGGACAACATCACCGTGAAGGGATGGATGAAGCTTTCGAACTGAGCGGCGAGCACCATGTAGACCACCACGATGGCCAGCAGGAAGAACATCAAAATATCACCGGAGGATTCCCGCAAATCGCGGACTTCCCCGCCCCAGGCAAAGGTCACATCGGAGGGCAGATGTTCGCGCAGCATCGCTTCGGTCAGTTCCACGGCGCGCCCGATGGGCATGCCCACGGGGGTGGCACTGATCGTGACCGAGCGGCGGCGCTGATAGCGGTCGATCTGGTTCGGGCCAGTGTTGCTCGAAAGGCGGACAATCGAACTCAGCGGAATCATCCCGCCCGAAACTGTGCGTACATGCAAGGCATCGACATCGGCGGGAACACCACGATTTCCGGCATCGAGCTGGGCAATGACGTCGTACTGTTTGCCGTCGAGTTTGAAGGAACCGATATCGAGTCCTCCGAAAAGGATTTGCAGGGTGCGGGACACGTCTTCCAGCGACACGCCGAGAGCGGCGGCGCGTTCGCGGTCAAAATCGACCCGTATTTCGGGTTTGTTCATCTCGAAGGAGGGACGGGGACTCGCCAGATATCCCGAGGCGGCGAGACGTCCGATGATGTCGCTGCTGACCGCCGAGAGGCGCTCGAGGTCCGGGTGCTGGAGGATGAGTTCGAAGGGCTGGCCAAAGCGGACGTCGACGGCTTTCGGCATGATCGCAATGGCAATGGCACCTTCGGTTTCGTTCCAGAAACGGGCGGCGATGCCATTGGGGCCGCCGACCACGTCGCGGATGTGCGCGCGCTCGCCGTCCTTGAGCTTGGTGAAAAGGAAGGCCTCGTTGGCGGTTCCGGGTCCCTCGAAGGGAAGCGCAACGGCCCCGAAAAAGGAGTCCACTTCGGGCGTTTCCAGGAGGATTTTTTCCATGCGCTGCATCATGCGATCGGTGAAGGCCGGCGTGGACCCCTGGGGCGTGAAGGCCAGCGCAACCAGACGTCCCTTGTCCTCGTCCGGCAGGAATTCCCGGTCCAGACTTTGGTAGAGGGAGTAGGAGATGCCCAGCGAAAAGAGGGCGATCAGGATCATCGCCAGGCGGTGGCGAAGGCACCAGCCCAACATGCGCAGGTAGCGCTCGGAAATGGCGTCCAGGCGGCGTTCGAAGAAGCGGAAGACGCGCCCATGATCTTCGGGTTTGACCGCGCGGAGGACGCGGGCCGCGACCATGGGGGCGAGGGTCAGGGCCACGAGGCTGGAGATGATCACGGCGAAGGACAGGGCGACGGCGAACTCCAGCAGCAGACGTCCCGTGACGCCGCCAATAAACGCGAGCGGCAGGAACACCGCCACCAGGGAAAGGGTGGTGGCAATCACCGCAAAGGAAATTTCGGACATCGCCATGAAGGTCGACTCCATCGGGCTGTGCCCCTCCTCAATATGGCGATAGATGTTTTCGAGCACCACAATCGCATCGTCCACCACAATCCCGATGGCCAGCACCAAGGCAAGCAAGGTGAAAATGTTGATGCTGTAGCCGAGGGCGTACATGCAGCCAAACGTGGCCACGATCGAAATGGGAATGGCGAGAGTGGGAATCAGCGTGGCCCGCGGACTGCGGAGGAACACGAAAATCGTCAGCACCACCAGCACAAAGGCAAAGCCCAGGGACTCCCAGACTTCAATCACCGCGTTCTCGATGAAAATGGATTCGTCGTAGGGGTACTTGAACTCGATGCCGGCCGGAAGGCTTGGCGCAAGGTCCGCCATCATGCGCTTCACGCCATTGGCCACATCCAGCGTGTTGGCGCGGGACTGTCGAATCACGCCCAGACCCACAGAGGGGCGGCCCGTAAAGCGGGCAATCGATCGCTCATCCTCCACGCCCCAGGACGTCTCCGCCACATCGCGCACATAGACAACCGCGTCCCCTTCGCGGCGAAGCACCAGTGCGCCGATGCGCTCCGGCTGGTTGACTTGTCCTTTGACCTGCAAGGTCTGTTCCAAGTCGGCAGATTCCAGTCGCCCGCCCGGCAACTCCACGTTCTGCTCGCGCAAAGCCGTTTCGAGGTCGCTCAACACCACCCCGCGCGCCGCCATGCGAACAGGGTCCGGACGGATGCGGATCGCACGGCGTTTTTCTCCGCCGATGATGACACTGCTCACGCCGGGAACGGTTTGCAAACGCTCCTTGACCTGTTCATCCGCAATGCGCGTGAGCTGTTCCGTATCGAACACATCGCTGTAAAACGCAATCCACATGACGGGTTGCGCATTGGAGTCCTGTTTGGCAACGACAGGCTCCTGCACATCGGAGGGGAGATCGCCCCGCACCCGTGCAACCGCATCGCGCACATCCTGCGCCGCCGTGTCGATGTCCTGGCCACGGTTGAATTCAATGTTGATGACGCTGACCTGCTCACGGCTCTTCGAGGTGAGCAACTTGATCTGCTCCACGCCTGAAATCGCGTCCTCCAGGCGTTCGGTGACTTCGGTTTCGACCACTTCCGCGCTGGCCCCCGGATACACGGCCAGAACGTTGACGATGGGCGGATCAATGTCCGGCAATTCGCGGACCGGCAGGCGCTGGAGGCCGAGAAGGCCAAAAACCAACAGGGCTACGTTGAGCATGATCGTCGCAACGGGGCGACGAATAAAGGGATCGCTGAAGGAGGCCATGGATCAACCCTCCGGCGGGGGTTGAGACGCCGGCACGGGCGGGGCCGAGGGCTCCAGGCCAAAACGCCGCGAATTCTCGGTGAAGTTCAACAGCATGCCCGGCATTATTTTGATCAAGCCTTCCGCCACGACCAGATCCGCAGCTGAAAGTCCTTGGATAATCTGCGCCTGTCCGTCTTTGCGCAGCCCAAGTTTCACTTCCCGTTCTTCGGAGCGGCCCTGCGCGTTGCGAATCATCACCAGGGTCTTTTCGCCCCGCTGCATCAGCGCGGATTCGGGCACAAACAACGCTTCCGGGATCTGCTCCAGGACCAACTCCACACGCGCAAACATGCCCGGACGCAATCGCCCCTCGGGGTTTGCCACCCGGGCTTTCACCATGACCGTGCGTGTGTTTTCCCGAAGAATCGGGTCGATGTAACTGACTTCCCCCTTCAGCACTTCCTCCGGAAACGCTTCCAGACGAAGGTGTACGTCCATGCCGATGTTCAGCGCTCCCAACTGGCGTTCCGGCACTTCGAAACGGACATCCAGGGGATCGATCTGCACCAATTCCATCAAAACATATCCGGGCTGCACAATCTGCCCCACACTGACGTTTCGCTCTCCGAGAATCCCGGACATCGGGGCGCTCAGCGTCATGTCTTCCAGTTCCTTCTGCAACAGGGACAGGGTGGCGGATGCGGAGGCAGCCTGGGCGCGCGCCTCGTCCAATGCTTGTTCGCTGGTGTTGTTGGAGGCTCTCAGATCCTCGGTGCGTGCGAGAGTTGACTCCGCCAACGTTAGTTGGGCGGCGGCTTCGCGAAGACGAGCCTCGGCTTTTTGGGTATCCAACCGCGCCAGAATTTGACCCGTCTCCACCCGCCGCCCCTCTTCAAAGGGAAGCTCCAGAACCTCGCCTTGGGTTTGCGCCATCACGGATACGTGCTCCGGGGCGACCAAGGTTCCCACGAAGGGTAGGGTCACGGTCAGGGGGCGAGCAGTCACCGGGGCACCGGTCACGTTCACCTGAAAATCGCCCGGCGGCGGCCCTCCTCCCCCCGAGGGAGGGCGACCACATGCAGCTAAAAGAAAGGGAATACAAAGAAAAAGGTGTTTCATATGTTTCGAAGGTTAAAGGTGACGCTCTTAGTTCGCGAAATCAGAGAACACCTTACTGAAATTATTTAGATAATCAAACGAATTTCACATTTCTCTCCCCAGAGGAGGACGTTGTTCGTGGGCATACGCTCTCGAAATCGCCTCTTTCCTCAGAGGCGAACTTGCTGTCCTTGGGACCGCAGTAGCATCAGCGCCGTTCGTTGTTTTCAGCGGGGGGGCGGGGTTGCCCACGGCCATTAAAGCCACCCATGGATGGAGCCATGCTGGTCATTTGGTTTACCGTCTGCATGTAGTCGATGAACTGTTTGGTGGATTCGGGGCTGAGGCCAAGACCCTGTTGTGCGTAGTCATTGAGAAGAATTTCGCGCTGTTTGCCCATGAGGTCGCGGATTTCACCTGACATCTGGCCCATATTCCGCATGAGTTCACGCCGTTCGTCACGGCTCAGATCGGGATTGGCCATCGCGGCCATGGCGACCTCGACCTCTCCCATCGCCTGAAGCAGCCGTTCATGGCTGGCTTTGTATTCCGGGGCTAGCCCTTCGGTGGAGACCTGGGCGAAAAACTCGCGGCGATCTTTCACATCGTTCACCATACGCTGACGAAATTCCTCGCGCCGCTGGTTCCACTCTGCGATTCGCTGCTCACGCTCCGCCTGCTGTTCGGGAGTCAACTCCTGCGGGGTCCTCTCTCTGCGGGGCTCCGCGTTTTCGGCGAGGGCAAGGGGTGTCGCTTCCGTTTCTGCGGCGGGGGGCAGTTCAACGACGGGCGCGTTTTGAGATGCCGTGGTGAAAAGCGGAGGCGCGGCACGGAGTTCAGACACCTGACGATGCAGGGCTTCATTCGCTTCGCGAAGACCCTTCTGTTCGGCTTCAAAGGCTTCAAGATCGGCTTGGAGGCCGGCCGTTTTGGCGGCAAGGGCCTTCGAGGCGCGTTGTTCGCTTACGAGCAGCCCCCCCGCAACCACGACAACGAGGGCAAGGACGGCCAATAGGGATTTTGAGAGATTGTTCATAGTCAGACCTGGGTATATGAAAGGTTAATAGAAAAAAAACAAAACAACAAAGACACCAAACGAAGGCGCTTAAAATTTATTGCCTTCCTTTTCCAGAAAATCCATCTTCCAAATGACGGCGAATGGTGGAAAGGTGCAAGGCGGCCGCCGTGACTTCGGAGGGGGACAGGGGTGAACCAATGTCTTCCAGCAGCGCAGCCTCCCGGGCCAACATGCGTTCCACCACTTCGCGCCCTTTGCGTGTGAGGGCCAGGTGCTGGGATCGTTTGTGGCGCGGATTCGCGCGCAAAACCACCAATCCCTCCTCCACCAGAAGGTTCATTTGGGTTTGCACGATCTGACGCGACACCAAACGTTCACGGGCCAACGCTGGCACCGTGCAGGGCCCCTCACGGTGAAGACTCATCAACAGGCTGCGCTTGGAACTGGTCTGGCCATCCGTCTCATGTACCTGATCTCCCAGCCAGCGCAAGCGATTGTGCAGCTTCCTGATTTCTTCAAACAACTCCTGATAAGGTCCAGCCAATTCGGTCATGACCCCATCCTGCACCGGGACGCGCCCTTTGACAACCTCAATTCGATAATTTAAGGCAAAATCCCCCTTTTACGTTGCAACTTTGCTTTGGGCATGCTTGTGTAAAACCAGTATTCGTTTTTCAAATCATGCAGTATAGGTGATGCCAATGTCCACAGAATCTGATATGTTCACCCTCAAATGTCCCGGTTGCACGGCCCTGTTGAAAATTCCGATCGCCGCGGCCGGTCAGACAGGGACCTGCCCCACCTGTGGTGTCGATCTGCAGATTCCCGCGCTGGAAAAGCCCAGAGCTCCTTCTCCAAAAAAAATCATTCGGCGGGGCAGTTCTCCGGGAATTGCCCCTGGAGGCAAAGCCTCTGTAGCCCCGGTGAAGCGCTCCCTGCCGGGTCCATCCCCGCGTACACCGCAAAAACCCAAAAAACGGAAGATCGCGGGTCTATTGGCCAGCCTTTTTGTTTTCGCCCTGCTCGGCGGCGCGTTGTTGTGGCGTTTTTTGCCGCGTCAACCCGGAACGCCTTCCGCCGCTACGAGCTCAGGCCCCATCGATTTTATTCGCGCGGTGAGCGCTCCCGTGCTGGCCCGCGCCGCCGACGCCTCCGCAGCCCCTCCCCGTGCCAGCAGCTGGGACGTCAGCGCCCCGGCCCGCGTTTCCGCCTATCAGTTTGGAGGCAGTGGCAAAGAGGAAATCCGCGACATGGCCGTGCGCGGCGACGGACGCCTCGTGGTCACCGGCACCCTCTCTTCCCGCGACGGCATCCCCGCTGCGGCCGGAAAAAAATTCGATCTCATCGACTCCCAGGGCGGGGCGCTCTTCGGTTTCGTGGCGGAATTTTCCCCTGACGGCCAGACTCTGAACTGGTTTTCGACCTTCGGAGGCGATTTGTTCCAGCCGAACCGCATCGCCCTCGGTCCGGACGGTTCGATCGCGCTCGGAGGCGGCGCACTCACACGTCTGGCCGCGGCGAGCAAGCTTGAATTCAAAGGCAAGACCGCCGCCGTTGTCAAAGTGGCGGCCGATGGCTCCCGCGTGGAATGGGTAGGCGAAGGAGGACCCAATTCGGCCGGAGTGACCGGGATCGCTGTCGATGCCAAAGGACGGGTGGTTTTCACGGCCGGGACACTGGGCAAAGGAAACGCCGCCTACATTCTCCGCAAAGAGGCCAATGGTGCCGACTCCACATTCAGCTCCCGGGGAAATCGGGACTGGTGTATTGACTTTGATGTGCGAAGCGGCGAATTTTTGAACGAGGGGCAAGTTGGAGCTTTTTATCAAAAAGGGCGCGACGGGGCAGGATTCGACTACGACGGCAGCGCGGGCAAGTGGGGACCGGTTCGTTTTAACCTCAGCGGAATTCGTCAGGGCGGACGCGTATTGGTCTTGCCGGACGGGGATATCGTGGCGGCCGGGACGCTCCAGTACGACTTTCGGGAGGGGTCCAACAAATGGTTTCCTGCCTTCGACCTGATTGTCGCCCGCTTTGCCGAGGATGGCCGTTTAAAGTGGTCCACTAATTTGTATCAACCGGGCGACAGCGTGCATACCCCGGACCAAAAAGACAAAGACCTGCTCTACAACCCGGTGAACGGCGATCTCTATGTTCTGGCCATCCAGCACGGATCAAATGTGTACCGTTTCAAAGGACAGCTGGGGGGTGACACGGGCAATCTGATGCTTGGATGGGTGGGGCAGGTGGATGCAAACACCGGTTCTCTCAAAAACGGTTGGTACTGGCAAAACAGCCGCAACACGGGCTACGACAGCAACGGAATTCCGATATCTCCGCCCTACCCCAAACTTGCGGGCAATCGTCCCGACCGGCTGGGAGTGGATGGCCAGGGCCGCATCTACATGTCCGGGAACGCCGGCCCCCTCGCCTTCACCACCCCAACGGCTTGGAAAAACTGGCCCGCTGACCAGGCCGGGGGTGGCAATGCCTCACTGACCATCCTTTCCCCAAACCTGGACCGCATCCTCTATGCGACCATGATTCGCGGCGATACGGGCAACGCGTCGGCGGCAAACACCCTTGCCGTCACGGAGAAGGGCATTTGGGTGGGCGGCGACAATGGGACCCCGAATTTCAGCAGCGGCCCTCAGCCCGCCTGGAGCAATCCCCGCACCGGCGGTGAACGCGACGCCGCCCTCAGCCACTTCCGTTTCGAGTGACCCCTTGAAACAACTCCTTTTCCTTATTGTATTCTGTGCCAGCCTTCAGGCACAAACCCTCGAGGTCACCGGCCGGGCCCGCGTGGTGAATGGCCAGCGCGACATTCCGCGCGCGATGTTCGGGGTCCATGCCACCACCCTGGACGAGGCTCGCGTGGAGGAATGGGGCGTGGAGTCCGTCCGGTACATCAACATGAATGCCGTCCAGGCCGCTGCCACCAAGCTGCCCGACAACCTTCCCCACGCGGTCGAATGCCTCTGGGACCGCTACCAGCCCGCCCTGATTGTGGAACATGCCGACTGGGCCGAACGCCTACGCGCGGCTGCCGCGGCGACTGCCAAACGGGCGCTGGAGTCTCCGAGGGAGCTGCACATCGAATTCTGGAATGAGCCCTACTTGAATTGGGGCACGCGTCCCGGGGTCAATTACGACGGACGATTCTACAAGGACGAGGGTCGCGAGCCCGGCGGCCCCATGACCCTGAAGTACGCGGACAACCCCACGGAGCACATGCGCTGGACGGAACAGGTCGTGGCCGTGCATGTGCAGCGGGGACAGGTCGATTATCTGGCGAGCCGCTACATGCCCGCGGGCACGAAATCGGGCGAGACCTGGACCTGGCGCAACCAGGAATACCGCGCGGAGATGCGGCCCTGGGGGCGCGACGCCTCGCAGACCAGCTTCTACGCCGGTGCCCAGAACGTCCAGTGGTATATCGAGATGCTGAAGGTGTTCGCGCCGGCCTTCAAGGAGGCCGCTCCCAAGGTCCCGCTGGTGGTGGGATGGGATTTCCACATTTTCCAGAACAGCTACGCCGCCTGGGAAAGCGTGCACAAACCGACGATTGATGCGGCCATTGCCTGGATGGACGGCTATTCCGAGCACCACTACGGCGGGGACACCCGCCATGTCGCGGGCTCCTACGAAACCGCCGCCGCCTACGCGAAGAGTCGACATGGAAAATCCATCCGTTTCTACAACACGGAGGCGGGCGGCGATCTGGATCCGGAGCAACCCGGCTCGGCAAAACCCGGCTACAACAATACCTCGCCCGAAGTGCGCGACCGGGCGGCCTACACCTATTTTATTCGGGATGTGCTGCATTTGCTCGATGTCAGCCCCGACAAAGCCGCCGCCCGGGCCGCCCACGAGGCGCAGCACAACAAAGGGGTGCCCGCAGCCTTCAAAATGCTCAAACCTCTGCGGGGGCAACTGATGGAGGCCCGCTCCCCGCGTCCGGACGTCTGGATCGTCGCTTCCCTCCAAGGCAACACCCTTGCCGTGGCGGTGTTCAACGACACGATGGAACCCATCGCCCTTCCCTTGCGGATCAACGCACCGGAAGGAACGCGGATTCGGGGCCTTCGTTTCCAGCAGCCAGACACGAACATGACGCTTCAAATCCGCGAGATTGCGGCGGAGGGCCAACACTGGACGGGACTGGCCGAACTCGGCAAGCGCGATTGTGGAGTGTGGCTGGTCGATCTCGAGGGAACTCCCCGCCCGGAAACAGTCGTGGAAACCCAATTTTTCGCTTCAGAACTCCTGCAAAACGTTCAGGAAGGGGGCGAAATCACGCTACACATTCCCCTGCCCTCCGCTTCGCTGAAAAACGCCACATCCGCCCGTCTCCGCATTGTCCAGTCTGGTTTCGCGGCAGGACAACATGAGCTTCGCCTCAATGGGTCAGCGCTGGAAATTTTGCCTGGCGGCCAGGGGATTGTTGACAGAACCCTCCCCCTCTCCGCTCTGAACGAAACGAATCAGATCAGCATCCATCGTCCTGCGGGCACGCCAGAACTGCGCATTGACGCGGGCAGCCTGTACCTGATTCAATGAGCGATTGCAGCTTCAGCCCACGGCCACGGGGCTCGTCTCCGCCAGAAACGCGTTGACCTCGCGGAGCGTTCCAAACCGCAGCAGTTTGCGGGCGTGACGACGGGCTTCTTCTGTGTGCAATTCCTGCACATACTTCTGAATGCGGGGAATCTGCTGTGGATCAATGCTGATTTTGCGAATGCCGATCCCAATCAGAAACTTCAACATTTCCGGATTCAGCGCCATGTCGCCGCAGACCGATACGTCCACATCCACGTTGATCGCCGCGTTCACGATGCGATAAATCGCCCGCAGCACCGCTGGATGGTGACAGATGTACATATTGCTGACGGACTCGTTTGTGCGGTCCACGGCCAACAAATACTGAATCAGATCGTTGGTGCCGATGCTGAAAAAGTCAGCTTCCTGACTCAATTCGTCGATGATTTCCACGGCGGCGGGCAATTCCACCATCAGGCCCACTTTGGGGTCGGCGTTGTGGGCAACGCCTTCCGCACGCAGTTCCTGCTGGCAGAGCCGCAGAACGTCTCGGGCCTCCAGAAAATCATCCACCGAGGAGATGAACGGGAACATAATGCGCAGCGGACGATCGCGTCCCGCCCGCAGCATGGCGCGCAGTTGCTGCTTGAAAATCGGCAGGTTTTTCAATGAAAACCGGATGGCGCGGAGACCGAGAAAGGGATTGGCCTCGTCAAGATGATGATGGTAGGGCAGCTTTTTGTCCCCGCCGACGTCCAGCGTGCGCAGCGTGACTTCTTTTCCGGACATGCCATCGAGAATTTTTTCGTAAATGAGCCGCTGTGCCTCCTCGCTGGGGAATTCGTCGCGGACAATAAAAGGGAATTCACTGCGATAGAGGCCGACGCCCTCGGCCAGATTTTCCCGGGCAAACTCCAAGTCACTGAGGAGGTTGACGTTGCAATGGATCGTGATTTTGGTGCCATCGCGGGTGTAGGTTTCCGGCTGAACGGGGGCTTTGACCGTCACGGCCCGATTGAGAATAGCGTCGTACTTCCGCAGGACATCTTCGGCGGGTTCAATAAAAAGGGTGCCCTGATTGGCATCCATCAGCATCAGGGTTCCCTCGTCAATCTCCAGCACGGCGGGGTTGTCCACAAACACCATCGGCACCCGCAGCGAGCGGGCGAGGATGCTGATGTGCGAGGTGATGCCTCCCTGCACAATGACGATGCCCTCCACTTTCTGCGCGGCAAATTTCAGGACATCGGAGGGAACCAATTCGCGGGCAATCAGGATTTGACCGGCGTAATCCCCTTCGTCTTCGCCGTGGCGCTGAAGGTTGCGCAGAAGGCGGTGTCCCAAATCCTTCACATCGAGAACTTTTTCCTGCAAGCGGGGGTTTTTGCTGCGGGAAAACAAGTTGATGTAATCGTTGACCACACTGGTGATGGCCCGGTCGGCAGGAGTTCCGCCGGTGATTAAATCTCCCATGGCCCCGCTGAAGGACTCGTCCTTCAAAATCAAAAGGTGCGCATTGAAAATAAGCGAAGCCACGTCGCCCAGACGCTCGTCCATGCGCTTCTGGAGGTCGGTGAGCTGGGATTCCGATTCGTGCAGGGCCGCCTGGAAATCTTTCAGGGAATACGGGGTGATTTCCTCATCCGCTGCGGGAATCAGCACATCGTATCCATGCCCATCGATGATGACCGCCGCACCTTTGACCACGCCACTGGAGGCGCTCGTTCCCTTCAGAAATGCGGGCAGGCGCGGGATCTCCGGCTCAGGCGACGGTGACGGGGAGAGCTGGCGCTCGGCCTCGTGCAGACTCATCAGGAGTTTCGCGTTTTCAATCACCACCGCCAACTGGGACGCGATCGCCTTCAGCGCTTTGATGTCATTGTCGTGGAAATAATTCGGCTGGGGGTCCTGGGTGACGAGCACGCCGACGCGCATGACACCGCGCAACAGGATGGGCACCGCCAGGAAAGCCTCGTAATTCTCCTCAAATATGCCCTCAATCGCCTTGAAGTGGGGGTTTTTCGACCCATTCCCCTCACACACAGGCTTCAAATCCAACATGCAGGTCCCGACAATCCCTTCACCGAGCTTGAGTTTCACCTTGCCAACCGCTTCGGGCTTCAAGCCCTGTGTGGCGGCCATCACCAGCGTTTCCGCCGCTTCATCATACAAATAAATGCTACACACGGCGGCGCGCATGTGATAAGCAACAATGCTCACTGCGGACTGCAAAAAATCAGAGAGGCCGTGACTTTTTTCAAAAAGTCCGGCGAGTTCGCTGATATCACAAATCAAATCGACTTTGTCGTAAGCCATATCCACCCCCTATCATGAAACCCACCTGGATTCCAGAGCGAAGGAAGCTTTTCACATGAGCGAAGCTTCGACAAAAATCGGGAGGCAAACGGCCCTGGCCGCCATGGCGGCCAACATCCTGCTGGCCGGGGTGAAAATCAGCGCCGGGGCCCTGGGCCGAAGCTATGCCCTGGTCGCA
Organism: uncultured Verrucomicrobiota bacterium; assembly: GCA_964497855.1. Lineage (GTDB taxonomy): Bacteria > Verrucomicrobiota > Kiritimatiellia > SS1-B-03-39 > UBA6053 > CAYLNG01. Next base: position 28,299 of record CAZCFM010000008.1, on the reverse strand, counting down.
GACGGCATTGAGTCCTGCGCGGACCTCTTCTCCACCCTGCTGGTGTGGAGCGGCCTCAAAGTGGCGGGACGCCCGCCTGACCGCAATCATCCCTTCGGCCACGGCAAGGCGGAATCCCTGGCCGGACTGGTCGCCGGCCTGCTGCTCTTCGTTGCCGCCGCCTTCATTGCCTTCAACAGCCTGCAGGAAATCCTGCACCCCCATGCCGGGCCCGCGCCATGGACCCTGGGCGTTCTGGTGCTCGTGATTGCCGCCAAAGAAGGCCTCTATCGCGGCGTCTTGAACACCGCACGCCGAATCCACAGCACCTCCCTCGAAAGCGATGCCGTCCACCACCGTTCCGACGCCATCACGTCCCTGGCCACCTTTGTTGGCATCTCGGTGGCGCTGATCGGCGGAAAAGGATGGGAGGCAGCCGACGATTGGGCCGCGCTTCTGGCCTGCATCCTGATTGTGCGCAACGGCATGGGGATCGTCCGCCGGGCCTTGGCCGAAGTGATGGACGAATCGGTTCCGGATGAACTCGTCGAGGAAGTCCGCCAGATCGCCGCCGCACAGGGGGCCGTGCTCGCCGTCGAAAAATGCCGCGTGCGGAAAAGCGGACTGGGCTTATGGATGGATATTCACGTCTGGGTCGATGGCAACATGAGCGTTCGCGAGGGCCACCGCATCAGCCATGCCGTTTCCGACGCTCTTCGGGATTCACGCCTGCCCATCGACGACGTCGTCGTCCACATCGAACCCGCGGCGGAGGGGCAGATCGGCTGACGCGCCCTTGACTTTGGGCAGGGGTCCGAGCAGCACCACAAACTCGCCTTTGGAACTGTGCGTTTCCAGAAACGCGGCCAGTTCCGCCCCGGTCCCTTCGCGCAGGGTTTCAAATTTTTTGGTCAGTTCGCGGGCCATGAACACCGGACGGTCTCCAAGCACATCCTGAATATCGGCAAACAATTTTTCGATGCGGTGTGTGGATTCGTAGAGCGCAACACAACGGGTTTCCCCCCGGAACGACTCCAACAGACGACGCCGTCCCGCGCTTTTGTTCGGCGGAAAACCGGCAAAAACAAAGCCATCCCCGCCCCAGCCACTGAGGGCGAGCGCGGTGGTCAGGGCGGTGGGTCCGGGGATCGACGTGACCGGCAGTCCCGCCTCGCGCACCGCGCGCACGATGCGCGACCCCGGATCGGAGATCAGGGGCATGCCGGCATCGCTGACCAGACCCACGGCGCGCCCATTCTGGATTTCCTCCAGGACCCGTGCCACCCGCGATTGTTCATTGAACTCGTGGCAGGAGAGCATCGGTTTGGAGATGTCGTAGCGTTGCAGAAGGATGCCCGTCTGCCGCGTGTCCTCCGCCAACAGGAGATCGATTTCCTGAAGCGTCCTCACCGCGCGGTAAGTGATATCCTCCAAATTGCCGATGGGCGTGCCAATGATGTAGAGTCCGGGATCCATGCGTCATTCCTAGCGTGAGCCGGAGAATCCGCAATCTTTAGTTTTGGGTTTTCGATACCGATGCAACAATTTGCAAGCCGCGGCGAGATTTCTACCCTTACGCCATCCGCTTTTATCTGTATGGGGAAACGTCAGCATTCGTATTTTCAGAATCCTCTCACGTTGATGCCTATGTTCCCCAAAAATGTTTCCCCATCTGGCCGTTTTCTGTCGGCCTGCCTGCCTTTTCTCTTCCTGCGTTTCCTCATGGCCGACACCACGCTGGTGCTGCAAGATCTCCCCCAACCCGAAAACCTGCCCATCATTCCCTGGCTCGCGGACAGCGCTTCCCCGTGGACGGATGGCCCACCCACCTTCACCCTGAATGCCGAGGCCAGCCAGACCTCCGCCAAGGGATGGGTCGCCATCTCCTCGGAACACCTCCTCGTGCATGTGGAGGTCAGCGATCCACAGCACATCAACGACAAAACCGCCGCCAACCTCTGGGACGGCGACAGCCTGCAACTTGCCATCGACGGACTCGGAGACGGGTCCCGCGGCATGGACCCTCAAACACGCGGCCCCATGGACAAAGACGACCTGGCGCTGGGCCTCGCCCTGACCGGAAAAGGTGCTGAAGGCTGGATGTTTTTCCGCCACCGCAGTCTGGGCCGCAGCGGACCTCTCCCCGAAGGCTCATTTGACGTTTCCCGGGATGGGGATCGGACCCTCTACACCCTTCGCCTCCCCTGGAAGGTGCTGGACATGACCCCCGGCATCTCTCCGCATCTGGGTTTCGCGATTCAGCTCAACAACAACAGCCCCGGAATCTCCGAACAGTCGAGAGGCTTTTTCGGCGCGGGCGCGGATGGCATTCCCCGTCCGGGTTTGCACCAGCGTTTGGCCCTGGGTCCGCCTCCCGGCCCCGTCGCCACCGCCCGCATCCTCAACAACGTGGTCTGGAACGCCTCACGCCCCGCGCTGCTTCAACTTGGCCTCCGCGGAAGCAGCACCCTGACCCTCAGCGCACGCATGGGCGAAACGGAAATCACCCGGCATCTTCCTCCTGGAGAGCTTCATCATCTCCAGCTCCGCGCCGCTCCCCGCGAAGACGCCGCCGAGCTGCATGTGTCGGTCGTGGACGCCGACGCTGCCACCGTGCTGGAACTGCGGGAGTCCCTCGTGGCCCCGGAGACCGTCCTCTTCCGCCTGCTCGGACAAATCGACAGCCGTCTGGCGTCCGCCCCCCACCCTCTCTTCGCCCGCCACCTGCAATCCATCCGCAGCCTCGTCCTCACGGAATGGGCCCGCCTCGGTCTGTATCTGGAAGACAATCCCCAAATGGCCGAGAGCACCCTGGAGCGCATTCGCGGCATCGAACTCGGCCTGCAAGGCGATTCCGGCGAGTGGGAAGCCTACCTCGACGGACGCCGCAGCCTCGTCATGGCCTACAACTCCCCCCACGACTCCACTCTCCAATACTACATGCTCAATCTCCCGCGCGACTGGGACCCCGAAAAAACCTATCCGCTCTTTTTCGAACTGCACGGCGCCGGCGACAGCAACCCCATCAGCCTGCTGGCCAGCCGCCTGGCCCTCGATATCGAAGCCCCACAGCTCCATGGCTACGACTCCCCGAAAACCTTCGCCGAAATCCAGCGCAACGGTTTCCATGTCCACCCCTGGGGACGCGGCAATCTCGGCTACCGAGGCATCTCTGAAATCGATATTCTCGAAGCCTACGACCACGCCCACCGCCTGCTGAAGATCGACGAGAACCGCCGCTATCTCTACGGCTTCTCCATGGGCGGCGGCGGGACCTGGTCCCTGGGCCTGCGCACCCCGGACCGCTGGGCCGCCATCGCCATTCTGGCAGGATCCTCCCGCCGCGATCCCCCCGGCATTGGCATCGCCGAAAACGCCACGAACCTTCCTGTCTGGATCTGGTGTGGCGAGGAGGACCGCCTCTTCCCCGACATGCAGCGCATGGTCGCCGAACTCAAGTCCTTCGGCCTCGAACCCGTCGTCAGCTCCACTCCGCAACTGGGCCACACCTACATCATGGCCAAACAGGAAGAGGCCCTCAACTGGCTGCAACAGTTCACCCGCAAACGCCCCGACCGTTTCAGTTTCCGGGCCGACACCGACAGCCACACCGGGGCCTGGGGCATCCAGATGCAGCGAAATCCCGCCATCAGCGGCCTGCCCCGCTTCACCTGCGAAATCGCCGGACAGACCGTCCGCATCGACAGCGAAGGCGCCCCGTCCCTCACCCTCCGGCCCGGCAAGGACGGTCTGGGCCTGGACGGCGACATCGTCCTCGTCTGGAACGGAAAGACGGTCTACGAAGGCCCCGCCGTCCCCCTCCGCCTTCTCGATGGACGCGCGGAAATCCTCGCCCGTTGACCCCGCCCTTTTCGCCTTCCAACCCCTCCGCATTACAGGACCCCCATGCTGATCACCCGCAAAACCGAAGTTCCCCGGCGCTGGGCCTTTTATGCCCAGCTCACCCTCATTCTGTCGATCTACGGGAACTTCGTCGTTAATGCCCCCTTCATCCTCCTGATGAAGCGCTACATCGACAACCCGGCCGCCATCATGGGCCTTATCAGCATCCAAATCTACGTCACCTTTCTCGGCGGCCCCCTCACTGCATGGCTGAGCGACCGCATCTGGACCAAATACGGACGCCGGAAGGTCTTCGTTGCCTCCTCCGACGCCTTCAGGGCCCTGTTTCTGCTCTGCATGCCCTTCGCGCCCAACCTCTGGACCCTGGTGGCCTGCCGATGGCTCTTCGATTTTTTTGGGGATCTGGGTTCTCCCACGCAGGCCCTGATCTACGAGATTGTGCCCGCCAAACAGCGCAGCCGCGCCGCCGGCTACATGTCCGCCTTCATGAACGTGGGCAACCTCGTCTTCTTCACCCTCCTCCTGGGCCGCTTCCACGACGTCTATTTCATGGGCCCCTTCCGCTTCTTCGGCACCCCCAGCGGCGGCACCATCATGTTCCTCCTCTGCGTCATCCTCTTCGCCGGCGCCGCCCTCTTCGAAGCCATCGGCGTCAAGGAAACCTACCCCCCCGGACGCAAACGCCTCTCCGACGGGCGCAAACCGGGCGAAAACATCGTCAAACACTTCCTCCGCAGCGTCTTTGCGGATGTGTTCGCCAAAGACCTCATGCCCCTCTACCTGCTCCTGGTCGCCAACACCATGTTTGGCTTCTCCCTGGGTGTCTTCCAGCCGCTGCTCTTCACGGAACAGTGGGGCTACGACCTGCAAACCTTCGGGAACACCATCGCCATCGGCGTCCCCCTCGGCATCGTCCTCGGTCTGGTGGGCGGATGGGTGGGCGACAAATTCGGCAAACTCCGCGTGGTGCTGGTCACCACCATCGGCAATCTCGTCGTCAACCTGATCTACACCGCCTACGTGTACTACCAGCCGGGCTACCGACCCAGCTTCTGGGAAATTGTGGCCTTCGGAAACCTGGCCTTTATCTTTGGCGGCATCAATGGCGTGTCCTACGGTCCGTTGCTCTGGGAATTCGTGGCCCGCAACCGCATGGGCGGTGCCACGGCGGGCATCGTCCTCTTCAATGCCATCATCCGAAATTCGGTTGGACTGATCGTCGGCTTCTGGCTGCTGGTCTGGTCGATTTGGTTCCATCCCCAGGCCGGCTACAACGTCACCGCCGTGTTCACGGAGGAAATGAACCTCGCCGCCGTGCAAGCCAAAGCCGTCGAAGCCGGTCTGGAATTGAACTCGCTCCAAATCCGTCCCAAACACCCCCCCGGCACCTCGCGCCCCGCCCTCTCCCGCCGCTGGTGGATTCACCAGGAAAACCCCCAGGCCACGGACTGGATCAAGGAGCGCGAGACCTTGCAGGACCAGATCGGAAAGTGGCAGAGCCGCATCAACAGTTTCACCACCTCCGAGGCCCGCAAGGAGAAGTTCCGGGCGGAGATTGTCCGTGCGCGCAGCCGCATCTCCGCGATTGATGCCGAACTCGTTGAACGCTCCAATCAACTCGAAGCCCGCCTCGCCACCGTCCTCGAGCCCCTCCGCTTCCGTCCCGGCGAACAGATCCGATCCCTCCGCTTCGAGGGCTCCCGCCTCGAATTGGAGGTCAGCACTCTGGAAGCTTTGGACCCGGCCTATCTGGAGCGCCTCCGCGACAACCTCCGCGGCCAGGAGTTCCTCACCCTCCCCGTCCGCGACGACGAGGGCCTCACCACCCTGGAACCCCAACTCGACATCTCCATCCTCCCCAGGAATGAAAACGGGCTCCACGGCATCCGCCTCCAGGCCGAGATGGACCCCCGCTTCATCTCCCTCTTTCAGGCCTCCGTGGATGCTGGGATGCGCACCGACCGGGCCTTCAACCTCGCCGCCGGTTTCGTCGCCGTCGCCACCAGCCAGTTCACCACCCGTGAGAGCGACTTCCTGCTCGAGGACATCGCTCCGAGCCTCGCGGACGGCGAAGGCGGCGCCCCAGGCATCCGCCTGACCCTCCGCCCCACCCGGCAGGAGACCCTGGCCCTCTTCAACGAAGCGGCACTGCGGGATCTCTTCCGAAACTTCGATGCCCAAATGGAGTCCCTGCGCGTCTCCACGATTCCCGGGGCCTTCCAAATCGTGCTGGTCCTCAAACCCTTCACCGGAGGCAACGACAAAGCCCTTCCCTTCGAGGAAGTGCGCGCGCGGCTGAGCGAACGGCTCGATGGCGACCCGCTGCGGGTCGACATCAGCCTCGCCGTTTTCCGCAAACTCGCCGACACCCTCAGCGCCCGCCCCCTCTTTGTCAACATCCCCCGCTACGAAGTGGAGTCCGGCTACTGCCGCGAAATCAAGGAGGGAGATTACGCCTATGCCACCCTCTTCCGTCCTTTCGTGGAAGTCCCCTTTGCCGATGGCAGCTCCAAAATCTTCCAGTTGGCGGTTGCCAGCCGCCAGACGCCCTACGCCCTCGTCAACGAACGCGTCCGCGTCGCCTTCTACCCGCAGGACGACGTCGCCTACGGCATCCGCCATCACCGAACCTGGGCCTTCGGCTGCGGTTTCGTCCTCGTCGGCAGCACCTTCGTCATCATCTCGGCCTTCCTCCTCCGCATGGTCGGCAAAAAAAACTATATCGACCCCGAAGACCCCGCCCAGCTCGAACTCGAGCGCCAAGCCACTGCCCTGGAACAGGCTCTGCACAGCGAAAAAGCGCCTACCCCCGAGGACATGGAGCCAAACCCGCCACCCTTTGCGGATTGAGATTTCCAGCGCAACGAGTTTAATGCCACGATGATCAATCTTTCCTGCATCCCCCTCTTTCAAAACGCCTCCGGTCCCGCCCGATGGATCACCGCCGAGGCCCCCAATCTCCATGAACCCGACTGGCCGGACCTGCACTGGATCGCCGCCAAAGGCGAAGGCTGGGGCGAAGCCTTTTTCCGTCTCTCGTTTTCCATTCCGGACCCCTCCGCCCTCTCCCTTGCCACCCTCCGCATCGCCGGCAAACGCCGCAGCGATGTCTACCTCAACGGACAGCTCCTCAAACGCTGCATCCACTGGCTGGGCACCTACGAGGTGGACCTCGTCCCCCATCTCAAGCCCGGCAAAAATGTCCTCGCCCTCCAGGCCATCGACCGCGACACCGGCGAACCCGTCCTCGCCCCCCTCCTCTGCCTGCGCGATGCATCCGGCGACCACTTCCTGACGCCGGAGGACGGCTGGCGCGCCCGCCCTCTCTCCGCCCCCGCCGAATGGACCCAGGTCTGGTTCGACGACCGCACCTGGCCCGCTGCCCATCCCGCCCCCGCCGGAAAACCCGGCAAACAGCCCGACAAAGGCCCCCGCTCGCTCCTCTTCCAAAAAACCTTCACGCTCGACACTCCACCCGCCTCCGCCACCGTCTGCGTCACCGCCCTGGGCCTCTACGACCTGCGCATCAACGGCGAAACTGTCGGCCACGAACACCTCACCCCCGGCTGGACCGAATACGACAAACGCATCGAATTCCAGACCTTCGACGTCACCCCCCTGCTGCGCCCCGGCGACAACCGCATCGAGATCACCCTCGGCAACGGCTGGTGGATTCTCCACCACAAAGGCTTCCAGGAGGACGGCATCGACTGCCGCCTCAAGGCCCGCCTCCTCCTCAGCCTCAAAGAGACGGACGGCGCTGTCCGCCACATCGGCACCGACGCCTCCTGGACCGCCCGCCCCTCCGCCTGGCTCATGAACCACCTCTACTACGGCGAAACCGTCGACTTCGTCTTCGACGCCGCCGCGGAGTTCCCCGTCGAAGTCCTCCCCGAACAGGCCCCACTCGTCCCCCACGCCGCAGAACCCATCGTCGTCACCGAACGCCTCGCCCCCCTCTCCATCACCCGCACCCCCAGCGGCACCCACCTCATCGATTTCGGCCAAAACCTTGCCGGCTGGGTGGAGCTGCAACCTCCGCCCGTCCCCGTGAAGCGTCTCACCCTCCGCCACGCCGAGACCCTCCGCCCCGATGGCAGCCTCAACACCGACAGTCTCCGCAGTGCCAACGCCACCGAAACCTACCTCAACATCCCCGCCGGGGGCGAAGCGCTGTACCCCCGTTTCACCTACCACGGCTTCCGCTACTGCGAAGTCCACGGCTGGCCGGGCGACCTCGCACCCGAACAGCTCCGTGCCTGCTTCGTCCATACCGCCCTCAACCCCGCCGGACGCTTCACCTGCTCAGACCCCACCCTCAACCGCATCTGGGAAGCCACCCGCCAGACCTTGCGCGGCAACTTCCACGCCGTCCCCTCCGACTGCCCCCAGCGCGACGAACGCCTCGGCTGGATGGCCGACGCCGGCAACATCCCCGACGTCGCCGCCCTCTTCTTCGACATCTCCACCTACTTCGACAAGTGGGCCGTGGACATGGCCGACGCCATGGACAAGTCCGGCTACTTCCCCAACTTCGCCCCCGGCATGGGCGGATCCGAACGCGGCGCCGCCCGAGGCACCCCCGGCTGGGCCGATGCCGGCGTGATCGTCCCCTGGACCCTCTTCGAAATCTACGGCGACACGAAACGCCTCGCCGTCCACTACCCCCACATGCGCCGCCACCTCGAAACCCTGATCGCCGAAAGCAAAGACGGCCTCTTCGAGGTCAAAGGGTGGGGCGACTGGCTCGCCGTCGAGGAATCCCCCCAGGAGCCCATCGGCACGGCATACTTCTTCCACTGCACCCGCCTCCTCGCCCAAAGCGCCCGCATCCTCGGATACTCTGCCGACGCCGAACGCTACGAAGCCCTCCTCCCCATCATCCGCGACGCCTACCAGCGCGCCTATTTCGACCCCGCCACCTCCCGCTACCTCAGCGCCACCCAGACCCTCCAGGCCATGCCCCTCTATTTTGGCATCACCCCCGCCGAACTCGTCCCCGGCGTGCTACGGGTCCTCCTCGACGACCTCAACGCCCACGAAAACCACCTCACCACCGGCTTCCTCGGCACCCCTTTTCTCATTAAAGCCCTCACCCGCGCCGGCGAACACGACCTCCTCTTCGACATCCTCACCCAGCGCGACTTCCCCTCCCACGGACGCATCCTCGACGCCGGTGCCACCACCATCACCGAGGCCTGGAACGCCTACCTTGGCGACGACTTCGCCTCCCACAACCACTTCAACCTCGGTGCCGTCAGCGCCTGGTTCCTGCGCGACCTTGCCGGCATCCGTCCCGGACGATCCCCGGAAATCATCGCTCCCGTCTTCCCCGCCAAAATCAATCACGTCGACGCCGAATGGATTTCCCCTCAGGGCCCCATCCGCGTCCACTGGCACCGCGAAGCCGACGGCATCCAGCTCCACATCGACACCCCCGTCCACGGCACCCTGCAGCTCCCCGACGGAAGCAGCCTCCCCCTGCAAGCCGGCCCGCAAATCCGGAATCTCACGCTGTAAAAGCCATCTTCCTTGCCTCCTTCACACCCCCACGCGCCACTCCCCGTGCACCAGCAGATCCCGCGGCGCCGACGGCAGCCCGTACTCCCCGTGCCGCAACTGCGTGTCGATCCACTCCACCGCCCGCTCCCCCAGGGAACTCCGCGGATACAACATGTGGTGCGCCTGCGGAATCCCCCCCACCAGACACGCAAACGCAACATCCTCCGGAATCCGCCAGCCCTCCGTCCACAAAGCCTCGACGGCTTCCAGCCCTCACCCGGGCAACAAACCCACGGGGCTCGTTGGTTAAGAGGCACGAAAACGCCCAGGAGGCAGACCGGTGACGGCTCGGAAGGCGCGGTTGAAATACGGCAGCGACTGAAATCCGCACATCTCCGCAATCTCCGCCTGCGGCAGGGCGCTGTGACTGAGCAGCTCCATGGCCTTTCGAATGCGGAGTCCCTTCACATACTGCACCGGGGTCTCCCCAACCTGCGCCAGAAAAAGCTCGTGAAAGCGGCTGACCGACAGGCCCGCCACCTTGGCGAGTGCCGCCACCGTGTGCGGCGCGGCCAGATCTGCCGTCATCCTCTCCACCGCCCGGCGGATGCGATCATCCATCCTCCCCGCCTCCACGCGATCCCGCAGCGCCATCAGCAGCGTCAGTCCCACTTCCTGCATTCGCGCACATGTTTCCAAATCCATCTCCGTTGTTTTGTTTAATTCCGACAGAAGCAGTATCCCCTCACGAATGGCCTCCCCCCGCAGAATCACAGGCTCCTGCATAAATCGAAGCACCTGTCCCCGCCACTCCCAATTCAACATACACCAACTGCTGCGCATGCCCCGATCACAACGGGAACGAAGCCGATGACGCAGTCCAGAAGGAATAAAAAAGGACTGATTGGCAACAATCACCCAGGATCGGGTCTCTGTTTCCACAATCCATTGCCCCTTCTCCGGGGTTTCCAGCAGACAGACCGGCAGCGAACGCCACCCGGTGTCCCATCCGGAATGCCGATCCTGCCTATGCCCGCTGCCACCGGGATGCAAAATGATGTTTTCAAAACGCATCGTAGTTTTGTGCAATACTTTCGGAGTTCTGTCAATAGCCTTTTTGTCCAGTTCCGTGTAGAATGCACTCCTTATGGAAAATCTTGTCGCCACCGATGTCCAGGAACTGAAAAAAGGATTCCTCCCCGCCCCGGAACTGCCCGACCAATGGCCCGCCTGGCGGAATCGCCTCCAGTCCTGGGCCGAACAGGAACGGGCCAAACTCCCCGCCCCACGCTATGACCGCGCCGCCCAGGCCTGGGCCTCCCGAGCCTACGCCCAGGGCTTTGTCATGCTCTGGGACAACGAACTTATCGACCACAAAACGGGCCAGTGGCAGGTGGACCGCCTTCTCGACCGCGCCGAACGCGACTTCGGCGGCTACGACCTTGTCGTCCTCTGGTCCAACTACCCCAACTCCGGCGTGGATGGCCGCCACCAGCTCGCCTATTACGACGAACTCCCCGGCGGACGCCCCGCCCTCGCCGCCGCCGTCGAATGTTTCCACGCCCGCGGCGTCCGCGTCCTCCTCGACCACAAACCCTGGGTCAAGGCCCTGAGCCTTCTACATATCTTTCCCGTCCCGTTCGGGCCAACGGCCCGAGCCTTTGGGTCATCGCGTTTTGACGTATGCAAAAGGCTCAGGGCACTGCCTAGGGGCGCTGCATCCCCAGCCGGATGTCGCCCGAGTCCCGGATTTATCCGGAAGTCAGCAAGCACGCTTCAGCGTGCGGATGCGGGGCAGGAGGCGCTGAATTCGGACCGTGAACGGTCCTGGACTGACTTCCGGATAAATCCGGGACTCTGACAGCTTCGTGCGCCTGATATGGCAACCCTGGTGCGCGAATCCCGCGCCTGCGGGATCCTCGCACAGACGGACTGGTATCGGCTCGGACCTTCGGCCCGAACCCTTGCGTCATCGCGTTTAGACTTATGTAGAAGGCTCAGGGTCAAGGCCCCCGTCCCCGGCTTCGACTCCATCGAGGACGCCTTCGTCGACATCGTACGCGAGTGCAATCTCGACGGCCTCTACCTCGACTGCTCGGACGGACCCGATGACTCCTTCCGTCAGCGCATGGCCGAGCGCGCCGGACCCGGCAAAATCTTCATCTCCGAAGCCCCAACCGTCCCCGCCCCCGAAGGTTTCTCCGAAATCGGCTGCTGGCAACAGATGACCGACGACTCCACAGCCCCCGGCGTGTACCGCAACCGCCTCCTCGACCGCCATCAGATCGTCTGCGAGTCGCGCCGCTACTTCCACGATCCCATCCGCGAACTCCAGCGCGGCTGGATGAACGGCGGCGGACAGGTCATCTGGGAAAACGTCTTCGGCTATTGGGCAAGCTACAGCCCGCGCTGCAGCTCCTGGATGCGCCTCCTCTTCCCCGCCCAGCGCTTCTTCGCCAACCACTTCATCCACGGCGACTGGGAACCCCACATCGGCGGCGGCGCCGTCAATGGCATCTACATCAGCCGCTGGACCCACAACGGCCAGGAACTCTACACCGCCGTCAACCGCCGCGGACACAGCATCCAAAAGAGCCTCTTCAAACTTCCCGCCCGCCCCGGCTGCCGCTGGGTCGATGTCATCAGCGGCCAGGAATACAGCATCGCCTCCGAAAAGGACGGCCTCGTCGAACTCCACGGCACCTTCTTCCGCGACGGCCTCGCCGGCATCCTGCCCGTGCAGGAAATCTGCAAGGACCTTGCAGAGCACCTGCAAGCCCAGCGCGAACGCTACGCCCACGCCAACTGGACCTCCGAACCCTGGGACGACGAACACCGGAAAACGGAGCTGACGCACGTCCCTGTCACTCGTCATTCGTCACTCGTCACTCGTCATTCGTCACTCGTCACTCGGCATTCGTCACTCGTCACTCCCACGCAATGGTTGACCAGCCGCTACCGCATGCGCGAATGCGGCTACATCGCCGGCGCGGTGGACGAGCTGCACGTCTACGACGCTTTCGAGAAGCTCTGCACCTACAGCCGAACGGCTCCGATCCTCTTCGGCACCCTCGATGCCTTTCCGGTCACCAACGCCGATTTCAAAGCGTTCCTGGACGCGACAGACTACGCCCCCGCCGATCCCCGCAACTTCCTCGCCCACTGGGTGGTCGGGAACATCCCCGCCGGACTCGAAAACCATCCCGTCGTCTATGTCTGTCTCGACGACGCCCGCGCCTACGCCGCCTGGGCCGGAAAACGCCTTCCCAGCGAGGAGGAATGGCAACTTGCCGCGCAGGGAGCGGATAAACGCCTCTGGCCCTGGGGCGGCAGCGAACTCGATCCCGCCCGCTGCAACCATGCCTCCTCCGGCACCACCCCCGTCGACGCCTTTCCCGAAGGCCGCACGCCCGATGGCCTTTGGGATCTCTCCGGCAATGTCTGGGAACTCACCGAAAGCGAACGCACAGACGGACACACCCGCTACCAGATCCTCAAGGGCGGCTCCTGGTACCACGTCGCCAACTCCCACTGGCTTTTCGACACGGGTGCCCGGCCCCTCGACTGGGGCGCCAAACACCTCCTCCTTTGTCCCGCCTGGGACCGCTGCGCCACCATCGGCTTCCGCTGTTTTCGGCCTGACAAATCGTAATTCCTCCCGCAACGGGGTCCGTCGAGGAACCAGACCAATCTTCTCGGCGGGGTCCGCCAAGCTACAAAACCCGAAACCAGAAACCTGAAACCCGGGTCCTCCCAACTCGTCACTCGACACTCGTCACTCCCATGACCCCCCGCCAGGCCCTCAAAACCTCAGGAACTGGAAACACCTGCCCCGGGCCAGATCTGCGCGGACGACACGTCCTTCTCACGCACTGATTCTGGCAACCCTGGATATCCCCCACCCCATTCAATTTTCAGCTTGACAGGTGGCTAGTCCACCTGCCACTATACCCCCATGATCGAGACCCGCCCCATTCATGAGCAACTGCTCACCCTCTGCCTCCGTGATTTGGAGGACGGACGCCTGCAACCCGGCGATTCCTTTCCCTCCGAGCGGGATCTCTCCCTCCGTCACGGGGTCAGCCGCGCCACCGCCAACAAAGTGCTCGCCCATCTGCGCGGAACCGGTCACCTCGAGCACCGGCGGGGCATCGGATGTTTCGTGGCCGAGCGCCCCTCCCTGTTCGCCTCGCTCCGTCAGCTCGAAAGTTTCACCGCCTTCGCCCGGAGCCATGGGTTGCACCCGGAAACCCGGGTCTGCGAATTTGAACGGCCAGCCACCGTCTCCCCCAAGGTCCGCCAGGCCCTGAAACTCTCCGCCGCCGACACGGTCATCCGCGTGAAACGTCTCCGACTCCTAAATGGAGACCCGGTCATTCTCGAAGAACGCTTTCTACCGGCCCACCGCTTCCCCCGCCTGCATCCCCGCGAACTGGAAGGATCTTTCTTCCAGTTGTGCCAGGAAAAATACGGACTCCATCCCGGCGGCGAGGAAATCACCTGCCGCGCCGAACTCCCTCCTCCCGAACTCGATGGCTCCGGCCCCGTGCTGTTCATCCGCGGCACCGGGTTCGATGCCGAAGGCGCTCCCCTCTGGGTTCAGCGCCTGCAATACCGCGGCGACCGCTTCGAACTGATCGGCTCCAGCCACCCTTCCTCTCCCTTTCCCCGGATCCAGCTTGGATACCGGGCCCCCGCAGCCATTCACCCCCCATCCCAAAAGGAGCACTCATGAATCCACCCACCGTCAATGAACTCGCAAAAATGATCGACCACTCCCTCCTCCACCCCACGATGTCGGACGCAGAGGTCAAAGCCGGATGCATTCTCTCCCGCGACTACAATGTCGCCACCGCCTGCGTGAAACCCTATTCCATCCGCCAGGCCCTCGATATCTTCGCAGGCACCGATGTTATGACCTGCGCCGTTATCGGATTTCCCCACGGCAACAGCACCACCGGCATCAAAGTGATCGAGGCGGAATCCGCCGCCCTCGCCGGTGCCAAAGAAATTGATATGGTCGTCAATAACGGCAAAGTCAAAGGCGGAGACTGGGAATATGTTCAGCGGGAAATCAGCCTCATCCATCAGGCCGTCGTCGCGGCCGGCTCCATTCTGAAGGTCATTTTCGAAAATGATTATCTGACCCAAGATGAAATCATCCGGCTCTGTGAAATCTGCAGCGAGGTCAATGTGGCCTTCGTCAAAACCTCCAGTGGTTACGGCTTTGTGAAACAGGCCGATGGCCAGTACAATTACAAAGGCGCCACCATGGAGCACCTCCGCCTGATGCGCAAACACACCGCCGCCCACATACAGATCAAAGCCGCCGGCGGTGTGCGCACCCTCGACGACCTTCTGGCCGTCCGCGAAATCGGCGTCACCCGCATCGGCGCCACCGCCACCAAAGTGATGCTCAATGAGGCCATCAAACGCGGATTTGCGGGAACCCTCCCCAACCCGCATTTAGACGGGGTCAGCACCCCCCCCGCCGGCTACTGAAGGCCCCGAATACCGACGCTGCGGCATCACCCGCTTTCCTCTATCTAACCAGGACTCCCCATGCAATACGGATATTTCGACAGTTCAACGCCGTGCCCGCCGACCTCAACGGCCGCTTCGTCTACCTCCACGACTGCGCCGACGGCGATGTCTGGACCAACTCCTGGATGCCAATCGGCAAGCCCCTCGACCAGTTCCAGTCCGAATGCCGCCACGGCACCGGCTACACCACCATCCGCTCCACCTACCGCGGCATCGAAAGCACGGTCACCTATTTCGCCCCTCCGGGAAAACTCTTTGAAACCTGGAAAATCACCGTCCGCAACAGCGGCACCACCGCCCGCCACCTGAAGGTCTTCCCCTTCGCCGAACCCCAGTGCAACTGGAGCGCCGAGGACGACATGAAAAACCTCCAGTACAACCAGTACATCGTCCTCACGGCGCTCAAGGACGGCATCATCGACATCGGCTCCAACGTCAACATGCCCGAGGATCCCGCGAACTTCACCAACAAGGACCAGGCCCGCCACACCTTCTTCGACCTCGCCGGCGCGGAGGCCGCCAGCTTCGACAGCGATCTCACCACCTTTCTCGGACCCTACGGCAGCTACGCCAAACCCGCCGCCGTCCACAACGGCCGCTGCGGAGGCTCCACCGCCAGCAGCGACATGCCCGCCGCCGCCTTTGAAATCGATCTCCCCCTCTCCCCCGGCGAATCCCGGACCTTTGCCGCCGTCTTCGGCGTCGGCAAAGCCGAAACCGAGGGCCTCGCCGCCGTCGCCGCGATGGACAGCGAAGCCAAAGTCGACGCTGCCCTCCAGGCCGTGAAAGACTACTGGCACTGCCGCCTCGGCAGCCTCTCCGCCCAGACGCCCGACACCCTGTTCGACGCCATGCTCAACACCTGGGCCCCCTTCAACAACCTCATGACCTTCTACTGGTCCCGCACCGCCAGCCTCGTCTACGCCGGCGAACGCGACGGCCTCGGCTTCCGCGACACCCTCCAGGACCTCGTCGGCTCCGCCTCGCTGGTCACCGACGAAACCCGCGCCCGCCTCGAACTCATGCTCACCGGCCAGTACGCCCACGGCGGCTGCAAACCCGTCGTCCAGCCCTTCAAACACCACCCCGGACACGAAGCCCAGCCCGACCACCTCCGCGCCGACGACGGCATGTGGTTCTTCAACGCCGTCCCCGCCTACGTCAAGGAAACCGGCGACACCGACTTCTACACAAAGATACTGCCCTTCGCCGACAAGGGCGAGTCCACCGTCCTTGGACACCTCCGCCGCGCCATCGAATTCAACCTCGAACGCTCCGGCGCCCACGGCCTGCCCTGCGGACTCCACGCCGACTGGAACGACTGCATCCGCCTCGGCGAAAAAGGCGAAACCGTCTTCGTCGCCATGCAGCTCCGCTACGCCCTCGCCGAATACATCGCCATCTGCACGCGCCTCGCCGAAAAAGCCGAAGCCGAATGGGCCGACGGACAACTCCAGACCCTCGACGCCAACCTCGAAGCCCACGCCTGGGACGGCGAGTGGTACCTGCGCGCCTACCGCTACGACGGACTCAAATTCGGCTCCCGGGAATGCGACGAGGGCAAAATATTCATGAATCCCCAGACCTGGGCCGTGCTCAGCGCTGCCGCCACCGGCGAACGCGCCGCCCTCATCATGGACAGCATGCACAGCCACCTTAACACCGACTACGGCATCATGCTCTGCACCCCGCCCTACGTCACCACCGATCCCCAGGTCTGTCTCGGCCGCCTCATGAATCCCGGCAACAAGGAAAACGGCGGCATCTTCAACCACACCCAGGGCTGGGCCGTCATGGCCGCCGCCAAACTCGGCATGGGCAACCGCGCCTACGAATACATGCGCAACGTCATGCCCGCCCGCTTCAACGACATCGCCGACGTCCGCGAAGTCGAACCCTATGCCGTCTGCCAGAGTACCCACAGCACCTTCAGCCCCCGGCACGGCGCCGGACGTTGCTCCTGGCTCTCCGGCTCCGCCGTCTGGAACTACGTCGCCATGAGTCAGTCCATCCTCGGCATCCAGCCCGACTACGACGGCCTCGTGATCGCCCCCTGCATTCCCGACACCTGGACCCGCTACCAGGTCCGGCGCCAGTTCCGCGGCAGCCTCTACGACATCACCGTGCTCAACCCCTGCGGACGGCAAAGCGGCACCGTGCAGCTTGTCATCGACGGCCAGGCCATCCCCGGCAACCGCATCCCCATCGCTCCCGCCGGCAGCACCGTCCACGTCGAAGCCACCCTCGCCTGAACTCATCGGAGCGCAACATCTTCCCTTGGCGTAGCCCCAAAGTTAGATGTTGCACGGAGTGCCGATCCCCTCGACGATGATCGACCTCACCGCCACTCCCCTCGCTGGCATGGTTGTCGTCCCCACGGAATATCAGAGCGCCGCCGCCGAAACCGCCATCATCGCCCTCTACGGCGACATGACCATGGAACACTCCGCCAAATTCAAAACATCATCCCGCCTCAGTCCTGAGGAAGTTTCACAGTACCGCAGCGAAGGCTACGTCCTCCCCAAAGGAAAAGTCTTTTCCGATGAAAAATTCGCCGCACTGTTCGAACACTTCGAAACCAAACTCGCCGCATGGCCCAAAGATCAGCGGCCTGAAGCAATGGACACCCCGCACTTCGGCGATCCAAAACTCAATGAATGGGCTCTCGCTCAGGAAGTCGTCGATCTGGTCGAACCTCTCCTCGGTCCGGATATCCTCCTCTTCTCCACCCACTTCATCTGCAAACCCACCGGCGACGGACGCCGCGTGCCGTGGCACGAGGACAGCGCCTACTGGCGCAAACTCCAACGCCAGGGCTTCAAGGCCCACTGAAATGAAAATAATCTTCACCAAATCCAAGTGGGAAATGGGAAACGATTCCCTCGAATCGTTCCTCCGGCGCGCCGCCGCCGACCACTTTGACGCGGTGGAGATTTATCTGCCTGCCCAGCCCGAATCGGCCCGCGAACTCGCCGCCCGCGTCGCCGATCACGGGCTGGGCCTGGTCGCGCAGATCAACACCGAAGGCCCCGACGCCGCCGCACATCTGGACTCCCTCGAACGCCGCTTCGCCCACGCCGCCGAAACCGCCCCTCTGCTCGTCAACAGCCACACCGCCCGCGACTGGTTCTCCTTCGACGACAACCTCCGCATCTTCTCCCGCGCCTGCGAACTCTCCCGCGCCAGCGGTCTCCCCTTCACCCACGAGACCCACCGCAGCCGCCCCACCGGCTCCGCCCCCGAAACCTACCGCTACCTCCAGGCCCTCCCCGAACTCCGCCTCAACGCCGATTTCTCCCACTGGTTCTGCGTCCACGAAAGCGACCTCTCCGACCAGCCCGCCGCCGTCGATCTCGCCATCGCCCGCGCCTCCCACATCCACGCCCGCGTCGGCTTTGAAGAAGGCCCCCAGGTCCCCGACCCGCTCCATCCCCTCTGGTCCCGCTGGACGCAGCTCCACCTCGCCCTCTGGCACCGTATCATCGCCGACCGCCGCGCCGCCGGTGCCGCCTTCCTCACCCTCACCCCCGAGTTCGGCCCGCCCCCCTACATGCCCGTCGATCCCCGCACCGCCCGCCCCCTCGCCGACGCCTGGGAAACCAACGTCCGCTTCCGCGACTGGCTCCACCAAAACCTTCCCGCCTAATTGTCTTCAAAAGGTACGCGTTTGCGGGGGTCTGCTGAGGTAAAGCATCCCTAGATGCTACAGCGCCGGGAGGAACGACCAGAGATTCAGACTTGGGGCCGGGGCTTGGGCTGCGTCCGGCCGTCTTCGGACCGGGCATACAACAAGATGAACCTTCTGCGTCTCGCCTTTTTCTCCCACAACGCTAATCTCAAGACAAGTTAACCCCTCTGAACCTGAAACCAAAACCTTCAACCTTCAACCTTCAACCTTCCAACCTCCCCCCCCTCCCATGCCCTTCTCCGTCACCACCCACCGCTCTCAGCTCACCCGCACCGGTCTCGCCCTCGGTGGCATCGGCACCGGCGGCTTCGAACTCCGCCAGGACGGCGGCTTCCACCACTGGTCGATGTTCAACAACTGGCCGCTCTTCCCCGGCGCCCGCTACCCCTTCAACGAGAAACAATCCCTTTTCTTTATGCTCTGGATTAAGCCCGAGCACGAAAACCAGCGTCTCGTCCTCCTCCAGATCGAGGACGGGCACGACGCCGCCGCCATCGAACGCCACGAGTTCCAATACATGTTCCCGTGGATCAGTGGCGTCGACACCATTCACTACCGCGCCTCCGTCCCCTTTGCGGAACTCGATTTCGAGCAAGACGGTCTCCCGCTCCTGGTCAGCCTCCGCGCCTGGTCGCCCTTCATTCCGGGCAATGTCAAAGACTCCTCCCTCCCGCTCGCCTTCTTCGACTTCACCCTCACGTCCACCAGCCTGCGCCCCCTCGACGTCCAGATCCTCGCCGTATCCCGCAACGCCGTCGGCTACGACCAGCCCGACCGCATCTACGTCAACCGCCGCATCCAGGATGGCACCTTCTCCGCCGTCTCCATGGACAACGGCCAGCTCCAGCCCGGCGCCCCCACCACCGGATCCGTCTGCCTCGCCTCCTTCCACGCCGCCTCCACCGCCTACTCCGGCTGGGAACACCACCACCCCTACTACGAGCGCCTCCTTCGCGAATACCCCCTGCCCGAGGTCGACGACACCGCTGGCCGCAACAACCGCGACAAAACCACCGGTGCCCTCCGCGCCGACCCGCGCTGCTTCGTCACCCTCGCCTGCGCCACCACCCTCCCCGCCCGCGCATCCTCCTTTAAACACTCCTTCGCCTACACCTGGCACTTCCCCAACCTCCACGGCCGCCCGCCCAAGAATGACGTCCACTCCTCCGAGGACCATCCTTGCGGTCACGACCGCTTCGAGGGCCACTTCTACGCCACCCACTTCGACTCCGCCGAAGCCGTCGCACGCTACGCCCACAGCCACCGCGACCGCCTCCTCGCCCAGACCGAGGCCTTCCACCGCACGTTCTTCGACAGCTCCCTGCCCGGCTTCGTCCTCGATCAGATCAACTCCCAGCTCAACACCTTCCGCACCTCCACCTGGCTCACCCAGACCGGCATGTACGGCGTGCTCGAAGGCCTCAGCCACACCAAGCCCTATGCCGGCATCGCCACCACCGATGTCGCCATGTATGGCCAGATCGCCACCAGCCTGCTCTTTCCCGAGCTCGACCGCCTGACCATCGACACCTGGCGCAACTTCCAACAACCCAACGGCATCGTCATCCACTCCGTCCGCTGCAACTCCTTCGCCATCCCCGAGGGCGAGTCCAACGGCCACCGCCTCGACATGCCCGCCCAGTTCGTCTTTCAGGCCCTCCGCGCCGCCCTCTGGTCCGGCGATCGCGCCTACCTCGGCGCCGTCTGGCCCCAGGCCAAGGCCGCCCTCGCCTACGTCCTGCGCGAGCGCGACAAAAACGCCGACCACCTCCCCGACATGGAGGGCATCATGTGCTCCTACGACAACTTCCCCATGTACGGTGTCGCCCCCTTTGTCGTTTCCCAATGGCTCGCCGCCGTCGCCCTCGCCCTCAACGTCGCCCGCCAGCTCGACGACGCATCCTTCGTTTCTGAATACACGCCGTTCTTCGAAAAGGGCCGCGCCACTTTCGAGAAAACCACCTGGACCGGCCGCTATTTCCAGCTCTGCTCCGACCCCGACCCCAAGGACCCCGCCGGCCACCTCGGCTGCATGGTCGACCAGCTCATCGGCGAAGGTGTCGCCCGCCAGCTCGGCCTGCCCGACATCGTCGATCCCGCCAAGGCCGACACCGCCCTGCGCAGCATCGTCGCCATGAACTACAAGCCCGACCAGGGACTGCGCAACTGCCAGTGGCCCGGCGACACCTTCCTCCACGACATCCACGCGGACACCTGGGTCGACCAGGCCAACACCTGCTGGACCGGCGTCGAACTCAATTTCGCCGCCCAGCTCCTCTACGCTGGCCACCACGAAAACGCCCTCGAAATCATCCGCAACGTTGACGATCGCCACCGCAAATGGGGCATCTACTTCGACCACCAGGAATTCGGCGGTCACTACTACCGTCCCATGGCCGCCTTCGCCATCCCCAACGCCTTCCTCGGTCTCTCCTACGATGGCCAAACCCTCCGCCTCGCCCCCGCCCGCCCGATCCCGCTCGGCCGCTGGTGTGTGCTCCTGCCCGGTGCAACCGGCACCTACTTCAACACCCCCGAGGGCGCCCGCCTCGTCCTCCGCTCCGGCAAGATCGCCCCCAAAACCATCGAACTCCCCGCCACCGGCCAGGTCTGCCTCGAAGGTTTCCCCGTCCCCTACACCGCCTCCTCCTCCGCCACCCACACCACCTTCACCCGCATCGATTAAGCCCACCGCGAAGCGTCAAAAAAAACACCCGTCGGCCTCGCGACCGACGGGTGCCCCACAATAAGAAGTGACGAGTGTTGAGTGTTGAGTGACGAGTGGTAGTGCGGAGTGCCCCCCCCGTCCGTCGGGTCCGTCAGGTCCCAACCCTTTTCCGAAGTTCGGAAACACCGCAGGAACGGCTTCCGAACTTCGGAAACAAACCCTTACTTCCGGCGGCGGAAGAGCAGCAGGCTGCCCAGCGCAATGCCGAGCAGCGCCAGGGTGCCGGGCTCGGGGATGGCGGTCACCGACAAGTTGTCGATGTAGATGGCGGAACCGCTGTTCGAATTCACTTCCTCAAGGGCGAACACCAGGTAGTCTCCACTGGCCACGCTGGCGGTAAAATTCAGCGATTTGGCTGCATCCAAGGACAAGGCGGTCGTGGACCCCGTGTTGGACATGAGGTAGGTGTCCACTGTGGTAAAGGTCATGTCCCCCGGATTCACGAGGTTGCTGACCGCGTAGCGGGAAAGCAGAGTGCTGCGATGGTTCACCGCCGCATCCGCATCCGCACCGTAAAGATCATAACTGATGGTCCAGTCGGTCACGGTGGCGCCCGTGTTGTTCTGGATGCGGAAATAAACGCGTTCCGTGTCGTAGTCATTGACGCCGGTGACCCTCAAGATCCGGCCAGTATAGCCCAGCGGGCTGTTGGACCATCCTGACGTGGCGGCGCTTCCGAAGATGTCTTCCACATCTCCATCGTTGTTACCATCGCCAAACCATCCGACCACACCGTTACCTTGGCCACCGGCATTCGCAGAGTTGTGGTAGGCGGTCATGAAGGATGTGTAGATGCCGTCTTGTTCAAATATCCCGCTACGCCCGGGCTCAATGAGATTTGCGCTACCACCGCCATCCCACGAGGTGATGCCGGCTTGCTGGGAGTCGAAATCGACCGTGTAGGCGGTGTTTGTATTGGTTACAACGATTTGAGCCTGGAGCAGGCCTGCGGCTCCGAGGAGGAGGCTTGCGAGGGTGAGTAGTTTTTTGTTCATGTCAGGGTCTCCAGTGGGAGAGAGGTTGAGGTTTCACACAGTCACATTAAACCACAAAAGGGATTCACAGGAAAAGTCCGCAGAATTTGAAGCGCATCAAATTGTGCGTCAGCGTTCCGCGTTCAAGGCGTGTTGATGTATTCAACCACGGATAAACGCTGATGAACACTGATGCATGGCCGCACCAAAATAGTGACACAGAAATGAAATTATCCGTGTTCATCCGTGTCCATCCGTGGTTAAAATTTCTTCGGTTTCCATATAAATCAACAGTCCCTAAAGCGGAACTCGGACATCTATTCCTTGCAAAGACAGATCTTCCCGCATAGAGATCTTTTGATGCGCAACAAACAAAAGGAAACCGGGAGCGGGACTCCGCCTGCGACGATGGCGGAGCTGGCGGCGCGGCTGGGGGTGAGTCCCTCGCTGGTGTCGATGGCCCTGTCGGGCGATGCGAAGGTGGCGGCGAAGACGAGGGAGCGGATCGCGGCGGCGGCGCGGGAAATGGGCTTCACGCGCAACGCCACCGCCTCTCTGCTGGCGAAGCAGAGACATTCGAGGCGGGCGGAGGCGGGACGGCTGTCGGTGGCACTGGTATCGACGCTACGGGACGAGTCACTGACGGGGATTTGCGCGGAGCGGGGGGTGGCGCTGGAGCAGGTGGTGATGAGGCCGGAGGATTCACCCAGGCAACTGCTGAAAACGCTGTGGAACCGGGGAGTCAACGGGATTCTGCTTTCCCCGGACCAGACCCCCTGGCGGGGAGCCCTGGACAAACTCCCCTGGCAGGACTTTTCCATGGTGAAGCTGGGGCGGGTGCATCCGGAACTGCCCTTCCATCTGGTGCGGCACGATGCCTTCGACTTCGCCACCCTGGCCCTGCAACGGAGCTGCAGCACCGCCAAAAAGCGCGTCTGCGTCCTGCTCTGGGAGACGGACAGCGAGATCGACAACCAGGCGCGGCTGGGGGCGCTGCTGGCCTTCCGCGAGACCCGTCTGCCCCCGGGCTTGGAGCTGGAATGGCGCCTGTGGAAAGGGCCGATCAATCGGGCGGACCCGGATTCTCTCGCCTGGCTCCGGGCGCGCAAGCCGGACACGGTCCTGCTTTTTCACTTCATCATGCTCTTCGCCCTGGAGCAGGCGGGTCTGCCGGACTCCTTCTGTCCCCGCTTTTTCGCCATGCAAAACAATCCGGATTTTCCCTTGCTCAAACGGCCCCTCGCGGGCTGCGATGTCTCCCGCGAATCCTACCTCGCCAACGCCCTCGACCTGCTGCTCGTCCTCATCGGCCGCGGCGAGCGCGGCTTCGCCAGCCCCCCCACCGAGCACGTCATCGAGCCGGTGTGGGTGGGGGAATCGTGACGAGCGGCGAGTGACGGATGGCGAGTGAAAGCACTTCGGGGTGCGCCCCGATTCGCATTCTGCAATGAGATTCCCTTGACCAAAGGGCTTTGGCGTGAAAAAGAGACCCTTTCCCTTTTTCAACCTCCTTTTGCCCCATGCCCTCTCCCGAAATCGTTCTCTCCCTCCTTAAAGACGTTGGTGCCCTCCGCGAGGGCCATTTCAAACTGGCCAGCGGCCGCCACAGCGGTCATTACGTGCAGGTGGCCCAGCTCAGCCAATACCCGGCCAAGCTGCATCCGCTGCTGGAGGCGTCCCGGGAGGACATCGCCGCACTCGGCGACGTGGACAGCGTCTTTTTCCCCGCCATTGGCGCCCTCCCCGTCGGCCAGCAACTGGGCCTCGCCCTGGGCAAACGCGCCATTTTCGCCGAACGCAACGCTGACAACCAGATGGAACTGCGCCGCGGTTTTGAAATCCACGCCGGGGAACAGCTGCTGCTCGCCGAGGATGTCGTGACCACCGGCGGCACGCTCAAGGAAATCCGCGCCATCGCCGAAGCCCGCGGCGCCACCTGCGTCGGCGTCTTCTGCGTGATCAACCGCTCCGGTTCCGACACCTGGGACGGACTGCCCATCGTCTCCGTCATCTCCCTCCAATTTCCCACCTACGCGCCGGAAGAACTCCCCCCCGCGTTGGCCACCCTCCCCGTGTACCGCCCCGGGACGAAAAAAGTGTAATCCAAAGGTATCCCCATGACTCCCGAAATCCTAGAAGGTCTGAGCTACGACGATGTTCTCCTCATTCCCCAGCGCAGTGCCGTTCTTCCCGCCGAGGTGAAGATTCATTCGCGTGTGACCCGCAACATCCCGCTCAACATCCCGGTGATTTCCTCCGCCATGGACACCGTCACCGAGGACCGCCTCGCCATCGCCCTCGCCCGCGAAGGCGGCATGGGCGTGATTCACCGCAACAACACCATCCATGAACAGGCCGAGATGATCCGCCGCGTCAAACGCAGCGAAAACATCATCATCGACAAACCCCAGACCACCACGCCCGACACCAACCTCTCCGACCTCATCCGCATCATGGGGCAAAAAGGCGTCAGCGGCTTCCCCGTAATCGATGCCGATGGCCGTCTGCTGGGTATTGTCACCCGCCGCGACATCGGCTACGCCGCGCATCCCGCCCGCGTGAAAGTCCGCGAGGTCATGACCCCGCGCGAACGCATGGTCACCGGCAAACCCGGCTACAGCCTCGAGGACGCCCGCGCCATTCTCTACAAACACCGCATCGAAAAACTGCCACTGGTGGACGATCAGGACCGCCTCGTGGGTCTGATGACCGGTGCCGACATCGAAAAAAGCACGATGTTCGAAAACGCCGCCAAGGACGAAAATGGCCACCTGCGCGTGGGCGGTGCCATTGGTGTCGGTCCCGATGCGCTGGACCGCGCCCGCGCGCTGATTGAAGCGGGCTGCGACGCCCTCTTTATCGACGCGGCCACCGGCCACACGGAAACGACCCTTCGCGTGATCGACCGCGTCATCACGGGCGTCCCCGGTGCCCTCGTCGTCGCAGGTAACGTCGTCACTGCCGCCGGTGCCAAGGATCTGATTTCCGCCGGTGCCTCCGCCATCAAGGTCGGCGTCGGCCCCGGATCCATCTGCACCACGCGCGTCATTGCCGGGGTGGGTGTGCCGCAATTCACCGCCGTGCAGATGGTCGCCCCCGTCTGCCGCGAGGCCAATATCCCCTGCATCGCCGACGGAGGCCTGCGCTACTCGGGCGACATTGTCAAAGCCCTCGCCGCCGGTGCCGATCTCGTCATGGTCGGCTCCCTGCTCGCGGGCACCGACGAAAGCCCTGGCGCGCTCGTGCGCATGCAGGGCCGCAACTACAAGGAATACCGCGGCATGGGCAGCACCGGCGCCATGCGCAAAGGCAGCGGCGACCGCTACGGACAAAATTCCTCCGGCAAACTCGTCCCCGAAGGCGTGGAGGCCCGCGTCCCCTACAAAGGCTCGCTCTCACAGGTCGTGTTCCAACTGATGGGCGGTCTCCGCTCCGGCATGGGCTACGTCGGCGCGGAAAACCTCGACGACCTCCGTGCCCGCGCCCAGTTTGTGCGCATCACCGCCGGGGGCCTGCGCGAAAGCCATCCCCACGACATTTTCATGACCGAAGAACCGGTCAACTACAGCGCCTCCTGACCCTTTCCCCCGGACAAGCCCCATGGACGTACAAGTCGCCGTTCTCGATTACGGATCCCAGTATTCCCAACTCATCGTCCGCCGCGTTCGCGAACTCGGCTACTGCGCCAAGCTCTACCCGCCCGACGCGCTCGCGTCCCTGCCCCCCGTGGCCGGCGTGATCCTGTCCGGCGGACCCAACAGCGTCACCGAGCCCGGTGCCCCGGACGTGGATTTCGACAACCTCCGCTCCCGCAACGTGCCCGTGCTGGGCGTGTGTTACGGCATGCAACTGCTCAACCAGAAGTTCGGTGGAGATTTAAAACCCGGCACCACCAGCGAATACGGACCCGCCAAACTCTTTGCGGAACCCGGTTCGGCACTTTTTGCCGGCATCACCAACCACTCGCAGGTGTGGATGAGTCACAGCGACACCGTGTCGCGCCTGCCCGAGGGGGCTTCGGTGATTGCCCGCAACGAGGACGGCGTGCCGATTGCCCTCCAGTTTTGCGACAAATGGTTCGGCATCCAGTTCCATCCGGAAGTCACGCACAGTCACGAGGGACGCGGCATTCTGAAGAACTTCCTCAAGCAGCTCCAGGCCGATCCCGGTTTTGATGTGGAGGCCTTCAAACAGGAAATTCTGCGCGACATCATCGCCGAAGTCGGCAACCGCGAAGTCGTCTGCGGCGTCTCCGGCGGTGTGGACAGCACCGTGCTGGCCGTGCTTCTGCACGAGGCCGGCGTGAAGGTGCATCCCATCTTTGTCGACACCGGCATGTTGCGCAAAAACGAAGCCCTCGAAGTGCAGAAACAGTTCAAGGAAGTCGGTGTTGAGATTGAGACGATCTACGCCGAAGACCGTTTCCTCGCCGCGCTCAAGGGCGAAACCGATCCCGAGAAAAAACGCAAAATCATCGGTAACCTCTTCCTCGATGTCTTTTTTGACCACGCGGGCGAGGTGGAGCTCTTCGCGCAGGGCACGCTCTATCCCGACGTGATCGAAAGCGCCACCAGCGGCTCCATTGCCTCGGTGATCAAGACCCACCACAACCGCGTGAACCGCATTCTCGAACTCAAGGCGCAGGGCAAAGTGCTTGAACCGCTGGCGGAACTCTTCAAGGACGAAGTTCGCGCGCTGGGCCGCTCGCTGGGCATCCCCGCCTACGCCCTCAACCGCCATCCCTTTCCGGGCCCCGGTCTGGCTGTGCGCTGCCCGGGCGAGGTCACCAAAGAGAAACTCGACATTCTCCGCGAGGCCGACGAGATTTTTATCAGCACCCTCCGCAAACACGGCTGGTACGACAAAATCTGGCAGGCCTGCACCACCCTGCTGCCCGCCAAAACCGTGGGCGTCAAAGGCGACGTGCGCGCCTACGAATACCCCGTGTCCCTGCGCGCCGTGATCAGCGAAGACGCAATGACCGCCGACTGGGTGGAGATCCCCTTCCCCATCCTCCGCGAGATTTCCAACAAAATTCTCAACGGCGTCAAAGGTGTCAACCGCGTCCTCTACGACATCTCGACCAAGCCCCCCGCCAGTATTGAATGGGAGTGAGGAGAAATGCAGAGTGCCGAAGGCCGCGTTTTGAGCGAAGCGAAATCACGCGGGAAGTTTGAAGTTTAGACTTCCTGATCCCGGCAGAATTTGTTTTGGCATATTCTCGGGTCCCGCCTTAAACCCCGAAGGGGTGACCGCATAACAGCCCAGCACAACGTGCTGGGACTCGCGGATAATGGGATTTGACGCGGTCTGTAGGACCGCCGCATAATCGTGGGCATGGCAGGCGGGTTCAAGTGGCGCGAGATGCGGCGGTCCTACAGACCGCAGATGGCCTATGACCCGAACCCGGCGCGATGCGCCGGTCTAGTATGCATTCGCCCCTTTGGGGCTTGAATTCGGCTTCAGAGCATTGCGTTTGTGCAAAATCATTTTCCGTTTTATCCGGAAAATCCCAGTCAAGATCAGCAAGTCTGAAGTTTGAAGGTTGGAAAGTTGAAAGCTGAGAGGTTGCCGAAGGCCGCGTTTTGAGCGATGCGAAATCACGCGGGCGCAGCTCCCCGCCGTTGTGGCCCGAGTGGTAGCCAACGCCGCCGCGGTCGGGCTTGCCCCGCGCCGCGCGGAAGTTTTCCGCCCACGGACGGCCCCCGTCCCTGTTCCACGAGCCCCCACAGCTTGCTGTGGGGTGAAGGGTCTTCCATTCAAGCGGAGCCTCCCGCAGCGAGAGTCTCCAGCCTTCCCCACGAAAGCCCCTTCACCCCGCAAGGAGCTGCGGGGGCTCTTTTCCACAAACAAGGCCCTTGTGTCAGCGCCGGGTTGAAAGTGTATTAAAACGGCCGGTTTGTTTTTCCCGGCCGTTTTTTTGGGTTGTTCAGGAGTCGTGGCGCTGTTTCATGCGGTAGGAGGAGCCGGTGAGGACGAGGGTGTCGGCGTGGTGGAGGAGGCGGTCGAGGATGGCGGCG
>CAZCFM010000007.1:30147-48607 GCA_964497855.1 uncultured Verrucomicrobiota bacterium | reverse complement strand
GGAATCCTGCTTGCCAAATGGAAAAATTCGGGTAACTGATGACCTCCCTTTCGAAAGGGCGGCTAGCTCAGTTGGTTAGAGCACCTGCTTCACACGCAGGGGGTCACAGGTTCGAGTCCTGTGCCGCCCACCATTTTAAAAACCCCGTAAAGATTGGCTTTTCGGGGTTTTCTTTTTCTTACTTCCGTTTCGACAGAACCTGCCGTTCGTAGGTCTCCATCTCCTTCACCCAGCCCATGCCCACGGGCACCTTGGCGCGTTCGCAGAGTCGGTCCCAGACCGGACCGAAGGGCATGGAGCTGAATTCCTCCATCATCGCCAGGCGCTGCGCGTGTTTGCCTTCGCGTTCATAGGCCTGTAGGGAAGCCGTCGGGTCCAGGTGCGCGTAGAGCATGGCTTTGCGGGTGGCACGGGTGCCGATCACGTACGCCCCAATGCGGTTGATGGAGGCGTCGAAGAAGTCGAGCGCCACCGTGACCCGGTTCCAGACGCCGCCGCGTTGGATTTCGAGAAACACGTTTTTCAGGTCGTCGTTGAAGCGCACCACGTGGTCGGAGTCCCAGCGGATGGGCCGACTGACGTGCAGCAGCAGTTTTTCCATGAACTGGAGATGACTGGAAATCTTGCCGTGAATCGTTTCCGTGGGATGGAAATGGCCCATGTCCAGGCAGAGTCCAATTCCCCGGCTGAGCGCATAGTCCGCGCAGAATTCCGCGGAGCCGACGACATATTCCTCGGAACCGATGCCGAAGAGTTTGCTCTCCAGGAAATCGATGCATTTGCTGCGGTCCACCGACGCGTCGGCGAAAATGTCGTCGTAGGAATCGGCGAGGCGGCGCTGGGGAGCGAAGCGGTCGGCGGGCGCATCTTTGCATCCGTCCGGAGTCCACCAGTTGAGAACGCAGGGAGAGTTCTGCGCTTCGGCAAGTTTTGTGGCGATGGTACGACAGGCTTTTCCGTGGCGGATCCAGAAAGCGCGGATCGCGTCGTCGGGGTGGGAGAGGGTGTATCCGTCTTCGGCTTTGGGATGGGCGAAAAACGTGGGGTTGAAATCGAGGCAGATTCCCCGTTCACGTGCCCAGTCCATCCACCGGGAAAACGCGGAGGCGTCCAACTCGTCACGCTCGACGAAATGAGGGGTCTCCGAGTAGCAGGCGTGAATATTCACGCGTTGCGCACCGGGGATCAGCGACATGGCTTTGGCGATGTCTTGCCGTGCCTCGTCGCCGTTGCGCGCCCGTCCGGGATAGTTGCCGGTGGCCAGGATGCCCCCGCCGGAAAGTCCGCCGGGTTTGGTTTCAAAACCACCCACGTCGTCGGACTGCCAGCAGTGCAGGGAAATGGGAAGGGCCAGAGACGTTTCGATGGCGGCGTCGGTGTCGATGCCGTATTCGGCGTAGCGGGCTTTGGCGGATTCGTAGGCGTGATCTGTGTTCATGGGGAATGCCTCGGGGCACTTCGGGGTTGGGTGTAAACGTGTTGCTTCAACAGACGTGGATCGCGGGGATGCCCAGCAGGCGGGCGAGTTTATCCAAGCTGCCTCCCAGGTGTCCGACCCCGATGGCGCAGTGGTGGGCCGGACCGGCCTCATTCCATCGGTTCATGAACTCGCGGGGGGTGATTGAAAATTTGTAGCGGCTGTTGGTGTTGCCGATCTGCAGCACCGGACCCGCTACGGATTCCCCTTCGGCAATCAGCAGCGCCAGTTTTCCGTCAAGCTGCTGCACCACGGACAAAAGTGTGACGGGTCCGTTTTTGACTGTCATCTGAATGGAGAGACCTTTTCCGGGTTTCCCGTGGTATACGGAAAGCGGGACGAGACCGACCGGCCCCTCGGCGATGGCGAAATGGGCGGGTCCATCATGGCCGAAATACAGCACGCCATCTTTGAAATCCGCGAGGTAGTATTCGGAGAACGAGCCGCCCGCGCCGAGCAGATCCATGATCTTCATGGCGTGGGCATTTTTGATTTCACACTCGCCCGCCACCGGGATGTTGCGGCCTGTCAAAAGGGTGTTGCCGGCGATCACGGAGGTGACGATGTTTTCATACGCGTTCCCCGGCTGCCCCTCGTAATAATAGGCCATGGAACCGAGATGGTGCCGTTCCACCAGCTCGTCCAAAGCCACGGCGGTGCGGGCGGCGCGTTCCAGTTCCGAAGCTTCGCAATCCTCGGAGACGTCGAAGGCCGCGCGAAATTCCCTGAGCTTGGCGGCTGTCCGCTTTTCGTCCACCGCCTCCCGGAGGGCGTGTACTTCGCACATCTCCAGCAGTTCGAAATGGGTTCCGAACACCGAGGCGTGGGTGGTCAGGTCGCTGTACACGTCCAACATGCCGCAATAGTAATGACCCAACACGCCCATGCGGTTTTCGCGTAGACCTTTGCGTACGGAGAATGCCCGAGTCCAGTCGGAGATTTCATTCCAGGCAGCCTCCTCTTCGAGATAGCCCGTAACCTGGTGGAAGGGAATGCCCGCGCGGCGGAACACGCATGCAATTTCCGGGGCGCAGCAGGCCTGGCAATGCTCCAGCCATACGCCGGTCATTTTGCCGCGGTCGCCAAGCGCATTGAAAGCGGCATAATCCAGTTGCGGAACCGGCTGAAGGTTGAGCACGATCACGGGCACACCCGCGCGCTGCGCCACGGGCAGGACGGTGGAGGAGAGCGCGTAGGTGGTGATGAAGAGAAACACCGCCTCCACGTTTTCGGAGCGGAATCTGTCGCCAACGGATTTGGACAACTCAGGGGTGTCCACCAGGCCGGCGTCCAGCACCTCCAGACCCAGGGACGCCAAACGAGCCTTCACCCGGGCCTGATAGCCGAGGAGATTCTCTTTCAAGCCCTCAAACTGGGGCCAATAGGTGTCGAGTCCGATGCCAAAAAGCCCCACGCGGGGCACAGTGTTTACGGAAGGGGATTGTTTCATGGTTTTACTAAAATATCAAAGTAACTGGATAATATAAATAGACAATATGACGATAGATTTGTACTTTATGATCAAACGCCTTCGCCCCCGTACACGCCATGCGATCCGCTTCGCACATTCCGAACAACGCCTTCGCCCGATACCTGCCCACAGAGCCGGATGATCTGGAGTGGGGCCTGCATGTGATTGATGCCGGATGCATGGATATTCGGCCCGGCCAACCCTATCCCCCGGAAGGGATGCACCCCGAAGCCTACATGTTCACCTGGGAAAGGGGACGGCGCCTGAACGAATACCAGTTGGTGTATATCACGCGCGGCGAAGGGGAGTTGGAAATGCGGGGAAGCGGGTCCATTCACGTGGACGAGGGCATGGCCTTTCTGCTTTTTCCCGGACAATGGCACCGCTACCGTCCGAACCCCTTCACCGGATGGAGCGAGTACTGGATCGGATTCGACGGTGAGGTTGCGCAGCGAATTGTCCCCCGTTTTTTTGATCCGCGACAGCCTGTTCTCGCCGCCGGGCAAGACGAGGAATTGTTGCATCTGTTCCGCTCCGTGCACGATCTGATGCGCAGTTCTCCGCCGGGCTATCGACAGATGATGTCCGCGAACACCCTTGCCGCGTTGGCGCGGGCAAGGGGCTTGGCGCTCCGCAGCGACACAGCTCCGGATGCCCACGAACAGAAAATACAGAAAGCGCGCCAACACCTGTTGGAGCACGCCACGAGGGACGTGGACCTCAACGTTCTCGCCGAATCCCTGGGCTACAGTTATTCCCGCTTCCGCAGTGTATTCAAAGAAAAAACCGGCATTCCCCCGGGGCAATACCAGCTCCAGATCCGTCTCAATCTCGCCTGCGACCTGCTGACCAACGACACGCGGAGCATCGGAGAGATCGCCGACCATCTCGGCTTCACCTCGCTGTACTATTTTTCGCGCCTATTCAAACAAAAGCTCCACCTCACTCCCAGCGCCTATCGGGTCCGCAATGTGAAACATGGTGGGCGCTGAGGGACTCGAACCCCCGACCCTCTCGGTGTAAACGAGATGCTCTAACCAACTGAGCTAAGCGCCCGACGGGGATGGATGTATCCCGCCGAAATGAAATGTCAATGCGGGGAAGGCCTCAGGCGGCAAAAACCCCGATGCGGCGGAATTTGTCGTAGCGGTCTTGCAGTCGTTCGGGAATGGTCATGGCTTCGAGCTGCTGGAGGTGGCGTTCGAGGGCGTCTCCGAGATTCTTTGCGGTGAAAGCAGGGTCCTGATGCGCTCCGCCAAGAGGTTCGGCCACGACGTCGTCGCAAATGCCGAGGCCGATCAGGTCGGGCGCGGTCATGCGCAGGTTTTCGGCGGCTTTGTCGGCATAGGCGCGGTCTTTCCAGAGAATGGCGGCGCAGCCTTCGGGGCTGATGACGGAATAATAGGCATGTTCAAGCATGAGGATGCGATTGCTGACGCCGATTCCCAGGGCCCCGCCGCTGCCGCCTTCGCCAATGACGGCGGAGATAAAGGGGACGCGGAAGGTGAAGGCGTCGCGGAGGTTGACGGCAATGGCCTCGGCCACGTGACGTTCTTCCGATTCGAGGCCCGGATAGGCGCCGGGGGTGTCGATAAGGCTGAGAATGGGCATGCCGAATTTGTTCGCGATTTTCATAAGGCGGAGGGCCTTGCGGTAGCCTTCGGGGTAGGGGCAGCCGAAGTTGCACTCGAGGTTGCTCTTGGTGTCGCGTCCTTTTTGCGTGCCGAGAATCATGACGGAACGTCCGCGAAATTTGGCGGTGCCGCCGATGATGGCGCGGTCATCGCGGTAGAGGCGGTCGCCGTGCAGTTCGTGGAAATCGGTGCAGAGCAGGTTGATGTAGTCGCGGGTGTAGGGACGCAGGGGATGGCGGGCCATTTGCACCTTTTGCCAGGGCGTCATGGTCGAATAAATCTTGTGTTTGGTCTCTTCGATTTTCGCCTGGATTTTCTCCATCTCCGCCGCCATGTCGATTTTCTGCTCCTCGCTGAAGCCACGGAGTTCGGCGAGTTTTTTATCGAGTTCGAGAATCGGTTTTTCGAAGGGAAGGACGTAGGTGGACATGGAGTTCTCCGGGGTGAAAAGGGGTGGGGTTCAGTCGGTGATTTCGACAGGTGTCCCCTCCGGCAGGAGGAGGAACAGTTCTTCGATTTCGCGGTTGAGCAGTCGGACGCAGCCAGCGCTGGACTGCGAGCCGATGCTTTCGGGCTCCCAGGTTCCGTGCAGGCCGATCCCGGGGACGTTGAGCTTCAGGTAGTGGGTGCCCAACAGATTTTCGGGGTGGCCGTACGCAATGGGAATGCCGTCAGGCCTATACCAAACAGGCTGGGCCATACGCAATGTAATTACGTAGGAGCCGACGGGGGTGCTGCCGTCGCTGCCGGTGCCGACCACATAACGTTTAAAAAAGGCGTCATTGTGCCGGACAATCATCTCATTGCGGCTTTTGGACACGCTCACATGGAAAGGGCCTTGGAGAATCTGGAGGCGATCCCCGGGACGAATGAGGTGGCGCTGGATGTTGTGGGCGGCAGCGATGAGTTCCAGGTTGGTGCCGTAGCGTTTGGCGATGGTGCCCAGGCTTTCGCCGGAGCGGACGATGTGTTCGGTTTTTTCCGGCATGGCGGCCGGGGAGAAAACGAGGCGGGTGTGGACCTCGCCGAGCAGGGTTTCGGCGCGCAGACGATCCAAAGGATCTTGCAGGCTCGGAAGCAGGGCTTGTAGCTGTTGGCGGGCGGGGAGCAGTTCCCCGGCGTCGATTTGGCTGCGAATGGGGGCGAAATCGAATGCGACAGGCGGGCTGCCCAGGACGGGCGTGGGAAACGGCGTGGGTTGCGCCGGGGTTTCGCCCGGAGCGGGAGTGACGGAGGCTGGGGGAAGGGAGCTGGGGCTGGATGGACGTTTCCAGAGCAGAAACGCGGCAGCGCCGAGGAGAATCACAAAGAGCAGCCAGAGCCAGCGGCGGGATGTTGGGCGAGGGTTCAGGTACAAATCGGTCATAAAAGGGCATCCAGGTCACGACGGACCAGGCTCATGCTGGGGTAACGCTCCAGAGGATTTTTGCTCAGGCATTTCATGACCACGTCCTCAAGGCGGCGGGAAATGTCGGCGCGGCGCTCGTGCAGGGGGTAGGGGCGAATTCGGGAATCGACCACGGCGCGTTTGTATTCGCTGACGCTGTTGGCCTCGAAAGGCTTGTGCTGGGTCAGCAGCTCGTAGGCGACCACGCCGTAGGCGAAGACCTCGGAGCGTTCATCCACGATGTGATGCAGCAGGGTTTCCGGTGCGAGGTAGGTTGGCGTTCCCGGCAGGACTTTCATTTTCACCGGGCGGGAGCTTTTGTGTTGGAGGCTGAGATCAAAGTCGATCAGCATCAGTTCCACCGTGGACTTGATCAGCATGTTCTCCGGTTTGAGGTCCATGTGCAGATAGCCCATGCTGTGCACATAACTGAGGGCGTCGGCGAGCTGGCGCACCAGCGTTAGGGAGTGTTCCTTGAGAATCGGGTTCTGATGCAGGATACATTCGCGGAGGTTTTCCGATTCATGGTAGTCGATGACCATGTAGGGCATGCCCTTCACGTCGCCGTGGGCGATGAGTTTCACCACGCAGGGGTGATCCAGGATCGTAAGAATTTCGATACCCTTTTTGAACGCTTTGCGCATGATTCGGTCATTCTTGTATTGCTCACGAATGTAGCGCACCACCACCCGCTTCCCGGAAGCATCGGCGCAGACGTATAAATCCGTGAGCCCCCCCTTGGGAATCTTTCGGATCACGCGATATTCCGACAGGTCCTGTATGTGCATGTGTATGTTGTAGCAGATTGACATTCCCGATTTCAACGCTTGAAGTGTCCAAAACCCGTTTTTTTATCATGCAGCTCTCTTTTGGTTCCGATCCACAGCTCCGACAATCGCCCGTTACCCGGGCGCTGGTCGTCCTCAATGTCCTGTTTTGGGCCGTGGGACTGTTGGGGGACATTTTTCGTTTCGCCCCGCTCAGCAGCGGGGTTCTCCGCATGGCCCTGGGGCTGTATCCCTCCCGTGTCGTGACCGAGGGCATGTATTGGACGCCCTTCACCTACATGTTTTTGCACGGAAATCTGACCCACCTCGTGATGAATATGTTGGGGTTGTATCTGTTGGGGCCCGACCTCGAACGCGCGTTCCGCATCCGCAACTATCTGCTGCTGTATGTCCTCAGCGGCATCGCCGGCGGCTGGGGCTACGTCGGCGTCTCCTATTTGCTGTTCGGACAGGTCGCACCCTGCGTGGGCGCCTCCGGGGCGATCATGGGCCTGCTCGGGGCCACCGTGGCGCTCTACCCCGCCCGCGTGTACGTCGTTCTTCCACTTATGATCCCGATGCGGGCCAGCGTCCTCGCCGTGATCATGCTGACCGTGCATCTGTTTTTCATGCTGACCCCCTACGGCGGAAATGTGGCCTACGACGTCCACCTCATGGGCGGATTGATCGGCTACGCCTTCGCTCTCGCCGTTGCCAGCAGCTACCGCCGCGCCTGGCGCAGCCAATTGCCCGCCCGCGACGTTCCCAACGCCTGTGTCGAAATGGAGGACCTGCTGGACCGCGCGGCACGCAACGCGTCCCCGGGGCTCTCCGACTCGGAAAACGCCCGCCTCCGCTGGCTGGAACAGGCCCTGCGTTACGAGGACGTGATGCCGCCGCAGGGGGCCTGAGTGGCGTTCTCGGAGGTCAGCCGCGCCGACATCACCGGCAGGGCGGCGGCGGCGGCCCGCGCTTCGGCCCCGCGTTTGTTGCCCGCACGTCCACGCGCGATTTCCAAGTCGCCCCAGTACACCGCCGCCACGTATTCGCGTCCATGCGAAGGGCCTTGTTCTTCGACAATGCGGTAGATGGGGCTGCGTTGCCAGTGCCGCTGGGTGAACTCCTGCAGCGCCCCCTTCGGGTTGTCGGCGTCGGCCCCCTCGCGCATGAACGCCTCCAGCCGCGGACGGAAATGGATGTCGAAGACTTTCTGCGCGGCCTTCATGCCGCCATCGCGATACACGGCGCCGAGGACGGCTTCGACGGCATCGGCGAGATTGGAGTCCCGCCGCGCGCCGCCGGACGTTTCTTCGCCCCGGCCCAGACGCAGCAAAGGCCCCAGACACCAGAACTCGCCGAGCGCGGCGAGGGTGTTGCGGTTGGTGAGCATGCTGCGGTACTTCGTCATCGCCCCCTCGTCCATGCGCGTCTGCATGGCAAAGAGGCATTCGGCGGTGATGAGACCGAGCACGGCGTCGCCGAGAAATTCCAGGCGCTGGTTGTCGGGCGTGTTTTCCTGTCCCCGCTCGTTGCGGAGGCTGGGATGGGTGAGGGCCTGGGCCAGTTCCTCTTTGTGGCGGAAGCTGTAGCCCAGCCGTTTTTGGAAAAGTTTTTCGGGAGTGGGAGGCGTAAACATAGGGGTGTCAGGCGCGGGGATGGTAGAGGCGGTGGACCTCTTTGAGGCGTTTCTGGTCCACGTGGGTGTAAATTTGGGTGGTGGAGATGTCGGCGTGGCCGAGCATTTCCTGAATGCTGCGCAGGGGGGCGCCAGCGGAGAGCAGATGGCTGGCGAAGCTGTGGCGGAGGGAGTGCGGGTGCAGGCCCTGGGGCAGGTTCGCGTCGGCGGCGAGTCCGCGCAGGATCTGCCAGATGCGGGCGCGGGTGAGGGGATGGCCGTTGTGTGAGAGGAAGAGGATGCGCTGGGTGTTGGCCTCTTCCTCGCGGAGCAGGCCGGGGCGAACGCGTTCCACATAGTCGGTCACGCAGCGGGCGGAGCTTTTGGCGACGGGGACGAGACGCTGTTTGCGGCCCTTGCCGAAGACGCGCAGATAGCCCTCGTCGAAGTGAAGATCGTCGAGGCGGAGCCCCACCACTTCGCTGACGCGCAGACCGCAGGCGTACATCACTTCGAGGATAGCGCGGTCGCGTTGGCCGAGGTCGCTGCGGGGGTCGGGCGCGCGGAGGAGACGATCCACGTCGGCGGGCGAGAGGACGTCCGGCAGGTTGCGCCAGAGGCGGGGCGAGTCGAGGCTTTCGGCGGTGTCGGCGGGAAGAAGGCCTTCGTGGCTGAGGAAGCGGAAGAACATTTTCAGGGCCACGAGGCGGCGGGCGATGGTGGCGGGCTTGAGTCCGTCGCGGCGTCCCTGCATGAGGAAGGCGGTGAGGCGGCGGCGGTCGATTTTGGCGAGGTCGGCGCGTTCGTCGTCGCGGAGGAAGGTGGAAAAGGAGGCCAGGTCGGCGCGGTAGGCCTTGGCGGTCTGGGGGGAAAGCCCCCGTTCGAGCAGGAGGGAGTCGAGGAAAAGGGAGATCAGGCGTTCCATGGAGGTCAGCGCTGAAGAGTGGCGCGGTGTTGGCGGAGGCGTTCGGGATCGCCGGGGAGGTCGTTCACGCGGTAGCCGAGGGCATTGAGTTTGGATTCAATGTTGCGGGCGGCGAGATGGCGGGGCTCGAAGCGGATGCGCAGACCGGGCGGGTCGGTTTGCGCTGTGATGTCGTGGTAGTAGCGGACGGTTTCGGGCAGGAGCTGGTGGTCCCGGAGCAGCAGGTCGCGCAGGGCCTCGAGTTCCTGCGGGGTTGTGGCGTCGGGAATCTGGAAAAACAGCTCGCGCGTGTCCTCGCGATAACAGGCCGTCAGCCCGGATAGGAGAAGCAGACAGAGGAGAGCGGAGCGCCTCATGGGGTGAACAGGAGAATCGCGTTCTCGATGCGGGTGGCGAGGCCGGGAACGTTTTCATCGACTTCTTCGGCCAGCGTTCGCAGGACCTCCACCGCCTCCGGATTGCGACCGAGACGGTTCAGGCTCTGGGCCTGATTCCAGCGGGCGCCGACCAATGGCGACGTGGGGTCCAGGCGCAGCGCCTCCTCGTAATCGGCGAGGGCCTCCGCGTAGCGCTCCTGGCGGAAACGGCTGTTGCCGCGCAGTTGGAGATAGATCGGAATCGATGCGGAATGGCGGGAGAGGGTGATCAGTTGGGTGTAGGTTTCTTCCGCTTCGCCGAAGCGTTTGAGGGCGGCCAGGGACTCGGCGTGTCCGGAGAGGTTCGCTTGTTGCAGAGCGCTGAGTTCGGGGCGCAGGGAGAAGACGAGACCGAAAAGGGCCGGGATCAACAGGATCACGGCGGCGGCGGCAGGCACAATCACCTTGCGCTGTTGTTCCAGAAAACGAATCCAGGCGGGCCAGCGGCCCAAGGCGAGGTCCACGCGGCTGCGGAGGCCGGGCAGTTGCAGGGCGAAGGCGGCTTCCACCACCTGCGTCGCGGGCGGCTGCTGACTCCAGGCCTCGACCAGCGCTGTGGCGACATCCAGGGGAGCGGTTTTGAGCAGCGGAACGAAAAATTGCTGGACCTCGCAGCGCAGCGGAGGTTCCACCGGATCCTGCGGACGTGCTTCCCACTGGCGCAGCCCCAGCGGGCCTTTTAAGCCTCCGGCGGAGGCCAACCGTTTCCACAGCGCTTTGCGTTTGTCCGTGGGTAGATCGTCCCAGAGCAGCGGCAGCACTGCGCCAAGCGTTCCGCGTTTCACAAAATCACCGCCGCGCACTTTGTCGGCGAAAGCGCCTTGCGGGGAGGACCAGAACTCCTTCAGCAGGCGGGTGCGCAGGAGTTCCCGCTCCGAAGAGAAGGGCGTGCTGTGCGCATCGAGGCGTGCGAGGGCGTTGATTTCCGCCACGAGCAGGGCGGAGAGATCGACCGAGTCGATGGAGTCATCAATCACTTCCGGGGTGAAAGCGGCGTCGGGCGAGGGCCAGGCGGGGAGGCGTTGTTCCTGGGGATTCCAGGATTTCAAATAGAAGCGCAGATGTTGTTCGCAACGTTGGGCGAGCTTGGCCGTGAGCTGGGGGTTCAGACTGTCCGGAGGCAGGGAAACCAGAAGTTGCGCGAGCAGGGGCCATGCGGGCAGAGGCGAGCCCGGGAAGCTGGGGAGGGCACCGTCGGGAAGACCCGGCATCTCCAGAAGGAGTTTGGTCAGAGCGAGGAAACGTTCCGGAAACAGACGGGCGATCAGGGGAAGGTAGCCCAGGAGGGCGTTCAGGGGAAGGGGCGTGCCGTTGTCGCTGGGCCAGCCTTTTTCGAGGCTCCCGGCGAGAAATTCCATTGCCAATCCGCCGTTTTCCTGTGGAGACAGGTTCAGGCGGGGATACCAGAGGGCCCGCTCGGCGAGGGAGGCGTCCATGACGCGCTCGGCGAGGGCTGAATCCGCGAGGGCGTTTGTCAGACGCGCGCGCACTTCGTCGGGGCTTCCCGCGAGCACACCAAAAGCGCAGCGGCTCAGGGGGCCGTCGACACTCTGCAAAAAGCCGAGGGAATGGTCGTGGATCTCGGCGTGGCTGAAGTGGGGTTCGTGCTGGACGGAGGCTCCGGTCACGAAAAGTTCAGGACGGCAGTTTGCGGGCATTTCGCCGAGCCAGAGCCCCGGGCTGACGCAGACCATGCGAAGGTCGGGGCCCGAATGAAAACGCAGCCGGAACGCATTGTGCAGCAGCAGGGTGGAGCGGACGTGGAGATCCGGCGGAAGGCCTGCGTCCAGATGCCAGCCGGAAACCGGGCCGCTTCCGCGAATGCCACCCAGCGAAGAGGCCGTGGCGAAACAGCAACGGGGACCCGGCAGCTCCTGGGCATCGACGGGCGTTTCACTTCCCAGCGGGAAGCCGGGAATCCAGAGGGGAGAGTGCAGATCTTCGGGAAAGGCCAACGGTACGTTTCCTTGGGGAGGGATCAGGAGGGAGGACGGGCGGCCATGGGGTTGGAGGCGTGTTCCACTTCGATTTCGCGAATGGAGTCCCGGAGGCGCGCGGCTTCTTCAAAGTTTTCCATGTGCACCGCGTGCAGCAGTTTCTGGCGCAGCGCAATCACCGGGTTCTCTTCGGACCCGTTTTCCCGCAGGTCCTGAATCAGGTCCTCCAGCATGTTCAGCTCCGGACAGTCCGCCGTCATTTCGGGGTCCTCCTCCACGGTCTCCAGAAAGGCTTCAATGCGTTCAATGCCCTCTTCCACGCGCTCCACGGCCTCATCGATGCGACCTTCGGCGGCAATCTGCTCGGCTTTGGCGCGGGTGTTCATCATCAGCACGTAGGGCTTGAACTGGATAAATTCCCAGACCAGGTCGTCGTACTCGGCGTGACGCTCCACGAGATCGAAAATATCCAGACTGTGCTGGGTGTCGGCAATGACGCGGGGATAGTCCTTGAGCACCATCAGGGCCAGATAGCGGTAGTAGTACTGGACGCACTCCTGTTGCAGGTCGGAACAGGCATCGCTGTCCAGTTTAAAGCCGGCGCGGCGTTCGGTGGCGACGCGCTGGCGGTAGTAGGCCAGCAGGTGTTCGCAGCCGTGCGGGAGTTCGCCGTCGGGGCGGCCCGACAGCTTCATCTGGAGGATTCCCAAATCCAAGCGGAGCTGGACCTCTTCAAGGCCTTCGGCATCCACGACCAGCCGCGCGGTGACGCGGGTTGGATCGAAAGGCCAGTCGTTCAGCAGGTGGGAGAGGTTGGGGTTTTTCATGGAGTTCATTTCCTTCACCCTAAACATAGAGTGCTGCGGATCAATTGCAATCCTACGAAAAAAAGCCATCGGAAAAGACAGAAAAAGACAAAAACCGTGTTGATTTCCCCTTAATGGACCGTAGTCTGTGCGCCTATGTTCAAAACCAACGAATACTTCGACGGAAAGGTCAAATCCCTGGCCTTTGAAACCAAAGACGGTCCCGCCACCCTGGGCGTCATGGCCCCTGGAACCTACGAATTCGGCACCTCGACGCCCGAAGAGATGACGGTCATCACCGGCACTCTCGTCATCCGCCAGCCCGGTGCCAGCAAATCCACCGCCTACGGTCCGGGCCAGTCCTTCAAGGTTGCGGCCAACATCAAATTTGGCGTGGAAGTCCCCGAAACGACCTCCTATCTCTGCCGCTACGGCTGAGACGCATCGAAGCCACGCGCCACGGAGAAGAGTGCGGGTTTCATGGTTCCTTCCGGAGGGTGGGAGAATGGGCTTTCAGCAGAGTGAGAACATTTTCCCTCCGCAAGGAAGGACTGCGACGGAACCAGCCGGGCTCAATCGCGAAATCGCCGTACACGCACCAGCAGAAATACTGCCGGTGCACCTGATGTTCGTCCAGGATCGACAGCACAATCGACAGCCACTTTTCGCCTCCTGCGGCCAGGGCCTTGTCACTCACGCCAAACTCGCCCATGTTGACGGGAACCTTGTTTTTGGCGGCGAATGCGAGTAGATCCGCCTGAAGATGTTCGCGGAGAAACGCCTCGTCCAGCACGCGCCTGCCATAGTCGACACAGGGCATGCCCATTTTCGATTTTGCGGAATAGGTGAAGCTCCAGGGGGTGTAGAAATGGGTGTCGTAGATCACAGCCGCGTCCTCAAAGGGGCGGGTGTCCACCGTCCACCCGTCTGCCAGCATACTGCTTTCAACGATCACCGGACGGTTCCATCCGGCCTTGCGCAGCTCTTTCAGGGTCCGGGAGGCGTAGGCCAGCCAATCCGCATCCCGGGGCGGTTTGGCTTCGTTCAGCAGGTCGAATGCGGCCACCACGGGATCGTCAGCGTATTCCCGCGCGGCCCGCACCCAGAAATCGATCAGCTCCTGCTGCATGGAGGGGTTTTTCCAGAAGGGTCCCCTGTACGAATTGCTCTGATATCCGCCTGGAGGACTGTGCATGTCGAGGATGAGTCTCAGGTCGTTCCGCCTTGCCCACAAGGCATGGAGTTTCAGCCATTCCCAACCTCCCGATTCCCGGAAAACTTTGTGCCAGAGATTCAGTCGCACACAGGTGAAGCCCGCCGCGCGGATCGAGGCGTAATCCTCCTCGGTCACGGTCCGGGTCTCGTGTAGCGTGTCGCTCGACTCGTCATCGCTGCACGCGAACAGATTAATCCCGTGCAGCAGAAAACGCTGGTCGCCATTCATCACGTCCGATCCTCTGACCTGAATCAGGGGACGCGTGTCGGGGGGCTGGGCGATCGAACTCCGGGTCAGGACAATGTTGTCGATGTGCAGCGAAACGCCGGGTTCGATGGATATTTTGAAGTCCTGCGGAGGGGGAGAGCCAGGCTTTCGGAAGTGCCAGCCCGACAGCAGGGTCCAGCGATCCGCCAGCAGGGGCACGGAGGCGAGCGAAACGTAGCTGTTCTTCTTGTCGGGGCCAGGACAGCGCAGGCTCAGGCCCGCACGGATGTCCTTGCCGGTGGAGTGGGTTCCCTTGACCCACATGGAGAGCAGGATGCCTTCGCCTTCTTCACAAAGGTCATCGCAGCGCAGGGACAGGTAGCGGGTCTGTGTTTGGGTATGCGTGGCCGCGAGGGCTCCATCCTCCGCGCGTCCATCGGGATGAATCTGCACATCCATGTCCGGGTCCGCCGAAATCCGCCTGGGGATCGCATCCCCGGGAACCTGGAAATCAAAGCGCAATTCCCCGGGACTTTCCGAAGCGGGAAGAAGGGAAACGTGACTCAATACGAAAAACAACAGAAACAGACGCATGGCGGGGGTTCTCCAGAACGTATAGAATGTCGGGTGACGGAATCACATCCACGAGCGCCCGTCACTGGCGGGGCGGGGACTGCTTTCTTCGTCGGAGCCGGCGGCGATGCGAACGAGGATTCCGACCATGGCCACCATGAACACGAGGTTGGAGCCGCCGTGGCTGATGAAGGGCAGGGCGAGCCCCTTGGTGGGCATGGCGCCGGTGACCACGCCGACGTTGATGGCGGCCTGGAGGGTAATGACGAGGGTGATTCCAAAGCCGGTGAGGCGGGCAAAGGGGTCGCGGCTGCGCCAGGAGATGCTCATCCCGCAGATAAAAAAGATGATAAACAGCAAAATCACCGCCAGGGTCCCGAAAAGGCCCCATTCTTCGCCGATGATTGCGAGAATAAAGTCGGTATGGGCCTCCGGAAGGTAGGAATATTTTTGCAGGCTTTGACCGAAGCCCACGCCTTTCCATCCGCCCTGCATAAAACCGTGCAGCGAACTCATGAGCTGATACGCTTCTTTGTCGGCGTATTTTTCCGGCTCCATAAACGAGATGACGCGGGCCAGACGGATAGGGTCCTGCATGACCAACACGGCAAAGGCGCCGCCTCCGAGCAGTGCGGCGAGAAAGAGCAGGCTGATGCGCGTGCCGGCGATAAACATCATGATGCCACCGGTGCCGGCAATCAGCGCGGTGGTGCCGAAGTCGGGCCCGACAAACACCAGCAGGCACAAAACGCCCAGGCCAGCGCCGGGGACGATGAAGCCCAGAACGAATTCATGCGTGTAGCGACGATGACGGCTCATCCACAAGGCGAGCCAGACCACCGACGTAAGTTTGGCGAATTCCGAGGGCTGGAAGTTGATCGGTCCGAGGGTCAGCCAGCGGTGGGCCCCGTTGATTTCGGGACCGATGAGGCGGGCGAGGATCAGCAAAACCGATGTTCCGAGAAACATCAGGGGCAGAAGCCGTTTCCACCAGCCCACGGGGATTTGCGAGGTGAAGACCCCGCCCAGCAGGGCCACAACGGCAAAGATGGCCTGACGGGTGGGGTAATGCAGGGGGCTTTTTTGGCCGATGCCAATGCTGACGAGGGTGATCAGTCCGAGCGCCAGCAGGATGATCACGCACCCGATCAGGACGCGGGCGGCGACCGGAGACGTGTCATCCCCGCCGGGCAGAAAGGACTCGGCATCGGCATCCAGGCGGGGCACGGGGAACTCGAACGCTGCGGGTCAATACACGGAGGGAGGAATCAGGAGGGTGTCCCCGGCTTTGACTTCGGCATTGGCCGGCAGGTTGTTGATTTTGCGGATTTCCTCGATCGGAACGATGTAGGAGCGGGCGATGTCCGCGAGGGTTTCGCCCTGTTCCACCACGATGGGGAATGCTTTGCCGACAGCGGCATCGGGCACCGCCGTGGGCTTGGGCGTGGCGGCGGGTGCGGGTTCGAGCAGGGTGCCGCCGCTGAGCGGCATGGGGGTGGAGGTGGGGCGAGGGGTGGCGGGCGTGGGCTGTGGGGCGGGCGAAGTTGTCTCGGCAGTGCCATTGGTTCCGCTGCTCGCAGCGCTGCCAGCGGGAAGTTTCAGGGTCTGACCCACGCGGATGCGGTCCGAGGT
Source organism: uncultured Verrucomicrobiota bacterium (assembly GCA_964497855.1). GTDB lineage: Bacteria > Verrucomicrobiota > Kiritimatiellia > SS1-B-03-39 > UBA6053 > CAYLNG01. The sequence continues at coordinate 32,544 of CAZCFM010000007.1, read as the reverse complement.
CAGATTGTTGGCGCTTTTGAGGGCGGCGACGGTGGTGCCGTTGCGTGCAGCGACGGTGGAGAGGCTGTCGCCAGACTGCACGACATACGATGTGCCTGCGATGGAGGGCGCAGACGGGGGCACGGCGCGGGGGCTGCTGTTTTTTACGGCGGGAGTGGATGTCGTTCCGCCGGGGATGAGAATAACCTGTCCGGCACGGACACGGTTCACATCCGCAATGCGGTTGTATTCCGCGAGTTCACGGGTGCTGATTTTGTTGCGGGCGGCAATCGTGGAAAGGCTTTCGCCTTTTTTGACGGTGTGGCTGGTTCCGGCGCGCGGGGCGGCCGGCGTGTTGACGGCGGGGGAGGGCGTCGGCACGGCGCGGGGAGCACGGGTGGCAATGGGCGGGGGCATCGGCCTGACGACCGGGGGAGGGGGCGGGGGCGGAAGCACAACCATCTGGTCCGGCGGGGGCGGGGGAAGCGAAACCGGCGCGGGCGGTTGGCGGGGGGGGCGTGTGGCGCAGCCCGCCAAAACGGAGGCCGCGAGGCAGAGGGTCATTGTGCTGCGGAGAGAAGGAACGGTTTGTTTCTTTTTCATGGTGATTCCTGAACAGGGACAGAGTTCATCGGTTGTTGAGCCGCAAGTGTTTCCACGAGCTGCTGAAAATGGAGGCCACGCTGGGCGTAACCTGTGTACTGGTCGAAACTGGCACATCCGGGGGAAAATAACAAGGATTCTCCGCATCTTCTACGCGCCCAGACGGCATGGATGCAACCCGAAAGATCAAGATGATTGCAACAATAGGGTAAAATCCCTTCCCAGGCCCTCTGCATGGCCTCCGCCGAACGTCCCAGCAGATACAACGATACCCCGCGCTCTGCAAACAGAGCCCCGGCAGCGGAAAGGTCTTCATTTTTAGGAAGTCCGCCCACGATCAAATGCACGTGACCGGGCAGGGCGCTCAGCGCCGCCATCGTGGCCGATAAACAGGTGCTTTTGCTGTCGTTTACGACCTTTCCGGCCCCGGGAATCTCCACGGCTTGCATCCGATAAGGCGGAAAACGGAAGCTGCGGATCACGGCGTCCACGTCGTCGGGGAGACCGGGGGGATCGAGGACGGCGACAAGCGCGGCGAGGTTTTCGCGAAGGGCCCCGGAGGCAAAAGGGGTGTCGAGCAGCGGGGGAAGGGCCTCCGGACGGGCCCAGACCCTGCGGGCACGGGTTTCCACGGGCAAAGGGAACGATTCCGGCCAGCAGGCAATGTCTCCCGGCTCTTGGAAGGTGAAAAGTTTGGCCTTGGCGGCGGCATAGGTCTCAAGGGAGCCATGGCGGTCCAGATGATTGGGGAAGAGATTAAGGCAGAGCGCGGCGTCGGGACGGAACGTTGTGTTGATCTCCAACTGGAAGGAACTCAGTTCGATCACATGCACGTCGGCGTCGGGTTCGTGGAGCGCGATGTCGCAGACGGGCCGTCCGATGTTGCCGGACACCGTGACGCGTTTGCCGGCGGAGCGCAGCAGCTCCGCCGCCATCAGCACCATGCTCGTTTTACCGAGGGAACCGGTCACGGCCAGGATGTTGCCCTTGAGCTGCGCCGCTCCGACCGCAAACTCGGGCAGAATCTCCACGCCCATGGATTTCAGACGCTGCATCCAGGGGTGGTCAATGGCAAACCCCGGACTCACCACGCAGCAGCCCCCGACCCGCTCCGGGAGTTCCGTGACGACCTGGAAACCCCTCTCTTGGAATGCGGCGATGGTTTCCGGCGCTGGGAGTCGTTCCGCCGCCACAACACCTCCGCCCCGCTTCAGGGAACAGAGCAGCGCGGCGGCGGACCGCCCACTGTCTCCCGCACCCAGAATGAGGTTTTCGGTGTTCATGTCAGCGGATTTTAAGGGTGGCGATGCCGAGAATCGCGCAGATGATGGCGAGAATCCAGAAGCGGATGGTGACAAGGGTTTCGACGACTTCCACGTCGCGCCCTTCGCGCACGGCAGCGTCCTTCGCGACCATTTCAAAGTGGTGGTGAATCGGGGCGCAGCGGAAAATCCGCTTGCCCGTCAGTTTAAACGACGCCACTTGCAGCACCACGCTCAGAGCCTCCATCACGAAGACTGCGCCGACGAAAATGAGGGTGATTTCCTGTTTGATCAGAATGGCGGCGGTGGCGATGCCTCCCCCAAGGGCCAGGCTGCCGGTATCGCCCATGAACACGCGGGCGGGATGGGCGTTAAACCAGAGAAATCCGAGGCCGGAACCGAGCATGCATCCGAAAAACACAGCCAGTTCTTCGCTGCCCGCGATGTAGGGGATTTGCAGGTAACTGGCAAAAACGATGTGCCCCGCGCAGTAACTCATCACGAGGTAGGACACGGCCACGGCGTTGCTGCAGCCGATCGCCAGACCGTCGAG
>CAZCFM010000007.1:0-30047 GCA_964497855.1 uncultured Verrucomicrobiota bacterium | reverse complement strand
TCACGAGGTAGGACACGGCCACGGCGTTGCTGCAGCCGATCGCCAGACCGTCGAGGCCGTCGGTGAGGTTGACGGCGTTGCTGGCGCCGATGACGACCACGCAGACATACAGCCAGGCGGCGATCCAGGGCATGCCCGCCCACAGAGGCTCTTTGAGGAAGGGAACCATGAAATCGCGGCTGTGGGCGCTGGTTTCCGGAAGGCGGACGATGCAGAAAAACAGGACCGTGGCCCAGAGGAGTTGTCCGAGCAATTTCCATTTGCTGGCAAGGCCTTTGCTGTTGCGTTTGGAGACTTTTAGATAGTCGTCGAGAAATCCGACAAAACCGAGGCAGCAGGTTCCCAGTAGGGCGAGAATCCAGAAGGGGTTTCCGGGGCGGCACCAGAGGCCGGCGGCGACGAGTAGGGTGCCGAGAATGAGCAGTCCGCCCATGGTCGGCGTGCCGGCTTTTTTGCGCTGCATGCGCAGGACTTCGTCGTCGCGCACGGGTTGTCCGATTTTGAGTTCGAGCAGCCAGCGGATCACGCGCGGGCCCAGCAGGAGGCTGAGCAGAAACGCGGTACTCGCGCCGGCCATGGCGCGGAAGGTGACATATCCGAGAATGCGGAGGGGGCTGAGCGCGTCTTTCCAGGCAGGGTCCTGGAGATCGCGCCACCATTCATAGAGAGCGTACATCATGGCGTGGAATGTGGGGAAGGGGATGGGGTGAGAAGGGGGAGAATTTTTTCAAGCGCGAGCGTGCGGGAGGCTTTGAGCAGGATGACCGCGCCGGGTCCGGCATGGCGACGCAGGTGTTCTGCGGCAGCCTCCACGTGGGCGACACAGACCGTGGGCAACGGGGCTGAGGTTTCCGCGTACCACGTTGCTTTTTCGCCCACCGCGATCAATCCGGCAAAGGATTGGCGGGACAGCCAGGTCCCGATCTCCCGATGAAGCTCTTTCTCGCTGGGTCCCAGCTCGTTCATGCCGCCCAGCACCACCCATTTTTCCTGCGGATGAGGCATGTCGGCGAGGGTTTGCAGTGCCCCGCGCATGCTCAGCGGATTTGCGTTGTAGGCATCGTTGATAACGGTCCACGAGCCGATATTTTTGCGTTCCCAGCGCATGGGCGGCGGGGCGAAGGCCTCAACACCCGCGCGGATCTCCGCCGGAGATAGCCCGCATTCCCGCGCGATCGCCGTGGCCTGCAGGAGATTGCGCATCATGTGTTCGCCTGGCAGGGGCAGGGGAAGTTCAAACGCGAGACCCCGAACCTGATCAACGACGCGCAGGCCCTCCGTGCAGGCGCCGCCCTGGTAGTCGGCCGGCCCGTGCAGCGAACAGGTCACCACCCGCGCGGGGGTCAGGGATCGGAACAAGTCCCGGTAGGGCGAATCGAGGTCGATCAGGGCCACGCCCTCCGGTGGCAGGGCGGCGAGCAGGGAGCCTTTTTCCTGTGCGATGGCCTCCAGCGTGCCGAGGGCTTCGAGATGGGCGGCCCCGATGCTGGTGACGATGCCGCAAATCGGTTCGAGGATGCGGGCCAGTGCGGCGATTTCCCCGGCGTGGTTCATGCCGAGTTCAAACACCCCAAAATCATCGCTCTCCTCCATGCGCAGCAGGCTCAGGGGCAGGCCGATGTCGTTGTTCCAGTTGCCGCGCGTGCGGCAGGTGTCGCCCCGCTGCGCGAGAATCGCGGCGAGCAGTTCCTTGACGGTTGTTTTTCCGGCGCTGCCGGTGACACCGATCATCAGGCCGCCGAGGTGCCGGCGGTATTCGCGGGCGATGGCGCGCAGGGCGGCGAGCGGATTTTCCACCTCCAGACAGGGGAGGGCGGGATGGGATCGGCCCCGCACACACAGCGCCCCGGCGGCACCTACATCGGCCAGTGCGGGCAGGAACGTGTGACCATCCACCCGTTCGCCGACGATGGCGACAAACAGGGCACCCGCCTCCATCGCGCGGGTGTCGTGCAGGATCAGTTTGATCGGCACACGGGGAAGGCGGGTCCAGGTGCCCCCGCTCCATCGGGCCAGGTCTTCGGGGCGGAACAGGGGCATGTCAGCGGCCCTCCGGAAGCTGTTGACGGCGAAACTCGGTGGCTTTGCGGGCCACGTCCCGGTCGTCGAAGGGGATTTGCATCGCGCCGATTTCCTGCACGGTTTCGTGCCCTTTGCCGGCAATCAGAAAGAGGTCGTTTGTCTCCAGCAGATCGACGCCGCGTTGGATGGCGGTGGCGCGGTCGGGAATGATTTCGTGCGCGAGTCCGGCGGGGATGCCGGGCAGCATGTCGCGCAGGATGGTGGCCGGGTCTTCGGAGCGCGGGTTGTCGCTGCTGAGAATCAACTGGTCGGCGCAAGCGGCGGCGGCGGTCATCAGGGGCCGTTTGCCGCGGTCGCGGTCGCCGCCACAGCCGAGAAGCACGATCAGTTTTCCGGACACGAGGGGGCGGAGTGCGCCCAGGACGTTGGCGACGGCGTCGGGAGTGTGGGCGTAGTCGACGTAGATGCGTCCGCGGGGTGCGGGGATGGGTTCGAGGCGTCCCGGGGCGGCGCGGAGAGTGGCGGCGGCGCGAAGAAGATCGGAAAACGGAAGTCCGTAACTGCCGCAGACGGCCAGGGCTTGCAGGGCGTTGCGAAGATTGTGGGCACCGGTGGCGGCGAGGGAAAGATCGCCTTCGCCCCAGGGGGAGTGGACGCGGGCCTGGGTTCCGTCGATGTGCAGGCGGATGTCCGTGGCGCGGACCTCGCAGTCGGGGTCGAAGCCGCAGCGCAGTCCGCCGTGAATGGCGTGGAGACGGCGGGACCAGGCGTCGTCGCCCAGTACGCGGTGTTCAAGCGAGGGGAACTCGAACAATCGGGCCTTGGCGGCGAAGTAGGACTCCATGTCGTGATGGTAATCGAGGTGGTCCTGGCTGAGGTTGGTGAAGACGGCGCAGTTCACTTCGAGTCCGGCGACGCGTTGCTGATCGAGGGCGTGGGAGGAGATTTCCATGGCGCAGTCGCTGCACCCGGCGTCGCACATGGAGCGGAGGAGCTGCTGGAGTTCCGGGGGACCCGGCGTGGTGCGGCGGGAGGGAATTTCGCGCTGACCGAAGGCGTAACACACCGTGCCCAGCACACCGCAGTCCCGTCCGGCGGATGCGAGGAGCTGGCGCACGTAGACCGCAACGGTGGTTTTGCCGTTGGTGCCCGTGATGCCGGTGATGCGGAGCTGGCGGCCGGGATAGCCGTAGAGCGCGGAGGAAAGACGCGCCAGCACCGCGCGCGGATCCGCCACCACCACGACTGGCACAGACGGACGGGGTTCCGGCATCCGAGCTGCGATCACGGCCCCGGCACCGCGCCGCAGGGCATCGGCAAGAAAATTCAAACCGTCGGCCTGGTGACCTGGAATGGCCACGAAGAGATCGCCTGCTCGAATCCGGCGCGAATCCGGGTGCAGACTGCTGAGCGTTTTGGGCCAGACCGAAGGCGGCGCGACTCCGAGGAGAGTCCGCCATTCCGACGCGGTCAGCGTCACGCCGCGTTGCCCCTCCATCACGGTCCCTCCGGGGGAATGGCCAGGTAGGCCACGGCGTATTCCGCGACTTCCTTGAACACGGGCGCGGCCACCACACCGGCGGTACGCACGGCCCCGGTCGGTTCATCCAGACTCACCAAAATAGTCAGCGCCGGTTTTTCTGCCGGAATGAATCCCACAAAGCTCACGATGTTTTTGGTTGAGGAGTATTGCCCATTGACAATTTTTTCAGCCGTGCCCGTTTTTCCTCCCACGGTGTAGCCTTCCACGGCGGCCCGACGTCCCGTACCGCCTGGCATGGTGACTGCCGCGAGTAGTTCGCGCGTTTTACGGGCGGCGGCTACACTGACCACCTGTTCGCCGGCTTCCGCCTCTTCGCGCTGGAACAAAATTTCGCCGGAGGGGGATCGGACCTCTTTGACAATCCAGGGGTGCACCATGCGCCCATCGTTCGCGAGCACATTCATGGCCTGTGTCATTTGCAGGGCCGTAACCGAAATGGAGTGACCGTAGGAAATACGGCTGTGCATCAGCCCGTCCCAGTTGCGCACGGAATGGAAAATGCCGGCCTCCTCGCCGGGCAGGTCGATGCCGGTTTTGCTGCCGAAGCCGAATTTCCGGAGATAGTCGTGGAAGAGGTCGGAGGACAAACGCAATGCGATTTTGGCGGTGCCGATGTTGCTCGATTTTTTCAGGACATCCGCGGCGCTGAGGGCGGCGTAGGCGTGGAAGTCGCGGATCGGACGGCCCCGGTGAATCCAGACCCCGTGTTCGCAGTTGATGATTTCGGCGGGATTGACGAGGCCTTCATTGAGCGCGGCGGCAAAAACGATGGGTTTCATGACCGAGCCGGGCTCATAGACCATGGCCAGGGCCTGATTGCGGCGAAGTTCCTCATCGGACGTGTTGAATTGATTCGGATTAAAATCGGGTTTGCTGGCCATGGCCAGAACCGCCCCGGTTTTGACATCCATGATGACCGCCCAGCCGGCTTTGGAGTTCGAATCCTTCATGCCACGTTCGAGGGCTTCCTCCACGCCATGCTGGAGGTACTGGTCGAGGCTCAACGTCACATCCGCGCCGGTTTCCGGATCGATTTGCACCCGGCGACGGCTGACCCGCTCCTGGCGGTGCCCGTCTTTTTCGCCCACGCGCAGACCGCCGCGTCCTTGCAGGTAGCGGTTCATTTCCTGTTCCACGCCGGCGGAACCCACACCCTCGCGGTTGGCGAATCCCACCACATGGCTCATCAAATTGCCATGCGGATAGGCCCGCGTGTTCACGCTTTCCAACACGACGCCTTTGTGCAGCGCGTTTTCGCGCAAATAGTCCATCATCGACTCCGCGCGGCGGTCGTCGACAAATTTTTCCAGGTATTGAAAACGCCGCTCGGAGTCGGCCAGCTGGGTGCCAATCATCGCCGGAGGCGTGTGGAGAAAACGGAGCAAAGCCGCCTGCAATTGGGCGGGATTTCCGTGCCGGTGCAGGAACGCCGGATCGACGGCCACGTTTTTGCGGGCCTCGTCGCGCGCCAGGACGCGGCCATTGCAATCAAGAATGCGTCCGCGGCCCCCGAGAAGTTCCATGCGGAAGGAAACCATCTCCTGGTACTTGGCCCGTTTGGCGTCATGATCCCCCCCTTGAAGGTGAACGACCCTCGCGGAGAGGGCTCCGAAGAGGGTGAGGATAAAAACACCGGATACGCCGGCGCGAAACCACAACGCGCCGACTTTCATGGCATCGTGTTTCTCCCCGGGGCGGCATCCAGACGACCGTAGACATTCATTTGTCCGGCATTGCTTTCCCAGAGGGCAAGGTCACGGATGTGCACGACCTGATCCGGACGCGGCCAGGCCATGGTCAGTTGATGACGCTGCAGCGCGGCACGCAGGCTGCGGGGGCCGATCATGTCGTTCCAGCGCACTTCCTCGCCCGCGACTTTGCGGCGCAGGGCCTCAAGGGCATCCTCCTCACTTTTGATCTGCTGGCCGAGTGCTTCGGTGCGGGTGCAGAAGAGCAGGTAGAAAAAGCCTACGGTGGACAGCAGCACGACGATTACGGCGGTGCGTGCGGGCATCCGCATTTTTTCCGCGTGCAGTTTGCGGTTGCGGCGGCCGGCGTTGCGATTGACAGGGCGATGAGCGGTTTTGGTTTTCATGGGATTATCCTTCTTCTTTTTGAATCACGCGGAGTTTGGCCGAACGTGCCCGCGGATTTGCGGCACATTCTTCATCCCCGGGGCATATCGCTTTGCGGCTGACCCGGGACACGCGCGGAAGCTCCCCGCGCCATTCACTCCCCCCCTGCGGGAGGGATTCGTCACGGCCCTCGTGGGCCCGAAAAAATTGTTTGACCAGACGGTCTTCCAGCGAGTGAAAACTGATGACCGCCAGGCGGCCCCCGGGTTTCAGCAGCTGTAACGCGGCGTTCAGGCCATCTTCGATGCTGGCCAGTTCGTCGTTCACCGCCATCCGCAGTCCCTGAAAGGTGCGGGTGGCCGGATGAATGCGCGCGCCTTTGCGACCGCCCAGCACCCGTTCCACCAAATCGGCGAGCGACGCGGTGCCGCTGAGACGACCTTCGCGGAGGGCCAGGGTGATGGCCCGCGCGATGCGCCGCGATTGGCGTTCCTCCCCGTACTGATAAATCGCGTTGGCGATGGTTTCTTCGTCCGAACGGGCCAGCCATTCGGCAACGCTCGGGCCGCGGCTGGTGTCCATGCGCATGTCCAGGGGGCCATCCTGACGGAAACTGAAGCCCCGTTCAGCGCTGTCGAGCTGGTCCGAACTGACGCCCAGATCGAGCAGAATGCCGTCGACGTTTTCAAAGCCGCGGTCGCTGGCAATGGCAAACATGTCGGCGTGGTTTCCGTGTGCGCACACAAAGCGCTCCCCGAAGCGGGCGAGGCGGGCGGAGGTGCGGGCGATAGCGTCGGGATCGCGGTCGATTCCCAGCAGCTGGCCGGTAGGGCCAATGACGTCGAGCAGGGCTTCGCTGTGACCGCCGCCGCCCAGGGTGCCATCGATCCAGCATCCGCCGGGACGGGCGCAGAGCCCTTCCAGGACTTCCGGAAGCAAAACCGATTGATGCACCGAGAGGGACATGATCAGCGACGACCCCTCCCGAGGCCGGTGTCACGGGCCGAAACACGCAGGTCGCCCATGTAGGTTGAAGTCAGCTGTTGACGCGACATCAGTTCCAGGGGCAGACGCACGGGTCCATCCGGAACTGACAGGCCTTCGCGGCGCCCGCTGCGAAGTAGGACCGATGCCCATCCAAAACGTTTCATGATTTTCACAAGGATTCCTCCAAAAGTTACATTTTCAGTGCACGAGCGGCTGTTGCCAGACTCGCAGACGATTTTCCGCGGGTCGCAAAGTGTTCGGGGTTCCACAACTCAATGCGGTTGAAGGCCCCGGCCAGAACGATTTCCCCGGTGAGGCCCGCGTAGTCCAGATGTTCGTCTTTCACGCGGATACGGCCTTGGGCATCAAAATTCAGGTGATCCGATTCCGAGGCCACCGTCAGCATCAGATCCATCTCCTCGGGATTGGAGAGGTGCATGCCCTGCAATTTTTGCACAAACTGGGCCATCACCGCCTCCGGCATCAGCATCAGACAGGGCCGTTCAATGCCCGGCATCAGATACAAATTACCGTTTTCCCCCAATAAAGACCGCCAAACCGAAGGCACTGTCAGCCGTTTTTTGGGGTCCAGATTGTGGACATGCTTCCCCATGAACGGGGCGTTGCCCCCGTTCGACGACATGAGAAGTTGTTGCAATTCTGCTGACATGATTTGACACCTGTCCCCACTCTATGACACTTCGCCCCACACACGCAACAGCGAAATGAAAAAATCCGTCGATCAATTTGAGGGGGGAGCTGAGAGGTGAGAGGAGAGGAAAGGTTTCTAGTTCCAAGTTTATGGTTTCTCGTTGCCAACCAGAAACCAGAAACTTGGAACTAGAAACTCTTCCACTCTTCCTCTTCTCTGCGAGTTGCCCGTCCGGGACGTCCGGGCCTACGCATTCCAACCAGAAACTTGAAACCTGGAACTAGAAACTCTTCCTCTTCTTCTTCATCCCGCCTTGCGGAATTCCAGCGTTCGGCTCATCATCCGCTCACAAGCGCCGTGTAGAGATGCAACTCCTTTTCAACTCCACTCCATCTGGATTTTCCCCATGCGCACAAGCTGTCTCCTGTTTCTTCTCTCTGCTGCCCTTCACGCCGATGCCCAGTTCACGCTTGCCGAAATTGGACGCCACAACAGCGGCGTCTTCAACAAGTCGGCGGCGGAAATTCCGGCCTACTGCCCCGACACCAAACGTTTGTTTGTGGTGAATGCGCACTCCGGCAGCCTGGATGTGCTGGACCTGACGGACCCGGCGCGTCCGTCCCTGCTCGCTGTGTTAAACGTGGCGGAGGATGTGGGACAGGGCATGAGCGTGGTCAACAGCGCCGTTGTCCGCAATGGATTGCTGGCCGTGGCTGTGGAGGCCAAACCCAAAACCGAACCCGGACGCGTGGCTTTCTACCGCAGCGCCGAACTGCGCCTCCTGGGCTCGCAGCCGGTGGGCGCTCTGCCCGACCAGCTGACCTTCAGCCCGGACGGCTCCCGCGTGCTGGTCGCCAACGAGGGCGAACCCAATGCCGACTACACGGTCGATCCCATGGGAACGGTCAGCGTGATCGACCTCGCGTCCGGTGTGGAGGCTGCCACTGTGAAGACCCTCGATTTCTCGGACTGGAACGAAGGCGGATCCCGCGCGGCGGAACTGCCCGGACTGAAGGCTTCCGGACTTCGGATTTTCGGCGTGCGCCCCCTTCCGAAGGACGGAACGCGGCCCGCGACCGTCGCGGAAGACATCGAACCCGAGTGGGTCGAGGTCAGCGCGGACGGCAAAACGGCGGTCGTCAGCCTCCAGGAAAACAACGCGCTCGCGGTGATCGACCTCGAAACCCTTTCCATCGCCCGGATTCTGCCCCTCGGCTTCAAGGACCACGGCCAAACGGGCAACGAACTCGATGCCTCGGACAAGGACGATGGGATTCACCTTGCGGCCTATCCCGGACTCTTCGGCGTCTACCAGCCCGACACGATCCGTCTGCTCGTGCGCGACGGCAAGACCTACGTGCTCACCGCCAACGAAGGCGACTCCCGCATCCGTCCGGAAGACGACGACTCGGTGCCGGGCCAGAAGGAAGGGGACATTTTCTCCTGCGAAACCACCCTCAAAAAATTCGATGTCAGCGGCACGCCCTTCGAGGCCGTGGCGGGCGAGGACAAACTCGGACGCCTCAAGCTGATCAAGGACCTCGTGAAAGCCCATGCGGGGCCCGACGGCAAACCCACGCGGCTTTTCGCCTACGGGGCCCGCTCGTTTTCGATCTTCGACCTCGCCGACGGCAGCCTCGTGTTCGACAGCGGCAGTGACTTCGAACGCATCACCGCCGAGCGTGTTCCCGACCTCTTCAACGTCTCCAACAGCAAGGACAAGGCCGACGAGCGCAGCCGCAGCAAGGGACCGGAGCCCGAAGGCCTGGTGCTGGGAGAGATCGACGGACGCACTTACGCCTTCATCGGCCTGGAGCGCACGGGCGGCGTGATGGTCTACGACGTGACGGAACCCGCCAAGGTCCGCTTCGTCGACTACGTCAACACCCGCAAAGCCGGTGTTCCTCTGCGCCTGGAAGACAAGAGCAGCAATCCCGAGGCCGGCGATCTTGGGCCGGAAGGATTGGTGTTCATTCCCGCCGCCAGGTCCCCCAACGGCAAAAATCTGCTTGTGGTATCCAGCGAAGTCAGCGGAAGCACCACGATTTTCGAAGTACGGAAATAACGAACAGCAAATGACGCAGACACGTCATTTTTCGATGGGTTTTTAAGCCTGTGGGTGTTACACTGCTGACATGCAAGCTCTGCGATGCCTGTTCATACTGATTGCCGCTCTTGTGCTGAATCTTCCGCTTCGCGCGGCTGAAAACGCGGCGAACCAGCGGGTGATCCGCATTCTCACGGAGGTTCGTGTGCCCGAAATGCGCTTTAAAAATGCGGAAATGGAGGAAGTCCTCGCTTTTGTGGTGCAGGCCAGCCGCGAGGCGGATCCGGACGGCATCGGACTCAATCTGTTCTACATGGCTCCGAAGCCCGGTCAGCCCCAGCCTCCCCGCGTGACCCTCGACGTGCGGAACCTGAGCCTTGGCGAAACCTTGCGGCTGGTGTCGGAGATGACGGGGATGGTGTTGGTGCTGGAGCGGGGAATTGTGCGGGTCGAACCCCCGGGCAGCCAAAAGATGGAAACCCGTTTTTATTCCGTGGACCCCGCCCAGTTCAACCTCTTCGTCGAACGCGCACAACAGCGTTGAGGCCCGTCGTCCAGCCCCGCGACTGCACCTTGGCCGACTGGCGGTGGACCCCTTTCTGGGGATGGCGGGGCAAATACCCTGTGTGTTCACGATTTGTGACTGATATTTTTACAGGCAGGGTATAATGAATGATATCCGAATGACCCCAGCCCCTTCTCACAATCCTCTCCCTCCCAGCCCCCAACGGCTATGGCACGACGAGGCGTTGGTCCTCCGCCTCCGGCAGTTGCTGAACGACGGCCACCCGCATGTCACCGGACTGCTGGCCTGCGTGAAAAAGCAGAATGATTCCCCCGTCGCCTGCGCGGTGGTCCACCTTCTCACGGGCGAGTCCGGGTATGCGCACAAAGCCCGGCGGATTCTCCAGGAGAGAAGTCAGTCCTGGGACGACTTCGATTTGGGGGTCGCGGGAATGGCCATTCAGGCGGCCATTGTGCAGCAGTGCTGCGCCGACGCCTGGTCGGAGGCGGAGCGAATGCGTTTCAACGCCCTGTTGAGCCGGTGCTCGATGGCCATCAACGAGGTGCGCCAGGCGAATCCCTATCACGCCGGCAACAACTGGTGGGCCGTGACGCATGGCGGCGCGCTCATCGCCGCGCTGGCCAGTCACGGGCATCCCAGGGAAGAGGGCGGGGTCTGGGATCACTCCGAAATCATCGCCTTCTGCGGGCAGCGCCTCGCCGTCTTCTGCAAACATTTCGGCGAGACCGGATTTTACCACGAGGGCCAGGGCTATCAGGCCTACGCCTGCGGCGGACTGCTGCCCGCCTTGCTCGCCTGGCGCAATTGCGGCGGTCCCGACCTCTTCGCGCAATACCCAAACCTCCGCCGCATGGGTCCAAGCATGGCGGCCATCACCTGCGCGCGCCACAACCTGACCGATGCCCGCGATCAGCCCCCCGAGTGGGCCAGTTCCATCAGTTGGAACGACCACAGCCAGGGCTGGCCCGCCGGGGCCATGGACAACATCCTGCTGGGCCTCGCTCCCGAGACCGAGCGCGGCGCGCTGCGGAACTGGTGGAACCGCATGTGGGGCCACGCCAGTCCCTGCAAATCCTACGCCCCCTGGACACACGGCCTCTACTTCGCGGCGGTCTGTTATCCCTACGACACGGCAGAGGTCGACGCCAACGTGGCCCTGCCCCGCCACGTCAGCGACAGCCGACAGGGACTCTGGATCGTGCGGGACCGCTACCGGGACCAGGACGATGCCCTGCTCGGTGCCTACGCCCGCACCACCCACGTGGACGGTCACACCCATCACGACGCCGGCTCCATCCGCATGGTCGCCCTCAACCACGACTGGATTCTCGGGGGCGGCAATGGCCAGCCCCTCCCCGAATGGCAAAGCACGGTCTGCGACGCCGATCCCGCGTGGCGGGCGAAATCGCAGAACCAGGGCATGGTGATCTGGGACGAGGTCACCGAAACGGAGGCCCGCATGGCCATGGACCTGCGCGCCTGCACTCTCGGCTACCACGAGCGCTATGTCGCCGTGCGTTGGGCCACGGAGAGCACTCCGCTGCTGCTGGCCCGCTTCGACCTCCTTGAGCACCAGCCCGGACGCACCTGGTGCTGGACGCAGCTCTTCGCGCCGGAACTGACCTGCGAGTGGGTGGACGGCGGCTTCGACCTCCGCGCGGAGGACGGCGCGAACATGCGGGTCCGTTTTCTCGGACATCAACCCGACGAGATCCTTCTCGGCCACGCGCCCGGCAGTCACCGCATCTTTGGGAACGCACGCATCGATTATCCGGGCCGCCCCTATGTGCGAGCGGTTTTCGGCGGCGGACGCGGACTGCAGCACATCTACGCCGTGGCCACCATCCAAAAAGGACCCGCGCCGGACATCGCCTCCCTCGACACGGGCGTGGGGCTGCGCATCGGCGGCACCGAGTGGAAACGTCCCTTCGGGGCCGCGATTCCCCAGGGTTTTAAATTGACGAAGAGCCGCAACCTCTGTCAGTTCCCCAGTGGCCGCCAACACTGGACCTTTCCCTTTCCTATTCCCCCCGCAGGAGACACATGAACGTATCCCCGCAACGATCCGCTGCCTTTGACCACATCTTGCAACAGCGCGACTGGCTGGTCGCCGCCGTGTATTTCCAGCCGAACGACATCGATCCCGAGCGCCTGCTCTTCGAACTGAAGCGCATGAAGGCGCTGGGCTTCAACGCCGTCCGTTTTTTCCATGCGCTTCCGACCGAGACCGCGCCGGGTATTTTCGATTTTTCGCGGGCGGATCTGTGGATGGAGGCCGCGCGGCGGGCGGAGATCCGCGTGATTCTGCACCTCGAGTGGTTTGAAGTCTCCAACGGCCTGCTGGCGCGCGAAGGACTGGAGCGAGAAACCTTCGAACATCTTCATGGCGGCGACCCGCGCTTCGCGGCGGTGCTGGACGCACACTACCGTCCCATCCTCGAGCGCTACCGGACACATCCGGCGATGTACATCTGGGGAATCCTTGGAGAGCCGGACGTCGGGCCTTCCAAGCTCGAACCGAAGGACCGCGCCCGCTTCGGCGAATGGCTGGCCGCCAAATACGGATCCCTGCACGCGCTCGACGCGGCCTGGAATGTCTATCCGGACCGAGGACGGACAATCGTGCCCAGTTTTGAAGAGGCCTGGCACGCGCTCGCGGGGCTCTACTCCGAGGAGAAAATCAGCGGCGTGAACCGCGCCATGATCAACTATGGCGCCGCCCGGGATTTTATTGAATTTGCCACCGACCACAGTTTCATCCGCGCGGAGGTGCTGCTGCGGCTGATTCGCGGGATCGACCCCGCGCACCCCGTCGCGATCGGGGCCCACCAGCTTTTTGCGTCACAGCCCCTGCTGCGCTGGAACATTCCGCGTTGGGCGAAAATGGGTGATCTCTTCACCACCAGCATTCATCTGAGCTGGCACTTCGAGTTGGTGCGGGGCGAGGTGGACCGCCCCGTCTACATGCAGGCGCGGCTCACCCGCGACGCGGACAAAACCGGGTGGACGAGCTGTTACGAAACCACCGGGGGACCGGTGCAGTATTCCGGCGGCTACGGCAATGCCATGACCCCGGGCCTGATGCGCCGCCTCATGCTCAGCTACCTCGCCGCCGGCAATGTGAACATCGGCTTCTGGACATGGAATCCCCGTCCTGGCGGCTGGGAGGCCGGCGAGTATGGACTGATCGATCTCGCGGGCGGTCTGACCCCTTGGGCCGAGGAGGCGGGCCGCGTCACCCGCGCCATGCAGCAGCACCACGAAGAACTGTGGGACGCCGATGACGGGGCCGAGGTGGGAATCCTCAGCAGTTGGGATACCGACACCCTGCTCTGTCTGGAGCCGCCCCGCCACGATCTGGACGGCCTGCGCGACCACAGCCGGGGAACGCCTTTGCAGGCCCAGCGCTCCCGCATCGGTGCCAGCCGCGCCCTGATCAACGCCCACATTCCATTTCATTTTTTGACGACCGACGAGTTGGGCACCCCGCAAGCGGAGCGGTATTGCGTGATCTACGCCCCCCACCTGCGGACCATCGATGAGGCGCTGCTGGACCGCCTGCTGCTTTTCGTGGAGCAGGGCGGACGTCTCATTGCCGACGTTCCCTTCGGCTTCAACGATCCCTGGGGCAAGCTTCTGAAAACCGGAGCGGGCTCGAAGATCGATCAACTTTTCGGCGGATGGATCACCGCGATCCACGACACCCGCACCCAGCCCCGCCGCCTGGGCCGGGCTGAGATTCACGGCTTTTACGCCGGACTCGCCGTCAGCGACGCGCGGGTGCTGGCGACCTGGGAGGATGGCGAGGCCGCTGTGCTGGAGAAAACCTTTGGCGAGCAGGGCGGATCGGCGGTTCTCATCGGCTGCGACCTTTCGCGGCAGTGCCTGCAGCCCGGCAATATCGAGACCGAGCGCCTGCTGGCGGACCTCGTGGGCATCGGGCGGCGGGCAGGCTGGCGCAGCTCCGCGCCGCTGGCCTGGCGTCGGCGCTGCGCGAAGGCCGACCATTATTTCCTCGTAAACGACGGACCCCGCGCCCCCGCGTGGATCGACTGCTTTGACGCGGAATACACGGCCGGGACCGATGTGCTCACCGGCGAATCCATCCCGCTGGAGGGCACGATGCGTTGCGAAATGCCCAGTGACTCCGCCTGCTGGCTGCGTTTTGAACGGAAGGGGTAACACTTCCTCCTCCCATCCTCCCCCGGGCGACGATCACTTTCCCGCCGCCGCCGGGAGGGCAAAACGGATCTTCTGCGCGCGGTGGTCGAGTGTCCAGCGCAGGCGCGAGAGCAGGGGATTGCCCAGCAGTGCCCCGATGCGGTCGTTGGCTTCCGCATTCCCGGCCGCGATGTCCACAGCGACCCGGCTGAGCTGGAGGTCGCCAATGTTCAGGGCGGTTGGGAGTCCTCGGTGGGTGGAGGAGCCACCGGTGGCACTCACGCGTTCCGTGGGCAGGGACACGTAGTCACGCCGCCTAAGCCCCAGTTTCTCCGCCAGCGATTCGGGCACGCGCAGGGCGAAGTAGCCTCCGGTGTCGAGGGTGGCCGGAAAACGGTTGCCGTTGGCCAGGGTCACGTCCACGCGCGGGCCGGTTCCTTGCCGATGAGGAAGCAGGGCCTGGGCGACGTGTGGGAAGTCCGGGGGCGGCAGACCGCGGCCCAGGCGAATCCGACGTTCGGCGGGCAGCATGTCGACCCAATCGTAGGCCCGCATCAGGTCGTAGCCGAGAATCATCTCCACCTTGCGCTGGCCTTCGCCCGGCACGATGTCCAGGCCCTTCCATCCGGGGATCACGCCGAAACGGACGCGGCGGATGTCGCCGCCTCCCCAGTGGAGGGAGGGAGCCACGGCCGTGACGGAGCTGCCCGACCCTCCGAACCCAATGGCTGGCGTCTCCTGTGGCGGGCGGCCCACGGGGACCACGCCTGCGCGCAGGGCGGCGTCGGCGGTGATCAGGCTGCTGCTGGCACCCGTGTCGAACACCGCCAACAGGGTTTCCGTCCCAAGGGTCACCTCGACCAAGGGAAAACGGAAACCCGGGGGACCCACGAGGGGTAGCTCCACGGTGGCGGAATCGGGGAGGCTAAAAAAATCGTCATGGCTCTCCATGCCCAGCTCCTTCAGGCTGCGGGCTGTGGCCAGAAAAGAGGCCCAGGGTTCCTGCCGGGAGGGTTCGGCCCGGACAAAGAGTGCCGCCAACAGACAACAGGCCAAGCAGCAGGAGATTTTCATGGGTATTCGCAAGGGGAGGGTGGGATGAGGATTCTGTCGAGGTGATAAAGGGGGTGTCGTTGGAAGTCAAGGCCCGGAGCTGTTCAGCAGGACGCAGGTGGAAGGGACTTGCGCTTGTCATGCGCTGGGGATTCTGTCAGAAGAAAGACCCAATTCCCACCCCCGCTATATGGAGACAGCATGCTGCGCACCTTCCCCGAACACTTTGTCCGACTCACCCAGACCCTTGACGGCCTCTGGGATTTTTTTTCCGCCTGTGACGGCTCCTTTCGCGGCAAACTCCCCGCGCACTACACCCGGAAAGTAGAGGTCCCCGGTGTCTGGGAAAGCCTTCCTGATCTTCGCCGCTACCGGGGCACGGGCTGGTTCCGCCGCGAAATCACCCTGGCCGAAACCATCAACCTGCGACTTGCCTTCGGGGGCGTCAGCCATACCGGCACGGTGTTTCTCGACGGCAAAGAGGTCGGTCGCCACTACGATGCCTTCACGCCCTGGGATGTCGTCGTCCCCGCCGTGAAAGCGGGTGTGCACGACATCGTGATTCAGGTGGACAACAGCTTTGGCCCGCACAGTGCCCTGCACATTCCCAACGACTACTACACCTACGGCGGCATCACGCGTCCGCTGGAAATGCAGGCCGTTTCGGATCTTTTCATCGACAAACTGCTCGCCCGTCCCCGCCGCCGCGCGAAGGACTGGGAACTCGAAGTGCGTGTGCGTCTGCGCAACATCGGACGCAGCGCCCAGGTCGGCACCGTCACCCTGAGTTGCGCCGAGGGAAGCGTGGAAATCGGTCCGGTGGAACTCGGACCAGGAGCGGAGGGCGAATTCATTGGGCGCCTGAAAGGGCTGGAGGTCGAACCCTGGACTCCTGAAACCCCGCGCCTCTATTTCCTGAACGCGGAACTGGTCCGCGATGGGGTGATCCTTGATGACAAAATCGACCGCGTGGGTTTCCGCGAAGTGAATGTGCGCGGCAAAAAAGTCCTGCTCAACGGCAAGGCCCTGCGCTTGCGCGGATTTAACCGTCATGAAGACATGCCCATCCATGGCTGCGCGATGTCCACGGCGTCGATGGCCCACGATCTGGATCTGTTCCGCGACTTGCACGCCAATTTTCTGCGCACCTCGCATTATCCCAACGACCAACGGTTGCTCGACATGTGCGACGAGCGTGGTCTGCTGGTCTGGGAAGAGAGCCACGCGCGGCAGACGCCCTTTGACGCCCCGCTGTTCCGCGAGCAAATCCGCCAGTCCACCATCGAAATGGTGGAGCAGCATTACAACCATCCCTCCATTATTCTCTGGGGCAGTCTCAACGAGTGCGAGAGCGAATCGGAGGACGGGTACAAGGTCCACGCGGAAGTGCTCGGACTTCTCCGCAGCCTCGATTCCTCCCGTCCGATCACCTACGCCAGTCACCTCCAAAAACGGGACATCTGCCACGGACTCGCCGATGTCGTCTCCTGGAACCACTACACCGGATGGTACAGCATGGCCCCCGAGAAAGTCGGCGAGGCTTTGGATGAGATGATCCGATGGCTCGACAGCGACGAAAGCCGCGGCGGCAAAGGCAAACCGCTCATCATGAGTGAATTTGGCGCCGGGGCGGTTCCCGGCTGGCGGCATCCCCATGGCGATGTCTGGACCGAGGAGGGGCAGGCCCATATCCTCGACAAGTCGCTGGAAGTCTACCTGCACCATCCCCGCATCATGGGGGCCGCCATCTGGCAGTTCTGCGACATTCGCGTGAGCGCCGAGCGCAACGGCCATCCGAAGAATTCTTACGATCCGATGGGCCGTCCCCGCTGCATGAACAACAAGGGCATTGTGGACGAATACCGCCGCCCCAAACTGGCCTATCAAACCGTGCGCATGCGTTTTATCGAAGCGGAAACGCAGGAAAAAGCGTAAGGAACAACGCGCTGCGCTGATTCATGAGTATGCGCACACTTATTTCGCTCCTTTTCGCCTCCAGCATCATAGCGTTTGCCTACGGTCCCGAAAAACCAGAATGGTACGCCGTCAATGACGATGTCATGGGCGGCGTGTCCAAAGGCGGTCCGGTTGAGGCGGAAGGGCCCCTGCTTCTGTTTGTGGGTGACATCTCCTTGAAAAACAATGGCGGATTTTCATCGGTGCGGGCCGATTCAAGCGACTGGGCCCTGCCCGGCGACGGGACCCTTGTCCTCAAACTGAAGGGCGACGGACGTTCCTACTGGATGGACGTGCGAAGCTCCCGTCGTCAGGGAGCCTTTTCGTACCGACTGGGGTTTCAAACCCTCGCCGACAAGGAGGTCACGGTCCGCATGCCCCTGGCCTCCTTCCGCGCCTCCGCCTTCGGCAAAAACATCCCCCTCGGTGGCACCATCGATCCCCGGAAAATAACCTCCCTCGGATTCACCGTCTTCGACAAAAAAGACGGTCCCTTACGCCTGGAAATCCTCGACATCCGCTACGAGCCCGCAACCGCATCAGAGCCCTGAAGGGAGTTACTGATAGGTCCGACCTTGGTGTCGGAGCCAGCCGCCAACGTGTCGCCCCTTGGGGTCTCTGTGTGTCCAATGTAAAACACCCCCTTTGCTGTTCCATTCATATTCCCCATAGAATTCAACAGTATCCCCAACCTGCAATCCGGAAACACGCTTAGCAAGATCAATGTTGTGCGCGATCAGAAGTGTTTGACCGGATGGCAGCTGCAGAAGAAAACGCTGGTGTCTACTTCCCACGTTGTCGTCCGGTAAAATATGTACGACTTTCCCTCTTCCCTGTGTCTGAACGTTGCTTTCACGATTGTCGTAGGCGATTTTCAGCCTGTCCCTGGGACCTGAAGTCGAGCGGGCAGGCGCCTTCGGCAAATAGCGTTCCAAGGATTTCTCTGTGAACCCGTAATAGAGGGCCGCAACAACGACAGCGAAAAGAAAAAGTTTTTTCATGGAACGATGGGTTTTTATGAGGGTATATCCCTGGATACTCGTAGGTTGAGTTGAGGATTGGCTCGACGCGTTTAATCGCCTTTCACCGAATGAAAACAAAAAAAAATACAATTTTCCTTAATCAAAGAGGAGTTTCACGTTTCTGGTTGCGGAATTAAGAATTTACGTCATCCATCATTCTCTGAACTCCGCACTTCTTCCCATGACCTCCCTGTATCTCTTCGCCGCCGATCTTGTGCTGTTGACGCATGTGCTGTTTGTGGGCTTCGTGGTTCTGGGGTTGCTGCTGATTGTGCTGGGCGGAGCCCTGGGCTGGGGCTGGGTGCGTTACCGCCGGTTTCGCTGGCTGCATTTGGGGGCGATTGGGGTGGTGGTTCTGCAAGCCTGGCTGGGAGTGATCTGCCCATTGACCCACCTGGAGATGTATCTGCGGGAGCGTGCGGGGGAGGTCAGCTACAGCGGCGGTTTTATCGCCCATTGGCTCGATCAGCTCCTCTATATCGACGCCCCGGAATGGGTCTTTGTGCTGGTGTACACGGTGTTCGGGCTGCTGGTCGCCGGCAGTTGGTTCTGGGTGCGGCCCCGGCGTTGAACGAACCATGGAGTGGGGTCCTCCCTGGCCCCGATGGAACGGCTGCAGCAGGAAGGAATTGATTTCGATCCAAGGATGCGATACGAAGCCGTTACTTCTATGAAAACATGTATACGATGGGTGGTTGTCCTCCTCTTACTCACTGGCGTGTTCACCGAGATTTCGTTGAATCTTACCCGGCGTGTTCATCAAAATCCTTCGCTGAAAATGTACCATGAACTTATTGGATGGCCCCTGCGGGACGCGACACTTGAATTGTCCAAAGATTATTTTCACAAATGCAGGCTGAATGGATTTTTCTGGGCTGGCCTGACCATGGTGCCCGTAGTTCTCTTCTTGTGGCTGATCAAACGGATTCCGCTTCCGTCCTGGGTGTCGAAGACGCTGCGAGGGGTGGGTATACTGCTGATGATTCTCATGATTCCGTTTCTGCCCGGAATCCTTTTTGGGGCGAAGCTCTTCGTTACTGGCCTCAGCTGTATTTCCGTTTCCCCGACAAATCCGCAGGTGGCTGCCGCGCTGGGGCACAGGGGGTTTTTGCAGGGCCACTCTTTTCGTCTGATTCTCCTGCAGCCCGGATTGAATGTCGACATGGAAACGCTCCGGGAAGCGTTTGAACCCACAAGGGCACTGCATGAACCTCCCGAGGTCATCCACATCCCGTCCGAAAACCACCGGCAATTCATTTGGTCGGAGGATGGCACGCGCTTGGTCTTCGTCCAGAATGGATGGGCCCTCGCTGCCTGGGACTTCACGAACAACCAGTTTTCTCAATTGCGTTCACAAGGAGCCGAGGAATTGAGATGGGAACATTATTTCATCTCACTGTTGTTTCAAGGGAAACTACTGGAATACCAGCCGGATTCAAGCAATGAGCGGGTCCACCGGGATCGCTTTCTCAGTACTCCCTAATTCGTTCAGTGATCAGCCCGGGGAGAATCATACAAACGGTCTCATGCTGTTGCCCTCACCGAATCGTTTGGAGTAAGTCTTTGGTGGAAATTTTCTTTGATGGAAGGCTGACCAGACGGCTGCCATGACGCATTTGACGGGACTGAAGGTCTGCAACGATGCGTTTCAGATCATTGTCAAAGCGGGAAGCGTGTTCGGCACGGGCTTTGCGAACTTCATCAACAATGGGATCATTCATGGGGATTCTCCTTCCAGCAACTCTTCAGGGGAACAAATCTCGGGGCATATATATCCGGCATTTTCGATGGTTTGACGCACCAACAGGCGGGTAAAAGGATTGTTCAAATGTTTGAAATTCCACGTCACCACGATGTCCATCCCATTCGACGCGGCGATTCCGAGGTGAAGGGCGTCTTCAGGCTCTGTTTCAGGGATTGCGGAGGAACGCAATAATGCGTCTGCAATTTCCTGGGCTTCGTTGGTGATTTCGAGAAGTGGAATTTTCCCCAACGCACGGAGCCTTTCGGCGGCTGCATCCGGAAACCCTTGTTCAGCCTCGCCAATCACCAGATCAGATGCGTAAGGCTCATACTCGCCGATTCGGTCCCATAGATCCCGCGTGGCAGCCTGGCGGGAGGCCCGCGTCATATCGCGCGAAGGTCTCGAAGTCAGATAGCTGACCAGAGTTGTTTCGAGATAAATTTTCGGTTTCATTATCCTCATCCTATCACCTGTCCTTCCAAAACGGAAGAACTCTCTTTTATCGCACAGGTTGCCAATGGGGCTGAAGTGTTCCCTCTTGGAATCCGGAGTGTCCGACTCCCCCGGTCTTTTCATCAGAAAGGGCATGTCTTTTGGGTGGGTTTCTGCTATTAGCACGGCCCCTTTTTGTCACCAGGCCCCTTTCCATGACCTCATCCCCCGCCTCCAATCCCAACGCCGCCGGGCGCGAACACCCCCTCGACACCATCCGCAACATCGGGGTGGTGGCGCACATTGACGCGGGCAAAACGACGACCTCCGAGCGCATCCTCTTCTACAGCGGCAAGCTGCACCGTCTGGGCGAGGTGCACCATGGCACGGCCACCATGGACTGGATGGAGCAGGAGCGCGAACGCGGCATCACCATCACCTCCGCCGCCACGACCACCTTCTGGCGCGAACATCAGATCAACTTGATCGACACTCCCGGGCATGTGGATTTCACCGTCGAAGTCGAACGCTCCCTGCGCGTGCTCGACGGCGTGATCGGCGTGTTCTGCGCGGTGGCCGGCGTGCAGCCGCAGTCGGAAACCGTCTGGCGCCAGGCCCGCAAATATAAAGTGCCGGGCGTGGCCTTCGTCAACAAAGTCGACCGCATGGGCGCGGATTTTGCCCGCTGCATTCGCCAGATGCGCGAGAAGCTGCATCTGCCTGCGGTGGCGGCGCAGTTGCCCATCGGCGCGGCGGAGACCTTCCAGGGCGTGATTGATTTGGTGGAACAACAGGCGTTGTATTTTGACGAGTCGGACCAGGGTTCGACTGTCCGCGTCGAGTCGATCCCGGCGGATATGGCCGACGACGCGGAACAGGCTCGCAATGAGCTGGTGGAGGCGGTTGCGGAAGGGGACGAGGCTTCGCTCGAACTGTACATGGAGCAGGGCACGCTCACGGTGGAGCAGCTCAAGGCCGGCATGCGCCGTCTGACCTGCGCCCAGTTGCTGGTCCCCGTTTTCGCCGGCAGTTCCCTGCGCAACAAGGGCGTGCAGCCCCTGCTCGACGCGGTGGTCGATTATCTGCCCTCGCCGCTGGACGTTCCTCCGGCCCTGGGCATTCATCCCAAAACTGAAAAACCGGAAACGCGTCACGCGTCCGACCACGAACCGCTTGCCGCCCTGCTGTTCAAGATCGCGACGGACGGTTTTGTCGGCAAAATCGCTTTTGTGCGCGTCTATTCCGGCAAACTGACCAAGGGCATGAATCTCTGGAACTGTCGCACGGCCAAACGCGAGCGGGTGGGGCGTATCGTGCGTCTGCACGCCAACGCGCGCGAGGACATCGAAACGCTCTACGCGGGGGAGATCGGCGGGCTGGTGGGCATCAAGGACGTGAGCACGGGCGACACGCTCTGCTCGGAGGCGCATCCCATTCTGATGGAGCGGATTGTGTTCCCGGACACGGTGATCTCGCTGTCGATCGAGCCCAAATCGAGCGCGGAGAAAGACGCTCTGATGACTGCGCTGCAAACGCTGGCGGACGAGGACCCGACCTTCCGCTTCAATCTCAACAAAGAGAGCGGGCAGACGGTGATGCACGGAATGGGCGAGTTACACCTCGAAATCCTGCTCGACCGGCTGTTGCGCGAGCACAAGGTGCAGGCGCGCGCGGGCAAGCCGATGGTGGCCTACCGCGAGAGTGTGGCCGGGAAGGGGCGTTCGACGCAGGTATTTGACCGCGAGATCGCGGGGAAACGCTCCTGGGCGGAGCTCAGCCTGTCCGTGGAGGCCCGCGAAAGAGGGAAGGGGAACCTTGTCGAGTTCGAAGTTTCGAAAAATGTCTTGCCAGACACCTTTCGACCTGCCATTGTCTCCGGCCTTTCTGATGCGCTGGTCACGGGCATGGTTCGCCATTTTCCGATGACCGACGTACGGGTGACCGTGACAGGTGCCGTAGTCCACCCTGTGGACTCCAGCGAAGTTGCGTTCCGAAGTGCGGCGCATCTGGCCATTCGTGAAGCTCTGCAGGCGGCTCAACCCCTGCTGTTAGAGCCAATCATGAATCTGGAGCTCATCTGCCCTGAAGAACATATGGGAGATGTGTTGGCCGACCTGAACAGCCGTCGAGGCCGAATCAGGGATCTGGAAGCAACCCCGGAAGGGCAGAAGATCACAGCGGATGTCCCGCTGGCTGCCCTCTTCGGATACGCCACGGCTCTGCGGTCTCTGACCAAAGGGCGGGCGAGTCAGTCCATGGAACCGACGTCTTATGCGCCGGTTCCGAAGGAAGTGCTCGACGCGCTTCCGCTTTACTGAACAAGGAACATCATGAACGGTCAAAAAATCCGCATTAAACTGAGAGCGTACGACCATCGCGTCCTCGACCAGTCGGCCACCGACATTGTCGAAACCGCGAAACGTACAGGCGCTCGTGTTGCCGGACCGATTCCGCTGCCGACGCGCATCGAACGGTTCACCGTCAACCGCAGCCCCCACGTGGACAAGAAGTCCATGGAACAGTTCGAGATCCGCACTCACAAGCGCATGCTCGACATCATCGAACCGACCGCCAAGACAGTGGATGAGCTGAAAAAGCTCAATCTCCCTGCGGGCGTGGACATCCAAATCCGAATCTAAAGGACAGGAACCATGAACGCAATCATTGGCAAAAAAATCGGTATGACCCAGATTTTCGACGCGAACGGGGACCATGTTCCTGTGACCGTCATTGAAGCCGGCCCCTGTGTGGTCGTGCAGCGCAAAACGCGCGAAAGCGATGGCTACGACGCGGTGCAGCTCGGATTCATCGAGCAGAAAGCCCAGCGTCTGACCAAGGCCGCCCTGACCCGTTTTGAAAAAATCGGTGCCACTCCCCGCCGCATCCTCCGCGAATTCCGCTGTGAAGAGGCGAGCGAGTTGAAAGCCGGCGACGAAGTGAGCGCGGGCTCTTTCAAAGAAGTCACCTACGTGGACATCACCGGCGTCTCCAAAGGCAAAGGTTTTGCCGGCGTCGTCCGCCGTTGGAAATTCGGCGGCGGTCGTGCCTCGCACGGCGGCAAGTCCAAACTCCGTTCGCCCGGTTCCATCGGACAGCGCGAATGGCCCGGACGCGTCTTCAAAAACATGAAGATGGGCGGTCACATGGGTAACCGTCAAATCACCACCCAGAATATCAAAGTTGTGCAGGTGCGGGAGGATGACAACGTCATTCTTGTCCGCGGCTCCGTCCCCGGTCCGAACGGTGGCGTGGTGTTGCTGCGCAAGGCCATCAAGAAAGCCTGAGGAACACCCCCATGAGCAAACTTCCCATCAAAGATCTTCAAGGCAAAGCGTCCGGCGAATATGACATCGCCGATGATTTGCTGGTATACGACAAGGGCCTTCAGGCTGTGCAGGACGCCGTGGTCAACCACCGCGCGAACCTCCGCCAGGGCTCTGCCTGCACCCTCTCCAAGGGTGAAGTCAGCGGCAGCAATAAAAAGCTGTGGAAACAGAAAGGCACCGGACGTGCCCGCACCGGTCTCCGCCAGTCGCCCGTGTGGCGCGGCGGCGGTGTGGCCTTCGGTCCGAAACCCCGCGACTACAACCGCGAGCAGAACCGTCAGGAGGCCCGTCTGGCTTTCCGCCGGGCTGTCAGCGAAAAAATCGCCGGTGGACAGATCACCGTGGTCGAAGACATCACTCTCAGCTCCGCGAAAACGAAAGAAGTCGCGGCGCTGTTGAAGAGTCTTGGACTGCAGGGCCCCGTCCTGATGGTCACGGATGAGATCAAAGAGGATCTGGTCCGCGCTTCCCGCAATATTCCCAACGTTGAAGTTTCCACGGCATCGAACGTGCACACCTACCAGGTGTTGCGCTACCCGGTGATTGTGGCAACCCGCGCCGGAGTGGCCGCTCTCGAAGAGCGTCTGCGTCGCGCGAAAGGAGGCAAGGCATGAAGCCCGCCCACCAGATTATCGACACCATCGTCCTCACCGAGAAGGCCACCATGTTGAGCGACACGCTCAACCAGTACGTCTTCAAGGTGGTTCCCGCCGCGAACAAGCTTGAAATCAAGCGCGCGGTCGAGACCCTGTTTAAGGTGAAAGTTGCGAATGTTCGCACCATGAACCGCATCGGCAAAGCAAAACGCGAGCGCCGCCCCAACTATGGTCTCACCTCCGCCTGGAAAAAAGCGGTGGTGACCCTCGCGCCCGACAACAAGATCGACCTCACCTGATAAAGGAATCGTCATGGCTTTACAGCATCGCAAACCTACCACGAAGAGCAACCGTTCCACGGTGCTTCTCGACTCGGAGGGCCTCGACAAGGTCCGCCCCCAAAAGGGACTGACCGAGCCCCAGAAATCCAACGCCGGACGCAACTCCGCCGGTCGGATCACCGTTCGCCATCGCGGCGGCGGACACAAACGCCTCTACCGTGTGATCGATTTCAAACGCGCGAAAAACGGCATTCCCGCCAAAGTCGCGACCTTGGAATACGATCCCAACCGTTCCGCCAACATCGCCCTGTTGAATTACATCGACGGCGAAAAGCGCTACATCATCGCTCCGGCGGGATTGAAGCAGGGCGACACCGTGGTTTCCGGTTCCGGCTCCCCGCCGTCGCTGGGCAACTGCCTCCCGCTCAAGGAAATCCCCCTCGCGACCTTCCTGCACAACCTGGAACTCAAACCGGGCCGCGGCGGACAAATCGTCCGCAGCGCCGGCGGCGCCGCCCAGCTTATGTCCCGGGACAACGATTACGCGCAGGTGAAACTGCCCTCCGGCGAAATCCGCATGATCCACGTGACCTGCGTGGCCACCATCGGACGCGTCGGCAACGGCGAACACATGTCCCAGTCCCTGGGCAAAGCCGGCCGCAAACGCTGGCTGGGCATCCGTCCCACCGTCCGCGGTGTGGCGATGAACCCGGTTGACCACCCGATGGGCGGCGGCGAAGGCCGCACCTCCGGCGGCGGACATCCCGTCTCGCCCTGGGGCAAAATCACCAAGGGCAAGAAGACCCGCAAGCGCAGCAACACCACCAACAAATTCATTGTCAAGCGGAGGACGAAGTAATGGCCCGTTCCATCAAAAAAGGACCCTACGTCGACGAGAAGCTTTATCAGAAAGTTTCCAAGATGAACGCCGGAACCCGCAAACAGCCGATCAAGACCTGGTCGCGCCGTTCGATGATCCTGCCCGATTTCGTCGGGCACACCCTCTCCGTGCACAACGGCAAGGTGTTCATCAACGTGTTTGTGACCGAGAACATGGTTGGACACAAAGTCGGCGAATTTGCGCTCACCCGCACGTTCAAAGCCCACGGCGTCTCCGCCAAGTAACCCCCGCCGCAAGGCGAACCCAAAAAAGCCCCGCATCCGCGGGGCTTTTTTGTTGCCCTCAGGCAACGGGCGTGGGCGGAGGGGCCTCCAGCGACGCGTAGAGTTCCGCGACCTGCCGGTGCAGGCGGCGGAGGCCGAAACGTTCGTGGACACGGCGGGCGGCCTCGGTGCCGCGGCGGGTCGCCTCGCCCGGATTGCGCAGGGCGGCTTCCAGCGCGGCTGCCAGGGCGGCGGGTTCGGGGGCGGGCAGCCAGGCGCAGCGTTCATCGAGCACCTGCGTGTGGGTTTCCAGGTTCGTGGCCACGAGGGCCTTGCCGGTCTGCATGTAGCCGTAGAGTTTGAGCGCGGTGTTGGTGCCCTTCACGCGGGGGCTCACGAGTACGTCGGCGCAGGTCATGCAGGCGCGCATCCGATCCAAGGGCAGGGCCCCGGTGAAAAACACGTGGCCGGACAAGTGCAAGCGCTCCACGTGTTCCTCCAGGACACGGCGGTGACGTTCTTCGCCTCCTACCAGCAAGAGCGCCGCCTGCGGACAGCTTTGGGCGAGCAGGGCCATGGCGTCCACCAGCAGGGGCAGGCCCTGATAGGCTTCGAAGTTTCCGGTATAGACGATGAGCGGACGCTCCGCGAGGGCGAAACGGGCGCGCAGTTCGGCGGCACCCTCCGCATCGGGCACAAAGGCCTCCTCCAGGGGCGCATCCTCGATCTGGACGATGCGGGCCTGGGGGGCAATGCGCCGGGCGGCGTCGCTCAGCGACTGGCAGACGGTCACGACGCGGACCGCGCGCAACAGGGCGCGGCGTTCCAAGGCCTCCACGGCGCGCAGGAGGGGTTTCCAGCGGATAAAACCGGAGTAGGCCAACTGGTCGGAGATCAGGGAGTCCATGTCGTAGATATAGGGTCGGCGGCGGAGGCGGGCCAGGGGCGCGGCAAAAAACACGGATTCCTCCACGGCGTGCACCGCGTCGTAGTCGTGGAAGAGAATCCGCCCCGCCGCGTGCAGGGCCATCAGCGCGTCGAGGGGAAATTTGGCGGGGGAGGGGCCTACCTTCACGTCGCGGATGCCGGGGACGCGGGGAGAGCGCAGGATGCGGAGGCCGGGCAGGGAAATATCCTCGCCAAACGGGTAACAAAGCAGGTCGACACTGTGCCCCGCGCCGGAGAGGGCCGTGAGTAGGTGGCGGATGTTGATGGGCGTGCCGCGAACCCGGAAAAAGGGCTGTGGGGAGATCAGCAGAATCTTCATGCCGAACCTCTAGCTGAGTCCCTGCGGATAGGCAATAGGGATGCGCGACGCAAATTAGTGCTTTTGAAAACAGAAAGGGCATTGACAGCCTGAAAACTTTCCATCTATAGTGCGCCCTGAATCCTCACTGGAGACCTACCTGCCATGGGCAAAGCCATCAAAGCCTTTCTGTTTATCAATCTTCTTCTCAGCGCGACGGTGCTGACGTTTGGAGTCATGGTGTTTCGCAACCGCGGTGTCGTGAAGTCCCGCACCCTTCTGCTCGAGAAAAATGTGGCGGACCTTGCCCGCAACTTGAATTGGGGCGCGGAAGTGCCCTGGGAGACGGCTGGCGAACGCAAACTGACGGCCTTTACCGTGCCGCAGCCCGCCCAGCCCATGGATATTCCCGCGCTGGGAGCTACCTTGAACGAGTTGGCTGGTTTTGCCACCACGCGCGTGTCCCAGCTGAGCCAACGCTATGTGGAGTTGGTTCAAACCCGTAACACGCTGCTGGACACCGAAGAGCGCCTGAACGCCCGCACCCGCGAACTCGCCACTGCGAATGCGAAAATCGCCAATCTGAAAGACACGCTTGCCTCCACCCAGAACGACCTCCGCGAGGCCAATCGCCGGATTGAAACCCTCCGGGCCGAAAAAGCCACGCTGGAAACCCGCGTGGAGGAACTCAACACGGAAATCCGGACCCTGAACGACCGCATCGCCACACAGGAAGTCGATTTGGAACAGTCCATTCAACGCCGCGACAAAACCTCCGCCGAATATGAACGCTGCCGCATCGGCGCGTCTGGCGGTGCGAAAAACGCCAAAATCCGCGGCACGCCCGGTCGCGTTCTGGACGTCAATCCGGAATGGAACTATGTGGTCATCAACAAAGGGGCCATCGACAATGTCGAACCCTTCACCGAAGCGCTCATTCACCGCGGCAACCAGTACGTGGGCCGCGTCACCGTCATGCGGGTCGAAGGATCCGTTTCCGTGGCGGAAATCCAGAGCGACAGCCTCATTGATGGCGCAACCATCGCCGCAGGCGACACCCTTTTCTTTTAATCCTTGTTTCCCAGGTTCCAATTCATGAAAACCGCCGTAAAACTTTTTCTCTGGCTGAACATGCTTGTGGCCATCGCCGTTGTGGTGATGGGGGTGTTCCTCTATCAAGAGCATGAAATCATCAAAGCCCGCACGGTTCTGCTGGAAAAAAACGCCACCCGCGTTGCCCAGAACCTCAACTGGGGCACTGCTGTGGATTGGGAGGCCGCGGATGCCCGCAAGACCTCTCCCTTTGCCCTTCCGCTCATCAACGCCCCCACAGACGTGGAGGTCTTCGACAAGAGCCTGAACGAATTGGCCGCCCTCGCCGAAGTGCGCGTGAAACAGTTGACCGATCGCTATGCAGAACTCGTGCAAACGCAGGCGGTTCTCCGCGACACCGAAACCCGCCTCGCCACCCGCATCCGCGAGCTGGAAGATGCCAACCGTGAAATCGTGGGCCTGGAGCAGACTCTGGCCACCACCCAGAACGAACTGCGTCAGGCCAACAGCAGCGTTTCGGACCTGGAACGCGAGAAATCGGGCCTCGAACAAACCATTTCCAGCCTCAGCACCCAGTTGGAGGAACTGAACGCAAAATCTACAGTCCTGGGCGACAGCATCACCAAGACCGAGGGCGAATACCAGCGCGCGATGATCCTGCTCCGATCATGCCTCTATCCGCCCCGTCCCGAAGACAAAACCGCCAACGAGTGGACGGATGTTCCGGCCAAGGTTCTTGCGGTTGACCGCGAATGGAATCTGGCTATCATCAACAAAGGCGAAGTGGACACCCTGCCGATGTTTATCGAAGCCTTTGTTCACCGCGGCGACACGTTCATCGGCAAACTCCGCATCATGCGCGTGGAAAACACCGTGGCCATCGCCGAAATCCTCCAGAACACCCTCGTGGACGGCGCCACCATCGAAGTGGGCGACACGATTTTCTTCTGATCGATCAACCCGAAATGCCTCAAGGGCCATTCCACTGGGAATGGCCTTTTTTGTGAGAACATGCTACAACGATCCCATGGAACATCTCTCCTCACGCATGCGGGCCGCTGGTTGGATCCTTCAGGGCACCAGCGATAACCGTTGGGAAATCCTCGCTCTGGATGGCCGCCGTTTTGCCTGGACGCGCGGCGAATGGAGCCCCTCCCGCGAAGTCGTGGAGGCCCAACTCTTGCGTGATGAAGAGGCCATCCGTTGTGGAAAACGCAGTCCATTTCTGGGCACCACCCGACTCGTCCAACGCGCCGCTCCAGGTGAACCCACGCTTCTCGCCCGCTGCATCGCCGAAAAAGCCATCTGCCGTGGACATAGTCTGCTGCGGCTCCTGCCCATCCCGGATCCGCCCGGCGACACCCTTTTGCTGAATGCCGGGGCCCGCCGCGTCGAAACCCTTCTTGCTCCCTGGAGCGCAGCACCGGATGACGCCCGTCGTTTTCCCCACCACCTCGTCCTCTGCGAACACCTCTGCGACACGCTGCCCCCGTCTGTCCGTGGCACCGTTCTGCGGAACCTGACCACCTGGCTCCATCCGCAAGGGGAGGCGTACCTGAGTTTTTTTGAAATGAGCGCCATGCCAGCAGCTCAGGAACGGAGCGACTGGGAAGACGGGTATGTGGTCGAACGATCCGGATGCTCCGTGTTTCTTAAACCCTGGTTGCCCGCACGGGCGATCGATAGCCTGCAACGCGAAATTGGGGGCAATGCCGCCCTCGCCTGGAGTCTGTATGATGAATTTGTTCTCCGCTGGATTCCCACACCCTAACGTGCTTTGTGCGGCTCTGCTGTTCCTGCCCACGATGCTCCATGCCGCCACCTGGCATTTCCCGGCCGCCGCCCTCGACGACCTCCCCCGGATGTCGCGCGAACGTCTGTTTGACACCTGGAATCCAGCGGAACTTGCCGACGGAAATGCACCGACTTTTCCCGGGCACTTTATCCGATACGAACACGAGGCCCTGACCTATTTTTTTGGTCCCTTCGCCGATGAAGTCCGCGCGCGCGACGCTCAAAAACGGATGGACGCCTTGCGGGAACGCCTGATCCGCATGGATGAAAAATTCAGCAGCAGCCGGGTGGACCGCGTAGAGGTTGGCGGGGGCTCACCCCCTGGGGAACCTTCGCTTCCGCCTTCTGGAAAGGAACCCCCTGCTTCCCGCGAGAACAACAGCGAAACTCCCGCCACGAATTCGGACAAAACGGAGAAAACAGATCC
>CAZCFM010000006.1:43071-54159 GCA_964497855.1 uncultured Verrucomicrobiota bacterium | reverse complement strand
TCGGAATCGGCGGCATCCAGAAGAGCGGAGGCGTAACGGTTGGCGACGGAGGACATGCGCGCTTACATCCCCGCGATGAGTTGGTCGGTCAGGGCCTGTTTGCCTTTGGCATCCAGGTTCTGATTGAGCAGTTTCAGGGTCAAAGCCACAGCCGTTTCCGCGCTGGTGACACGCAGGGAGGCCTCGGCTTTGCCGCGGGCGGTGGCGATGTCACGTTCCGCGTTTTCGCGGACGATCTGCGCCTGTTCGCGGGCCTGGGCTTCGATCACCTTGGCAGCCTCGCGGGCGGCCTCGCGACCGGAATCGATCATGCCGCGCACCTGGTTTTCGGCGTTTTCCAGCTTTTCCTGGACGGTGAAGTCGAGGGTGGCCAGTTCGCGTTCGAGGTGGTCGGCATTTTCCAGGGATTTCTCGATTTCCTTTTCGCGGGCGTCGAGATTTTCCAGAATGGGGCCGAAGGCGTGTTTTTTCAGGATCGCGGCGGCGATCCCGAAAATGACCAGCATCCAGAAAAACATCGCCCCGTCCACCGGGCCGGAGCCTGAGTGTGCGGGTGCCGCGCCGTGTCCGGCGGGGACTTCGACGTGTTGGCCGGTGGGTTGTGCAGGGGAAGACATACGGGTGAACTCCGCGGGGGGACGCCCGAATACCTTACTTGCCGACGGCGATGATGCAAATCACGGCGCAGAACAGCGCGACACCTTCGATCAGCGCGGCGGCGATGATCATCATGGTCTGGAGCTTGGGTTGGATTTCGGGCTGGCGGGCGGAGCTTTCGAGAGCGGCGACGGCGAGTTTGGAAATGCCGAGGGCGGCTCCGATGGTGACGAGACCGGCGCCAATGGCGGCGAGAACAGCAGCGGTAGAGAACATGTCAGGACCTTTGGATTGGGGGTTGGGGAGTGTTTGGAAAAATCAGTGTTCGGGGTGCAGCATTTGTCCGATGAAAATGGCGGACAACATGGTGAAGATGTAGGCTTGCAGGAATGCGACCAGGATTTCAAGGAAATACACGAAAAGTCCCAGGCCGATGGAGAGGTGGGCGACGCCGCCGTAGATCACGGCCATGCCGATCATCGCGAAGAGGACGATGTGTCCGGCGAGCATGTTGGCGAAGAGACGGATGGCCAGCACGATGGTTTTGATGAAGAGGCCCATGATTTCGATGGGCACGAGGAGAAAGAGTACCGGGGTGGGAACGCCGTGGGGAATAAAATTGTGCAGGAAGCCCATGAAGCCGTAGCGTTGAATGGACCAGCCGGTCATGGCGAGGAAGGTCGTGAAGGCCAGGGCCGATGTGATGCCGAGGCTGGCGGTTGCGGTGCCGAACACAGGAATCAAGCCCATCAGGTTCAGGGTCAGGATCAACGTGAACTGGGTCAGCAGCAGCCAAGCGAAATCTTTGCCGTCTTCTTTGCCGAGGTAGGGGATGGAAATTTCGTTGCGCACGAAACAGACGATGCTTTCCATCAGATTGGTGGCGCCGCGGGGCACGCGGGCGCGGTGGTTGTAGACCTTGCAGTACATGAAGCACAGAAAGGCCGCGCCGAGGAGCGCCATCAAACCGGAGAGCTTGAAGGAGGGCGGAAGATTCGCCTGCACAAAATCCATGTGCAGGGTGCCGATGGACCATGCCGGACCGTCCACCACGTGATGGGTGATCCACTCGGTCACTTTTTGTGTTTTTTCGGCAATGACGTCTGCACTCATGCGGGAAATCGGGAGGGGAGAAAAGGTTCAGGGATTCCGGTTCAACAGATAGACACTTCCGGCCAGCAGGAGAAGGTACGCGCTGAAGAACTGTGGCACAAATACCGCGCTTCGGACGGCTTGCAATCCTATAAACAAAAAAATTGTGAAAGTATTCACGAATAGCTTGGTCACGACCAGCAACATGCCGAGGGCGGGGCTGCCCCAGACACCGCCTTTCCGGGGCATCCATGCCGCCGCGACGAAAAAAAGCCAGTTGATGAAGAGCAGTCCCAATGCGCACAGCG
This sequence comes from uncultured Verrucomicrobiota bacterium, assembly GCA_964497855.1. GTDB lineage: Bacteria > Verrucomicrobiota > Kiritimatiellia > SS1-B-03-39 > UBA6053 > CAYLNG01. The sequence continues at coordinate 52,162 of CAZCFM010000006.1, read as the reverse complement.
AATCAAAACCAAGCCTTTTTCCGGTCTGGAAATAGGAAAGGGCTATCACCACGGCACTCGTTCCGCAGGCCAGACTGAGCCACGCCAGCAGCCGTAGTCCCTTAGGCATCAGGGTCGCCCCCGGATTTCAGGGAGCTGTAGCCCCCCTGCCCTTTGGGTTCGGCATCAGGCGTTGCAGCGGGTTTTGCGCTGCGTGTGACCTTCCACACTTCGTATCCTCCATAGCCAAAACCGAGGCAGACGCCGAGAAGGACCCCCAGGGGAGCCGTTCCGTGTTTTTCGTCGTAGCTGTGCCCCAGCCAGGCGAACAGGCCCATGGCCACGGCGAAGGAGCTGCCAAACATCACGGCGGGGGACACACGTGTGGTGGAGGAGACAAGGTCGCGGTGGAGACGCAACAAGGGATCAGGTTCAGGTTTCATTTATAGACGGGCAGTTCTCCGCTGAAATCGACCGTAAACGATTCTTTGCCATCGCTGACGGTCAGAAGACCGGGGCTTTGTTTCAGGAAGGGTCCGTCATAAATCTTCCAGGTGGAAAGGTCAACGTTTTCCCCGTTGATGCGGGCAAAGGCGGCGCGGTTGCCGTGGCGGTCGCCATCGGGGTCGGGATTGAAACGGGCTTCGATGGTGGTGACGCCGGGGATGGTCACGGAGACCTGTCCTTTGGAAACAAACTCGTTCGAATCGATTTGCACGCTGTTGAGTTTTTCCTCCAACGAGGTCGGATCATCGATCACCCAAACAAGGAATCCGTTCTCGCGGCCGGGGAATTTCAGGATGGGCTCTGAGTTTCCTTTTTTATCGGGAGGGGTGCCGCCGAGTTCGACACGTCCGTCGAGGGAACGAACAGCCACGGCCACGCCCTCCACGTCGAAGACGCGCCAGACGCCCATGGCCTTGGGCTCGAGGCCCGCCGGGATGCGGAAATACGAATAGTCGGCTTCTTCGTCCTCGGGGGCTTTGACCATGGCCAGATAGACCGGTCCGGACTGGACGGATTGCAGGTAGCGCCCGGTGCCGTCGCTAAAACCAATCTCAATTTTCTGAGAGTTATGGTCTGATTTGCGAGGGTGGCCTCCGTGGAAAACGACTGCGCCATTGGAGGAGGAAACGGTGACCATGAAGCGGGTGTGCTGGCTGGAGTGGCCATTCCAGAGGCTGCCCAGGGTGAAGCGCGGGTGGATATAGACGCTTTCGTGTGTGGATCCGGGTATGGGCGTTGCGCCGTGTCCATGCCAGTAGTTTGGTTTGCTGTTGCGCTGTTCTGCGGGCAGGCCCTCAACGTTGCGGGTGGCAATATTGTGGATGACCCGTCCCGGACGCCACGTAGAGGTGATGGGATGGAGGGTGTAGCGGAAATCGCGGGTTTGCTCGGACGTCAGCTTCAGGTTTCCGGCCCACCAGAGGTGGCCGGTGTTGTCGGCGATACTGCCGTAGGGCCGTGACGCGTAGCCACGCTGGTTGGGAGCCGTATACACGCCGTCCGTGTATTTCAGGGCATAGGCCGCGATCAGCCAGTCGAGTCCGGCCTGGGCGAGGAGTTTGACCTCGGGATCGGGAGAGAAGTCGTACAGATTCAGGAGACCATTCACATCGAACATGACATAGGTGCTCGAATCCCACTCCCCCTGCCCTGCCATGTAGAGTCCCTTGACATAGCTATGCAGAATATCCTTGGCCTGGGCCAGGGTGGCCTCTTTGGATTTGTGATTGGTGCCACTGCCCGTGAAATGCGGCAGGACACCCGCACTGGTCCACCATTGGGTCTTGTGGTTTTCCGTGCCCCCGGGGGTGAGATAGTTGTAGCCCTTCATCATGCCGGTGAATTTGCTGCGGGTCTCTTCGGTCAACACCGTATCGCCATAGAGGGGCCAAAAGCGCGCCCAGTTCACGGCGGCGAAATGGTAATGTTCCCGCCAACTCCGGTCATCATTCATGAAGCGTCCGGGCTCGGGATCTTCCGGGTTGAGCAGCAGCTTGGCCATTGCGTGGCCCGGCAGATATTTTCCCGGATCTCCGCCCGAGAAATACCCCTTGCGCCACTTGTCCAAACCACCCGAGGCGAGGCCTTCGAGGATGATCTGACGGCGTTTAGCGAACCCTTCGGCATCGGGGTAGGATTCCGGGGACCAAGGAGACGGATCTTCCGCACGCAGCATACAAGTCGGGTGAAGGGAAAGGGCCAGAAATGCGAGTGGAATTATCTTCATCGGAAAATCTCCAAGGGTTGCGGAAAATGCGAAAATAAAAACTAATCAGGCTCTTCGCCAAAGGTCGAGGAGAAAACAGGGGGCGCGGCAGAAGTCCCATCGTATGTAAAAGCGTATGAGCCGTTCTGGATTCACCAAAAATTGGTCAAAATGTTCGATCTGGTCTTTACCTTTAGCCGTCTTTCCGACAGTATCCGCCCATGATCCGAAACAAACCTCTCTATCGTCTTGCCGTCGTGATGGACATCGAACATCCGTATTTCCGCCAAATGGCTTTCGGAATCCGCAAGTATGTCCAGGAGCATCCTGAATGCGGCCTGGCCAGCTTAAAGGGCCGTCCATTCCTGAATTACGACCATCTGAAACATGTTGAATATGATGGAGTCATCACGCTGGTCACCTCTCGAAATCAGACCTTCCGCCCCGGCTGCCCCGTCGTCAATATTTCCAACAACGCTCCTCCACCCCACGTGCCGGCCGTGCTGACCGACGACGTTGCGGTGGGCCGGATGGCGGCGGAACATCTGTTGGAAATGGGCTACACACAGTTTGCATGTCCTGCGAAAACCACTGGATATACCGTTTTCACACAGGAGCGTGTCCGTGGTTTTCAGGAACGCATCCAGGAAGCAAAGGGTATCTGGGCTGGCATTCACTCCTACGAAGCCTTGCAGCTTCCCGATGAAACCCATGAAAACGCCTATCGCCGCTTTCTGGGTGGTCTTCCCCGCTGCACCGGCGTTTTTGCCCCCGAAGACGACATCGCCCTTCACCTGATCAGCCTCATGCGGGAACTGGATCTTTCCTGTCCCGGAGACATCGGCATCCTCGGGGTCAACAATGACGAACTCCATTCGCAACTTCTGGGCGTTGCCCTCAGCAGCATCGAACTCGACGGCGAAAGCATCGGGTATCAAGCCGCCGAAATGCTTGTCGCTATCCTCCGCGGTCAATCGACAGAACCCACCCGTGTCAAGCTGCCTCCCAAACGCGTGCATGCCCGGGCCACCACCGACTTGCGCCGGGTCATCGATCCGCAACTGACCCCCGTGATCGATTTTATCGACAACAATCTCGAGCAACGCATTTCCATCACCCGCCTCAGCGCCCTGAGCGGCCTCAAACGCCGCGCCTTCGAAGGCCGTTTCCGCAAAGTCTTCGGCATGAGCCCCTACGCGCTCATTATCCACAAACGCATGGAACTCGCCAAGGATCTGCTCACTGGCACCAACCAGCAGATCTCCCTCGTCTCCCGCGCCTGCGGTTACGTCAATCTCAGCGAGTTCACCAAAAGTTTCCACGAACGCGTCGGCATGTCGCCCAAAGCCTTCCGCCAGCGCTACGGTCACATGACCCCATAGGTGTCCCCATGCGCATTCCCCAGTGGGTCATCGAAAAAAAACGCGACGGCGGGGAACTCGACAACGCTGAAATCGCTGATTTTATCCAAGGCTACAACGACGGCAGCATCCCCGCCTATCAAATGGCCGCCCTCGCCATGGCCATTTATCTGCGGGGCATGAGCGACCGCGAAACCGCCGCCCTCACCCGCGCCATGATGGACACGGGCCGCTGTCTCGACACCTCCGCCCTCCGCCGTCCCGTCTGCGACAAACACAGCACCGGCGGCATCGGCGACATGACCAGCCTCATCCTCGGCCCCCTCGCCGCCGCCTGCGGCCTCGCCGTCCCCATGATCTCCGGCCGCGGCCTCGGCATCACCGGCGGCACCCTCGACAAACTCGAATCCATCCCCGGTTTCCGCGCCAACCTCGACGAGGACGATATTCTGCGCGTCGTCGCCGACGTCGGCGTCTGCATCGTCGGCCAAACCGAACGACTCGCCCCCGCCGACAAAAAACTCTACGCCCTGCGCGACGTCACCGCCACTGTCCCCTCCATCCCGCTGATCACCGCCAGCATCATGTGCAAGAAGCTCTCCGAAGGACTCGGATCGCTCGTGCTGGATGTCAAACACGGTCGCGGCGCCTTCATGAAAACCCTGGACGATGCTCGCCGCCTGGCCGACAGCATGGTCCGGGTCGGCCGCGAAATGAACACGCCCGTTGCCGTGCTGCTCACGGACATGGATTCCCCGCTGGGCCGCACGGCGGGCAACGCCCTCGAAGTCGCCGAAAGCATCGCCATCCTCCAGGGCCGCGCGGAGGGCCCTCTCTGGGAAGTCACCCGCGAACTTTGCGTGGCCATGCTCCAGGTCTCCGGCCTGCACCCCGATGCGGACTTGGCGGGCAACGCAGTGGACGATGCGCTGCAAAGCGGAGCCGGCCTGAACATCTTCAACCGCATGGTCCGCGCCCAGGGCGGCGACCCCGATCCCGCGAAGCTTCCCTGCGCAACCTTGCGCGAAGTCCTCCCCTGCCCCGCCACTGGCTGGATCGCCGATGTGGACCCCAACGCCGTGGGCCGCGCCGTCCTCGTCCTCGGAGGCGGACGCACCCGCGCGGAGGACAACATCGACCCCGCCGTCGGTCTCTCGGACATTGTGCGCATCGGCGAAACCATCCAAAGAGGCCAAACCCTCTGCGTCCTGCACGCCAACGAGGCATCGCGGCTTTCCGAAGCTCGGAAACGTCTGGAAAACGCGTTCCGAGTCTCGGAAACGGCGGTCGCAGCGACGTCCCGGATCACGGAACGGAGGATGCCCGTATGAGCATCAACCGCGAAGTTCTGGAACGAGCCGCGAGTTACGTCGATGCCCTGATGGGCGGACTGAAGGCCGATGCGGCGGTGATTTGCGGTTCGGGCTGGAGCGCGGTGCTCGAGATTTTGGAGGTGCAGCGCCGCATCGAGTACAGCAACATCCCCGGACTCGGCAGCCCCGGCGTGGTGGGTCATGCGGGCGAACTCTCGCTCTGCGAATCGGGCGGCAAACGCCTGTTGATTTTCAAGGGACGCCGGCATTTTTACGAAGGTGTGGGCTGGACGCCGGTGGCGATTCCGGTATACCTCACCCTGCGTTCCGGTGCGAAACATCTGCTGCTCACCAACAGCGCCGGGGCCGTCAACGCGGCGTACCGTCCGGGGGATTTGATGCTGATCACGGACCACATCAATTTGATCGGCGACAATCCGCTGGCGGGGCCGCACGACCCGATCTGGGGGCCGCGTTTTCCCGACCAGAGCGCGGTGTACGCGCTGGAGGCCCGCGAGCAGCTGCGACGCGCCGCCACCAAAGCCAAGGTCACGCTGCACGAAGGGGTCTACGCCGCGACGCGGGGTCCGGTGTACGAAACGCCGGCCGAAGTCCGTGCCTGGAAACTCCTCGGAGCCGATGCCGTCGGCATGTCCACCATCCCCGAGGCGCAACTCGCTTCCGCCGCCGGACTTCGCGTGGGCGGCCTCTCCTGCATGACCAACATGGCCGCCGGGATTCTCGATCAGCCCTTGGACCATCGCGAGGTCACTGAAACCGCCGCCAAAGCCATGCCCCGCATGACCGCGCTGCTGCGCGAGTGGATCAATGGACTGTGACAATGCCGCCCTCCGAACGCATCCACGACCTTCGCAACCAGCTCCGCGACCACAACCACCGCTACTACGTGCTGGCGGCGCCGGTTATTTCCGACCGCGACTACGACGCCCTCCTCAGCGAACTGGAGGCTCTCGAAGCCGAATACCCGGAGCTGCGTTCGCCCGATTCCCCCACCCAGCGCGTCGGCGGCGAGCCCATCGAAGGCTTCGTCAGCCATCCGCACGCCGTGCCCATGATTTCGCTGGCCAATTCCTACAACCGCGCCGACCTCCGCGCCTTCGACCAGCGCCTCCGCAAACTGCTCGGTGACACCCCTTTTTCCTACGTGTTGGAACCCAAAATCGATGGCGTGGCCGTGAGTCTGCGCTATGAAAACGGCAGCCTCGTCCGCGCCCTGAGCCGGGGCGACGGACGCACAGGCGACGACATCACCGCCAACATCCGCACCATCGCCTCCATTCCCCTCCGCCTGCGCGGCGATTCCCCACCCGCCGTCCTTGAAGTCCGCGGAGAAGTCTTCATGACCCGCAACGGATTTGCCGCCCTCAACCAGCAGCGCCAGGCCGCCGGGGAGGCCGTCTTCGCCAATCCCCGCAACGCCGCCGCCGGATCGCTCAAACAACTCGATCCCCGCATCGTCGCCACCCGTCCCCTCGACGCCCTCTGGTACGGCGTGGGCGACCTCAAGGGCATCGCCTTCAGCACCCATCAACAGCTCCTCGCCGCCCTCCGCGACTTCGGTTTCCGCAGCCCGCCCCGCGTCTGGATCTGCCCCGACATCGATGCGGTGGACAAGGCCCTCGACGAAAACCAGGCCCAACGCGCCGACTACCCCTTCGAAATGGACGGTGCAGTCGTCAAGGTCAACGAACGCGGCCTCTACGACGATCTCGGCAGCACCGCCAAAAGCCCCCGCTGGGCCATCGCCTACAAGTACGAGCCCGAACAAGCCGAAACCCGGCTCCGCGACATCACCGTCCAGGTGGGCCGCACCGGCGTGCTCACCCCCGTCGCCGAACTCGAGCCCGTCCTCCTCTCCGGCAGCACCGTCAGCCGCGCGACCCTCCACAACTGGGACGAAATCGCGCGCAAGGACATCCGCATCGGCGACGCCGTGCTCATCGAAAAGGCCGGCGAAATCATACCCGCCGTCGTCCGCGTGCTCCCCGACCAGCGCCCCGCCGACGCACAGCCCTTCCCGCTCCCCGTTGCCTGTCCCGCCTGCGCCGGACCTGTCGTCCAGCGCCCGGACGAAGTGGCCTGGCGCTGCGAAAATCCCGCCTGCCCCGCCCAAAGCCTGCAACGTCTCCGCCACTTCGCCGGACGCCGCGCCATGGACATCGGCCACCTCGGCGAAGAAATGATCAAGCTCCTGCTCGAACACCGGCTCGCTCTCGATCCCGCCGACCTCTACGACCTCGCCCGGCATCGCGACACGCTCACCCAGATCGAGGGCCTGGGTGAGAAATCCGTGGACAACCTTCTCGCCGCCATCGAGCGCAGCAAATCCGCCGACCTCTGGCGCGTTCTCCACGGTCTGGGCATCCCGCAGATCGGCGAAAAAACCGCGCAGATTCTCGAAGAGCACTTCGCATCCGTCGCCGAACTCGCCAGCGCTGACGAAGCCCGTCTCGCCTCCATCCACGGCATCGGCGACAACATGGCCGCCGACATCACCGCGTTTTTCCGTGATCCCGAAAACACCTCCCTGCTCGAGCGCCTCCAGGCCTGCGGTGTGAATGTGCAACGCCTGCGCGGTCCTGTGGCGTCCAGCGATTCCCCGCTCGCCGGCAAAACCGTCGTGCTCACCGGCACACTCCACCACATGACCCGCGACGAAGCCAAGGAACGCCTCCGCGCCCTCGGCGCCAACGTCAGCGGCAGTGTTTCCGTCAAGACCGATCTTGTGATTGCCGGGGAAGAGGCTGGCAGCAAACTCGACAAGGCCCGCGCCCTCGGAGTGCTCATTTGGAGCGAGGACGACTTTCTGCGCAACATCGCCTCCCCGGAACCCTCCACGCCTGCGCCCGCCGTCACGCCCCCCACCCTCCTCCAAACAGATTTGTTCACATGAAGCCCTACGTCCTCCCCACCGGCATGATCCAAACCAACTGCATCGTCCTCGCGCAGAACGATGGCAGCGCCCTCGTCATCGATCCGGGAGCCGATCCCGAACGCATTATCGCCCTGTTGAAGCAGCACAATCACCGCGTCATCGGCTACCCGCTCACGCACGGACACTACGACCACGTCTGCGCCCTTGCGGACATGGTCGAGGCGCTCCCCGCCCCCTGCTGGATGCATCCCAAAGACCTGGCCTGGGCCTTCAGTCCCATCAACCAATACGCGCCCTATTACCAGCAACCCGATCCCGCCCGCGTGCCCGCCGTCCTCCCCGCCTGGGAAACGGACGGCCCCTTCAGCATCGGACCCTTCACCTTTGAAACCATGCACCTGCCCGGCCATTCCCCCGGCTCCGTGGGATTTTATTTCCCCGCGCAGCACCTGCTTATCGGAGGCGACGTCCTCTTCAAAGGCAGCGTGGGACGCACCGATCTCCCCGGCGGAAACACCGCAACCCTCTACCGCTCTCTGCGCCGCCTCTCCCAGTTGCCGCCCGAAACGATTGTCCTTTCCGGCCACGGCCCCGCCACCCGCATCGGCGACGAGCTCCGCAGCAATCCCTTCATGCGCGAAGCCCTCCGCGAAACGGAGTAAGCAAAAAAGGGGAACGGGCTCTGGCCGGAATATCCTCAGCCCTTCTTCTCTTTCATCGTGTTGATTTCGATGTCCACTTCGTCGCGGCGGGCGATCTTCTGCACTTTGCCGTCGCGCATCCAGACGATGCGGTCGGAGATGTCGAGCATCTTGTGGTCGTGGGTGGAGCAAATGACGGTGACGCCGCGTTCGCGGTTCATTTCCTTCATGAGGGCGATGATTTCCTCGCCGGTGTGAATGTCGAGGTTGGCGGTCGGTTCGTCGGCAAGAATGATGGCGGGGCGGTTGGCGAAGGCGCGGGCGATGGCGACGCGCTGCTGCTGTCCGCCGGAAAGCTCCTTGGGGGTGTGGAGGATGCGGTCGCCGAGTCCGACGCGTTTGAGGATGTCGACCGCGCGGTCCTGGGCTTCATCGGGGGGCACGCCGCCGAAGAGCATGGGCAGGGTCACGTTTTCGAGGGCGGTCATGACCTTGACGATGTTGTAGCTCTGGAAGATGTAGCCGATTTTGCGGCAGCGGAGCCAGGCGAGTTCGTTGGCGTCGAGCTGGGCCACGTCGATTTCATCAATAAACACGGAGCCGGAGGTGGGTTTGGAGAGACCGCCGATGGCGTTGAAGAGCGTCGTTTTGCCGGAGCCGGAGGGCCCCATGATGGAGATGTACTCGCC
>CAZCFM010000006.1:12934-42971 GCA_964497855.1 uncultured Verrucomicrobiota bacterium | reverse complement strand
TGAAGAGCGTCGTTTTGCCGGAGCCGGAGGGCCCCATGATGGAGATGTACTCGCCGGTGCGAATGGTCACATCCACGCCGTCCAAGGCCCGCACCTCCGTGTCGCCCATTTTGTAAATCTTGACCACGTCGCGGGTCATGACAGTGTATTCGACGGAATCGTCGGTGGAATGACGAGTGTCGAGTGACGAGTGACGAATCGTTTTGGTGCCAGAGGCGTAATCGGGTGTCATGGTGTCATGTGCCTTTGCGTGCGGTCAAAATGGATTGCACCACGATGCGCAGAATTTCATCCGCCTCCTGGTACAAGGGTGTAATTCGGGAGGCTGGCAGGATTTCCGCCTCTTGGATCAATTCCATCCAATACATGGATTCATCCGTTTCCTCTTCAACAATTTTCATTTTGTTGATGAAATCAAGGTTTGATTTCGCCCGGCATGCTGCACGGTAATTCGCGCCGACACTGGTGCCTGATCGCAAAATTTGTCGCTTTACTACTTCTGCGGCTGGATGGTTCACGGGCAGTGCCTGAGAAAGATTGATGACTCGAAGTGCAAATTTCTTCGTTCGTTGACGCAAAGCATCATACTCGTTTTTACCCTCAAAAACTGAAGAAGCCTCCAGACTCGGCTCAGGGTAAACAGTCCCCGCCGTTTCTACAGTCTTGGGTTTGGAAGAGTTTTTCTTTTTCATGCAATGCTTACGTTTATGCCGTCACTCGTCATTCGCAACTCGTCACTCGACATTCGTCACTCGTCACTCGTCATTCGTCACTCGTCATTCGTCACTCCCCTACTTCTCCCCCCTCATCGCGTCCATCGGGGGCATTTTGCTGGCGATGATGGCGGGGAAAAGGGCCCCGAGGGTGGTGAGGAGCATACCGACCAGAAACACGAAGAGGAATTTTCCAGCAAGGCCGTCCAGGGCCATGTGTTGAAAAACGCTTGCGCCATGATCGGCCATGGAGAGAAGAATGGAGATGCCCAACCCGAGCACGGCGCCGGCAAGGGCGCCCGCGAGACCGAGAATGGCCGCTTCGAGCAGCACGCTGAGGAGAATGAAGGTGTCGAGCGCCCCCAGACATTTCATGGTTCCAATTTCACGATAACGCTGCGTCACCGACATGAGCATGGTGTTGAGCACCCCTGCCCCGCTGACCAGCAGCGAAAGGACCATCATCAGACCCCAGCTTTGCGCGTCAACGGGGTCGTCGGAACGCGGCATCGTGAGCAGGTACATCATGAACGCGGTGGCCGTGCTGATGGTCAAGAGTGTGAGGACCGCGCGGCTGATGCGTTGGCGGAGGCTGTTGATGGCCATGGAACAGACCACCTCAGGCACCAGCTTGAGGTGACCCACTTCCCATTCGGCGACAGGGCTGTGTTCGGCGCTCATCAGTAGCTCACTCCAATCGAGACCCAGAGGAAGTTAATGGCAATGGACAACATGGCGACCAGGCCAAGGCCGGCCCCGAAGCCCACGGCGAGAATCGGGGCGAAATTCTGCCAGCGCTCCTTGCCGAATTTTTTCGAAAGCACAAAACGTCCGAGGCAGGCGCCAATAAATACCATGGTGGCGGTGTGGGGGTAGCTGTTGACGGCGGCGATGCCCCCGTAGAGGTACTGGGCGCTGATCCCGAGCCAGGAGAAGGACGCGAAGGCCGATACCGCAACCCCGAACGCGGCGAGGATCACCCCCGGTTTCAGTGCTTCAAGGAGCAGGGACTGGCCTTCCTGCATGGCGGAGGCCCACAGGGCTTTCATCTGCGCGTGCATGGGCCAGAATTTCTGGACGTAGCTGTACTGGTCGGAAGGGATGGGTCCGAGTCCGGTGATGTAGCTCCAGAAAATGTAGGAGGCCAGCAGCATCAGCGGGAAAATCAGCAATTCGGCTTTAAAAATGGAGGTCAGGCGCGTGCGGGTCAGTTCGCAGACGCGGAACATGTCGGCCGTGTTGCCGTAGTTGTTGAGCGGGAGCGGGGCGAACCAGATGTTGACCTTGCGGTAGCCGGAGGCGAAAATGGCGGACTCGAACACGAAAGGCACACCGGCGGATTGTCCGGCGATACCGCTCATGCGGGCATTGATGTAGGTGTTGATGGGGGTCCAGAAGTAGGCAAAGCCCATGAGCCAGAAAATGGAGAAACGTTCAGCGGCGGGAAGCCCGTGATTGATGAGGTAATTGGACAAGATCACAAAGCCGGTGGCGGAGCTGAACCAAATGCCCAGCATCAGCCCGGTGGCCGGATCGCCGCGTCCTTTGTTGCGTTCCCAGAACTTGGAGAGGTCGGGACCCTCGATTTCCTCCCCGGCGGCGGACTGTTTCTTTTTCCGGCTGTAGCCGCGAATGGCTTTGACCATGCCCCAGACACCGACAGCGAAGATCGCAAAACTGGTGCCAATCCCCACGGACAAATACAAATCCAGGGTTCCCGCCACGTGGGTCTGAATCGCGTCCTTGCCCGGTGCCCAACTCGGAAGAAATCCGTTTTGCTGAAGGATCGTGTTCACGATCACCTGGAAAAAAATGGTGGAGGTAAACATGCCGACGGCGATGCGCCAGGGGATGACGAATCCGGTGAACAGTAGCCCCAAATTCAACGCAATGCCGATGTTGGCGCCCGGCAGGAACGTTTCGATGTTTTTCGTGAAATCGACGAAGGGAATCGGAATGAGCTGAAGGGGTTTGCCGAAAAAGGCGGCGGTGAGAATCGGGACGGCGGTGTAAAACAAACTGAAGGCCGCACCGCAGACCACGCCGATGGAGAAGCAGTATTGCCGGAAACCCTTTTTGTCTTTGTCCTGGCTGCTTTCCGCGAGAGCGATGGCGCCTTCCGCCTGAATGGGCGCGAGAGGGAACGGAAGTTTTTCCACATCGACGGTCACTTTGTAAGCGAGAAATCCGAGGGAAAGCTGCGTCAGTTTGTTGAGAACCATGGTCAGCAGCGTGACGGCCAGAACCGGCCACCAGATCTTGCCGAGGAATCCCTGCTGAAAAGCGGCGTCTCCAAACGGGGCCCACCAATCCGGGACTTCCTGGGCGATGCCGAAGTTTTTAAAGTCCTCGGAGTTGCGGAGGAAACGGTTGTACACCAGCCACGCAAAGACGCCGCCGCTGAGGGCCACGCCCCCGGAAAACGAGCTGAGACTGCTCACCGTGTATTTCAGGATGTAGAGTTCCTGTTTGCGCAGCGTCATGAAGGAACGGCGGGCAATTTCCACAAAGAGGATGATCACCACCCAGTCGGCCGCGCCCCCCATGTCTTCGCCGATCATCAGGCCCATGAAAATAATGCCGGGGAACATGACAAAAGCGATAAAGAGAGCCCCGATGACGGTGCGCCAGGTGAACCCGTTCAGGCAGGGTTCGTTCTGCATCGCTTCGATGCCGAACTTCGAATCGTAAAAGGCGTCGTTTTTGCCTTTTTTGGCAGGTTTGGGGTCACTCATGGAGCTTCATTCCGTTGGAGTTCAGCGGCGCCTTCCTGAATGTAGCGCTTGCGGAGAGAGGTGTCGAGGTTGCGCCAGAGCAGGAACTGTTTGCGCACAAGGTTGAGGAAAGCGTAGTTGGTGCGCATCCAGGCATCCTCCGTGCCGGAACTGCGCTGGAGGTGAATGGTGACATCGTAGACGCCGTCCGCCGGGGAGGGTTCGATGTCGAGACGAAGATCCTGCGCGACGTCGAGGTCATAGGGCGCGAGCCACATGTGACTGTGTACACGCAGGGCGTCGGCTTTTTCTTCGGCGCGGGCGACTCCTGCGCCTTTGCTGATGAAGTCCGCCGAGGAGCTGTCCACATGGTTGAGCAGGAAACGGCGGAAAAAGGCGGCCATGCCGATGGCGTTGCCACGGGTGAGGGTGAAGGGCAAACGGAAACAAATGGCCGCGCCGGCTTCGGCCGGGGGGAGTTCCCATTTGTCCATGCCGCTGGGCGCCGCGAGGGCGGCGGCGCGCCTGGCTGGGACGAGGGTGGCGATCAGGACGATACCGCCGGTGCCCATCGCCAGAAAGGTGGAGGCCAGCGAGGTGAAGTTGAAGCTCAACTGGCCGAGCGTGTCGGCAAACAAGGCCAATCCGGAGATTTTCGAGAAGACGAGTCCGGCAAATGTGCCGAAAATAATGCCGATGCAGGAGAAAACCGTGGACTCGGAGAGCAGCAGGAAACTGATTTGCGAGGGGGACAGGCCGATCGCGCCCAGCATTTGCACTTCGCCCACGCGCTCGTCGACGGTTCCCATCATGGTGTTGGAGACGATGAGCACGCAGAGAATAACGGGAACGAGCACCTTGGCGAGTCCTCCGACGCTGCTTTGTTTGCGGGCGGAGAGCAGGCTGATGTTGCCATCGGCATGGGCATACATGGCGCGGTCCATGCGGCGGGCCAGTTCGTCACGGAAGGCGGCGAAGTCAAAACCCTCCGGGAAGCGGACGGCGAGAGAGTTCCAAATGCCGCGGGCGTCGCCGCGGGCGGAGACGGGAAGAAGGGCCAGATCATCGAAACTCATGTGCAGGTGTTCGTCCTCGGTCTCCAGACGTCCGGAGCCCATTTGCGGGGTGATGGCACTGCGCAGATAGTCCACCAGCGCGGGCGGTTTTCCGTTCACATCGCGAATGCGGTCGGCCGCCTCCGCATCCACAATGCCGATCACGCGCCAGCGTTTGTTCATCATGACAACTTCGGGAAGTTGTTCATCGGGAAGGCGCTGTCCTTCGGCATCGACCAGGCTTTCAGGCGTGATGTCCAGAAGGGAGGCGACCCGTTCGGGAATCAGCATATGGAAGCGGTCTTCCGGACGATCCCCTTCCCCGCCGCGGAACCACTGTTGGTGGCTGACGGCGCGTTGCAGACCGCTGAAGCGGGTTTCCTGAGGTTCAAAGCCCATGAGGGCGGTGACGATGGCCGAGCGTTTGCCGCGGCGGATTTCGATCTGATTGCGGCCTTCCTGCGTGGCGTTGTTGCCACCGGCCACTTCGATGTAGTGGAAACGGCGGGCCAGATCAAACCGCGAACCAAACTCCGTCTCGACCGCGCTGATAAAGTCGGAGGAAAGACCGGCCCAGCTGTATTCGCGGAAGAGCGCCCCCTCGTAGGCCGGGACCTGGATTTCGTTGGCCGGCAGCTCACGTCCCTGAACCCGCATATCCAGAGGCACAGGGCGAAGGAAGAGGGTGTCTTTCCCTCGCACGGAGACAAAAGACACAATGGAGAAGGTCAACACCGTGACGGTAAACGCGGTGAGCAGGGTGCGGGTCGGTCGTTTCTTCAGGTTGGACACGCCCAGGGAGAAGGCGGTGTTGAGGGAGCTGCCCAGGCTGATTTCCTCGCTTTCGGCTTCCCCGCCCTCGATGCGGGCGCGGCGCACGAGGACTTCGAAACGTCCGTAACAGAGACTGAGCACCACCACGGCCATCAGAATCATGGTAAAGGCAATGACCACAATAAAAGGCGATGTGGCAATTTTAAACGCCGGGTGAAAAAAGCTCAGAAACACCGTGCCAGCGACAAAAATAGCAATGGTCCCCCCAAGCCGGGCGACGATGTGTTTGCCTCCGAGAACCAGCTTTTCCAGAAAGAGGGCGGTGGGGGCCAGGAGGGCCATCAAAATCACCACCGAGAGAACAGCTTCGCGTCCGAGTTTCAACATCGAGGGATAGTTTTTGGCGAGGAGGCCCCAGGATTCGCGGGCTGCCCCTATGGCTTTCCTCCAGTCAAGAGACTCCACATGCGCTTCCGCTTCCGACAATTTGGCGCGGCTGATTTCAATGGTTGTAAACAGTTCCTGGTCGCGGATGCCGAAGTCCTCGTAGATGCGGCGTCTGCGTTCGTTGACCTCCTGCATGCTGCGGGCCACTTCGAGCGGTGCCAGCGGAAGAACCAGATTTCGCTTGTTGCCGAGGGGGCCCACGGGCACCCCCTGTCCAGACAGACTTTCCAGATCGTCCGGGTTGAGGTCTCCCAGCAGAAGCCCACGCACGTTGCCCTGGCGCTTGTCGATCAGTGTGGCGCGGCGTCCCGGCTCCATGTAGAGCAGGAAACCGGAAAGGTCGGCCTCCCCAAAATGGATGCGGGGATGCTCCATATTGATGTGGCGGGGAGAGCCCTTGAGCACGGCATCGGCGATCTGCGGAAGGGCGTCCTCCGAC
This sequence comes from uncultured Verrucomicrobiota bacterium, assembly GCA_964497855.1. Taxonomy (GTDB): domain Bacteria; phylum Verrucomicrobiota; class Kiritimatiellia; order SS1-B-03-39; family UBA6053; genus CAYLNG01. Next base: position 36,829 of record CAZCFM010000006.1, on the reverse strand, counting down.
GTGGGCTCGGTGTAGGTGAGGGGTTCAACGCCAGTGCTGATCACAAGAGGGTACAGCTGGAACAGCACCAGATTTTTCCAAGAGTCGCGGCCTTCATCCAGCGTAAACGAATAGCCCTGCTTTTGGGTGCCGATTTGACCGCCGTCCATCTGAAACGCGAAAAGTCCGCTGCGTGAATCCGGAAGGTAGGCATGTATCGAGAGCTTGCCTCCGAAATTCTGGATTTCGATGGGCAGGGTGAATCGTCCGTTAAGACGCGAAAAGCGCTGCACGGCGATGCGGTTTCCCATGAAGGTGGCGGTATTGTGGTCGCCCCAGTCGGGACCCGGTTTGCCCGCGCTGCGAATCGCGGGATAGTGAAGGAGGGTCTGTGGGACAGGGTCTTTGGCGTCGATGCCGCTGCGGATATTAAAGCGGGTGGTCTGGCCGGTGAGACGCCCGAGGGGGCTGGGTTTGATGGATTGTCCCAGCACACCGTCGGGCGCGCTTTCCAAGGACACGCGCAGGATGAGCATGCTGGTGCGGAGCTGGCGGGAGAGGGCCCGGTAGTCGAGCGAGGCCGGAACATCGAGAGGGGTGTCCAGCAGAATGCGGTTATCGCCAATCGGCTGCAAGGTGAGAAAGGCCACACCCAGTTGGGCCCAAAATTCGTTGTAACTCGGTCCGGGGTTGACGCTTTGCACGGGGAAAACCGCCGACACATCATTACCGACAAAACTCCACTCGTCCTCCCAACCCGCCTGGATCGAGGCGAAGGCGTTGATGCGATCAAAACGTTCGACCAAGGCGCGGCGGGTTTTCTCCGGCACAACCGTACTGTTCCGATAATCCGGGCCACTGACGATCTGCAAATTGGGCGTTCCGCCGGAGAGATCAAGTCGCCATCCGATGACCGGTTTGTCCATGGAGAAGGCGCGGGATTCGGGATAGAGCGCGGCCATCACCCGGGTTGTAGTGGCACGGTTGTTGGCGGATTGCTCGCGCAACAAACGTTCTTCCTGGACGACCTCCAGGATTTGCGCTTCCAATCCGGCCCGGGTCTGGGCGGCGGCATCGCTCGTACCGGTGAGTTCGGCATCCACTCGGGAAAAATAGGCCAATACCCGATCTTTGTAGGAGAGGGCATTGTTGTCCAAGGTCTCGCTGCGGAGCCTGACCAGAGCGTCAATCTGACCTTGAATGCGGGTGAGTTCGTCGTTTTCGTTGCGACTGACCACACGGGCCACGCGGGCCTCGGCCAATTGGACCCGGTATTGTTCCAGACTGTTTTTCAGCCAATCGCGGGACAACCACTCGGCGGTGTCCTCCGGCAAATCTGTGCGCTCACCACGAATCCAGGCCTCGGTTTCGAGGTAGCGACGAAACAGCGTCTCCTCATCCGTGCCTTCATTCAGGGCAATCACAGCCGGAGCGAGGCGATTGTTCGTGAGCAGATGGGTCTCCAACAACAGACGGCTGGCGAGTCCTCCGTGGACATCGCCTTCGAGAAAAGCGACGAGCAGTCCGCGGCGACGGCTTCCCTGCGGCATGGCGGCGGCACTTTCCAACATGCGCACAGCGGCGGCGACATTGGCAGCCGTGCTGGCCCCGTGCGGCAGTCCGGGAAGGGCGCTGACGGCGTCGAGGCGGACGGAAATCACAAGCGGATCGGCCAGCGGAGGGACAATCAAAGACGTACCGGCGGGCAAAGACACATCCAGTTCCGGATTCAAGGCCAGCAGGGCCTCTTCGCTGACGCCCTTTTCGCGGGCAATGCGTTGAAGAAGATCGCGGGCCGGGACGACATAGATCTCCGTGCGTCCGGGAATATCCAGACGCGCCCCTTCGGCGGGGTCGTCGCTACTGAGACGGTTTTCTTTTTTCAGATCGTCCGCCTGGACTCCGTACTGGGCCGCGATGCGTTCCATCAATTCTCCGGGACGGATGACGAGGCGCTGGGGTTCCTGCGGGGGAAGCCAGGCAAAGCTGCTGCGGGCAATGCGGTTTTCAATCCAATTCCCGCCGTGAACCACGGCATCCGGAGTCTGCGAAGCGAGGGCCCGCAACGCGGCGCCGGTTTCGCGGTTCACATAAAAGCGGGGCATGGGCAAGGGGGTATTCGCAAACCACTGCTCCGCAAGCGCACGGCTCACGTAATCGTCCTCGACCACGATCACCGCCTGTGCCCCGAGATCAAAGGCCCGATTCCACGCGCGGCCGGCCTTGAAATTCATGAGCACGATCGCCCCGCGCGGATCTTTGCCGCGAATCTCGTCCCAGGAGGCGTCGCCCAAGTCCACCAGGGCTCCGCTCAATCCGCCTTCCGGGGCCAGATTGGGAAGAGCCCCGTTCGGCCAAAAAGGCTGCAAGGCGAAGGTCTGGCCCCCTACCTGGACTTCGCTGCGGGTATCTGTGCGTTCACCGAGGCTGCGGGCTCCTGACAAGGCCACCGGCACCGGAACGTTCTCATGCAATTCGCCCAGCCACTGCAACCCGGTAACGGCCTTCAGCCGGGTTTTCAGCCAGTCAGCGGGAGTGGCCTCTGTTGGCGCACGGAGGGTCAACGAGAGCGGCACCGCGCCAAAGAGGTCCTCCACTTCTTTTTGCAGGGAGTCCGGAGTGGACAGGTCGGCCACGGCCGCAAGTTCGCTGTTGGAGAGGGTTTCGAGGTTGCGGAGCTGACGACGTTCCTCGGGGCCGGTCCGGCGCAGGAGTTCCTGACGAAGATCGGCGGCCGAAGCCATGCGCGAAAGCCCAAGGGAGGCGATGCAGATACAAAAAACAGGGGCAAGGAGAGATCTCATGTCCTCAATATACTTTGGGGGTGAAAGCGGGGGCTTCTATGATTTTCTTCTGGGTCGCCGAAGGCTCGAATCCATTCCGGTTCGCCCGCAGTTTCGTGGCAATATCGACCACATTGACGGCAAACATGGCAAAGAGGGATCCGACGATCAGGCCCACAAAGGCGGGTTTGGCCGCGCGGTAGGTGTTCATGCCTCCGTATTTGACGATGAGCGATTTCAGCGCCCAGGCCACAAAGGCACTGCCCCAGAGCCAGGAGGCCCCTTCCACTTTGTAGGTGTCTGTCCCTTTGAAATAGGGAGAGAGCATGGAGTGATAGATGCTGAACAGCAGAAGGATGTAGCCCATGGGGTGGAACGGAAAACGCAGCAAACGTCCGCGCAGGAAGGTCAGCAGACCAAACACGCCGGCCCCGATGCCAACAAAGAGCAGGCGGGTTTTGTGTATCCGCACAAACGAGGTGATTCCTTCTTCCCCCAAAAAGTGCGAAACCCACATGGGATAGGAGACGATTCCGGACGAATTGGCGGCCCCCTGCTTGACGGCACCGATCCCCAGCGCTTCGCCTCCCAACCCGTGCGACAGGAGCAGAAGGCTGAGCATTCCCACACCGAGCGCGGTGACAAAGGCCAGCACTGCGGCTATCGCCATCGTGCGTCCCCGCACATGGTGACGCCGGGCCAATTCCAGATTCTCCAACTGCTGCGGAAGCAAACGGGACATCAGGGTGACCGGCAAAAAGACCAGGGAAAAGAAATTCAACAGGCTTTTCACGCTCATCGACTGGGCCAGACCGAAGGCCAGCGGGATACGGGTGAAATCGTAGTTCACGTGCTGCATGGGTAAACCGGTTTCAGCGCGCAAACGGGCCGCAGCCACGGCCAGCAACACAAAAATTCCCCCGAAAAAGAGGAAAAAGCCGGGATGGCTCACGCCCATGTCGCGGAGGAGCAGATAGATCGCCACCGGAAGAACGCAGAGCCCGATGCGGGTCAACATCGAAGGCAGATAGCGGTTGTGGTCGGCGTTGGGCACGGGACGGCCCTTGCCGGCACCCCAGGCCTTGATGAGCATGAGAAGGCCCAGACAAAGACCCGCACCAAGCAGTTGTTCCTGCTCAAAGGGAAAAAAGCGCGCCCCCGCATAGCCCACGTGTCCCGCATCGCGGATCTGCCCTTGGGTAGCCTGCCCGATCGCAAGAAACACCAGGCGGAAGATGAAATAGACGGCCCAAACAGAGAAACTGATTTCAAGACTCACGAGGAAAAACAGCCCCAGCAGAATGGGGGACAGGACAAAAACCAGCTTGTTCAGTTCCTTCAAGCCTCCATCCGCGAAGAGCGTTTTATTCACGTCCATCGCCATGAGCGGAGATGGGGTGCCATTGTAGTGGGCGAAGGCCTCAAGGCCCAGCATCAGCACCCCCAAGGCAAAACCCACCCAGAAAGCAGGCGCAAATTGTCCTTTGCGCGCTTCGGGATTCAACAGGTCTTCCGCTGTTTCCATTTTGAAATCGTGCCGGATCAAGTGATCGGCCACATCCACCAAGGGGAAGGCGAGATTTTCGCGCTCGACCCATTTCCGGCGGAGAAATTCCGCCAAACACATCAAAAAGAGGAAGAGCAGAAGCAACAAGCCGCCCCAGTGCAACAACGGACGAACCCACAAGGACCAGGAAACGCGGTTCCAGACAAACCCCAGGTTATCGGCAAACGAGTTTTCCCGACGCAGGTTCTGATCGGCCGCCGTCCGGAACACACCGTCTTTTACCGCCGCCAAATCATGGCCGGGGATTCCGTCCTCCGCCGTCTGCGCCATGAGGGCGCGGCGCTCCTGCGTTCGCAGCCGATACACAAAATCACTGCGCATTTCGGCGACCCGCGACTCGTCCAAGGCAAGAAGTTCCTGCAAATAGGCGTTGCGACGCTGTTCACGTATCCCCCGCACATCCCCTTCGCCCATTTGACGAAGGTCTTCGCGCAGTTTTGTCAGGTGCTCGGTTTCCATCGTCGCTGCGGCAGCGCGCAACGCTTCCGCTTCGCTTTCCCCGATACGGGCTTCCAGTTTTTTCAGGCGGCCCAAGGCCGAGCGGTCCAGACTGCCGCGCACACTCGGGGCAAAGTACAAAAGCCGCTCATCAATCAGGCCAATATACGCGGACATGCGGATGCGGGCGGCTTCGCTTTCCTTGCGGCGAAGGGCCAGTTCTTCGTCTACTTTTCCTAAAATCGCATGTTCGCCGCCCCAGGCCTGCGCGGCGGCATCCTGCGTAAGGCTCTGCCGAAATCGTTCCAGTTCCCGCAGGCCCATCTGGGGGACGGACTCGACAACCGAGGCCAAAGCTTCCGCCCGCGGTGCCTCGCCGCGCTCCAAACGGCGCAGCTCCCCCTGGAGCGCCAAGGTCGCACGGTTGAGGGCCTCCTGCCTCTGCTTCAACAACCGGTTGTCCTGAACCAATTTAAAAATCTGATCCGCTTTCTGATAGGCCAGGCCTTCGGTGGTCGGAACGACGGGAAACCAGTCTGGATTCTGTTCCTGATGCGCACGACGGTAGGTATCGACGCCAAACCCGACAAAATGCTCCTGAATCACGAGTAAATTGGATAGCAGCAGGCGCACCACGCCCAAATTCATCACTGGCACAGCCAGGGCCAGCATCCCGAACAGGATCACCAGCGATTGGCGCTGGGGACGAAATGTTTTGCTGACCAGACGAAGGGCCACCCCCGCCAAAATGAGCGAGAACAGAATGCCAAAAACCCAGCCCGACGCTGCGGAGGTTTCCATGTCGTGGTTGGTCATGGCCACGGTGCAGAACTGGGAGATCGGGGCGAGAATCGCAATCAACAGGATGCCAAACAGAATGGTCAAAGCGTTCTTCATTGAATGTGTCCCACGTGAATGTCCAGATCTTCCCGGCGAACGACTTTTTCCACTTCCCCGCCCCGCAGGTACACGACGCGGTCACTGACGGCGAGCATGTTGTGGTCGTGGGTGGCGGAAACGACGGTGACCCCGCGATCCCGGCTCAGTTTGCTGAGCAATTCCACGATTTGCAGCCCCGTTTTGCTGTCGAGGTTGGCCGTGGGTTCGTCCGCAAGCAGCAGGCTGGGATCGTTCGCCAGGGCGCGGGCAATCGCGACACGCTGCTGCTGACCTCCCGAGAGTTCGCCGGGCAGGTGATGCATACGCTGACCGAGTCCGACGCTTTCGAGCAGAACCGAAGCCTTTTCGCGGGCCGCTTTCTCCGAAAGTCCACGAAAACGCATGGGCAGGGTTACGTTTTTGAGGGCGCTGACGACTTCGATCAGGTTGTAGTTCTGGAAAATGTAGCCGATGTTGACGCAGCGCAGAAAGGCGAGCTGGGACGCTTTGAGTTTGCGGAGATCGCGTCCTCCGATGGAGATTGTGCCGCCAGTGGGGATGTCCAGAGCCCCGATCATATTGAAAAAGGTACTCTTTCCGGATCCGGAGGGGCCCATCAGCGAGAGATACTCGCCTTGGTGAATGTCCAAGTCAATGTTGCGGATCGCGTACACCACATCCTCGCCGGAGGCATAGGCGCGCTCGAGGCCGCGGGCAGAGATGAGGATGGGAGCGGAGGATGGGGATTGCGTCATGCGAACCGTGCGGAAAACCATTTAGAAGTAGGGGAATCGAAACAATCACGACGTAAAACAACCCCTGACGATTTGCAAGAAAAACTTATCGAAAAGCGCACTTAATATTGAATCACAACACGCTGTGTGTGTGTGCGCCCGTGTTTGCGTATGATGCCTTGAAGACGGGCCAAGTCTGCAGTGTTTCCGAGCCGCGCCTCTCTCATCCCCTCGTCCGTGAGGATCGTCAGACTGATGTCCGCCGCTTCGATTTTCAAGGTGGGCCGGACAACATTGTCAATGTAAAGCTGGTTTCCGAGACGGAGAGGGCGTGTGGGAAGGATGGGAAAAGGGCCTGCATTCGACACCACATCCCGAACCCACCACGTGACCTTGAAGTCCACCACGTTCGGAATAATGAATCCACGCCGGTTCAGGGGCTGGGTGGCGGGGGGCTGGATATTCCAAAAACCACCCAGGATGTCTGTTTTGCCCAGAGCGTTGGCAAATGTGTTCGTGGTGTCGATCATAGACTTGTAGAGACCATAGACGGGAACAAAATTCGATGCGGTAAAGGGATCCTGTAAACCAGCCGCATAACTGAGTGCAACAATGTCTCCCTCCTGCCCCGGATCGCGATCCAGTGAAGGTGCAAAAAAGGTCAGCCAGGTGGTGGAGATGCCAGATGGAGCACCCGCCACCGGGATTCTGACGCTGGATAGCCACTGCTGGTCATATTGAGTCTGGCGGACAACCATACTTTGCAAATCGCGGACGACCAGATCCAAGGCGAGGCGGGCGTCGGCATTGGTCTGCAATCGGGTGGTACCTCCTTGCCAGACGTCCATTGCACTGAGAAGCACCGCAAAAAGCATCATCAGGACAATGATGGTGAGAGCAGAGCTGACGAGCACCTCCACAAGGGTGAAGGCCTGGCGTCCAGAACGGGGCAGTGAAAGGGAAATTTTCATCGGCGAATCGCAAAGTTGTAGGCGTAAACCGGGCTGAGGGACGTGACGGGAGAGGCTATGTTGCCCACGGGAAAGTATTCGGCATACACGACGAGAACGGCGGAAAGATAATCGTTTGGCAGATTAGGTAACGGCGCGTTTGTGGCTGGATTTGTGGGCGAGAGTGAGATCCGCACCTTATACAGGCGCCCCTCGCGTGCATCAAGTTCGCTTTGGGAAACATCTTTTGTTTCTTTGACCATTGGGAGGATGACGTAATCTGTGCCGGGGGCACCATCTCGACTGGCACGGGGGGCAAGGCTTGAGGGTATGGCCCGGTAGTGAAAGGCAACAATTAATCGCGAGTCGGCAGCCGTCTGGTTTCCCTTGATCTGGTCGTAGGAGTCATTGAACGACTTCTTCTGGAAGTAATCCTCCACGGCTCCGCTGAGACGCATGGCCTCGTCTTTCAGGATGATTTCGTCCACGGTTTCAATGGATCGGGCCAGAAGAGCCAGAATGGTCGTGATGGCAATGGCAAACACCAGCATGGCTAAAAGAATTTCGGCCAACGTGAAGCCTGCACGGTGTCGGAGATGAGGGAGGGATTGACGCATTACTGGCCTTCCTTGATTTGACGAATATCCTGAAAAACCATAGCCTTGCCCGAGCGGAACAGGGCAACACCACCAAACACATTGGGGTTCCGTGCCGTGAAAACCGCACGAATGGTTGGATGCCGTGCTGTACCATTGGGATTGAACTCATATACGAGCCAGGAATTCGCCCCTCCAGTCGAGCTGGCAATCGGAACGGGATCACTCCCCGCCGGTGTAGGGGTGACGGCATACGTTTGTGGATCGATCACAACGCCCCACGTGCGCAGTTTCTCGGACTGGGTTGACGTGCTGAGCGTGGGACTTAGCTGAATGCCCGTGGGGAGGAATTCCCCATCTGCGTACACGTTCCAGCTGGGCGTGGCTCCGCTGGTGTCTTGGTACAGAATGATCATGTAACGGAGAAATCTTTCTGTATCTGCGGGATCAAAATGCACAAGCACCCGCGTCGGTGCTTTGCGCGTGATCGCGGCGGAGCGGGCGAGGCTGAACATCCCGGAGGCTTTGCTGATGCCTGAATCCAGCGATTGAGTTTCGTCACTGCCGCTGAAGGCGGTGAGGACGACCCCGGCCATTATGGCGATGATGCCCATGACCACGAGCAGTTCAATCAGGGTAAAACCGGAACGGCGCTCTGCGAGAGGGCTCGTCCGTCGTGAAGGGGTTTGCTTGGAGTACCACATTCCCAACACTCTACCCGTTATCTCCGCCAATGTTCACTCCCAAAATGAAAGAAAATGACATTTGAGACAAAATGAGGGTGAATCGTCGAAAATGGATCAGCGCAACTGCAACCCGTCCATCGCCAGGTTCGGGTCCACCGACAGCGCCTGTTCTGCTGGCGGAATCATGCGTAAAAACGGCACAATTCCGATCATCGCCGCATTGTCGGTGCAGTATTTCGCGGCCACACGGATCAAAGGAACCGAGGCTTTTGCCGCCGCCCTCTCCAATCCCTCGGACAGGAGTCGGTTTTTTGCGACCCCGCCCACACAGGCCAGCGAACGGAAATCGCCGTGGGTTTCCAGCGCCTGCTCGACCCGTCGCACAAGGCTGCGCATCACGGCTGTCTGATATGCGTGCGCCACATCTGCGGGACGGTCCTCGGGATGTTTGTCCAGATGGTAGCGCAGGGCCGTTTTCAGACCGCTGAAACTAAAGGGAAATGCCCCGCCGCGTTTGCGGGCTTCGTCGCTGTCCGGCAACCCCGCCGTGAAGGTCGACCCCGAACATCCCTCCATCGCCAGTTTTTCAATTTCCGGTCCGCCGGGATACGGAAGGCCCAGCAGGCGCGCCCCTTTGTCCAGCGCCTCCCCCGCCGCGTCATCAATCGAGCGCCCCAGCAGCACATAAGATCCCGGAGCTTCCATGCGAAGCAACGCGGTGTGCCCGCCCGTGACGAGCAGCACAAGCGCCGGACACACGGCATCCGGAGACGGAGCTGGCGCATCGTCCGACAGAAACATGCTGAGAATGTGCCCCTCCAGATGATGCACCGGCAGCAGGGGCAGCTGCAAACGCTGCGCCAACGCCCGCGCCGCCCCGGCACCCGCGAGCAGGGAACTCGACAGCCCCGGCCCCCGCGTGTAGGCAATCGCCGTCACATCGCCCCAGCCCAGACCCGACGTGCGAATCGCCTCCTCCAACACCACGGGCAAGGCCTCCAGATGCGCCCTCGCCGCCAATTCCGGCACCACCCCGCCGTAGGGACGATGCGCGCCGATTTGCGACGCCACCACCGACGACAACACGCGGCCCGGACTCTCCAGCACTGCCGCCGCCGTCTCATCACACGACGATTCCAACGCCAGGATTCGCTCCCCCGCCTTCATCCTTCCGCCGCAGGTTTGGCCAGCGCTTCCTGCAGCAATTCCACCGCCTTGAGCAACTGAGGATCGTTCTTCCACTCCCAGCCTTCCGCCGGAGCTTCCTGCAGTTCGCGCCAGAGACGCATCGGCAGGCTGACCTCCACATCCGGCACAATCCCCTTCTCGTGGATTTCCTTTTCCGAGGGCGTGAAATAGGTTGCCGTGGTCAGCCGCAATGCCGAACCATCCGGCAGCGGCAAAATGCTCTGCACCGACGCTTTGCCAAAGGTCTTCTTCCCCACAAGTTTGGCCCGCTGATGATCGCGCAGCGCGCCGGAAACCACCTCGGAAGCACTGGCCGAACCCTCGTTCACCAAAATCACCAGCGCCGGCTGAAAGCGGTGGGACCGCGTGTGGGTGAGGTAATCTTTGCGCCCTTCAGCTTCCCTCCCTTTGGTGAAAACCACAAGCGTTCCCTTCGGCAAAAACAGACCCGCCACCTCCACGGCCGACTCCAACAGTCCGCCGGGATTTCCCCGCAAATCCAAAACAAGCCCCCGCATGTTCCGCTTGTTCAATGCCGTCATTTCCTCCCGCAGCAAGGCTGCCGTGTTCTGCGCAAAGGAATTCACGCGGATGTACCCGATCTCCTCCGTCAGCACCCGATGCCTCTGCACCGGACGCGTTTCGATGATCGCCCGCGTGAGCGCAAACTCCAGCACCTTGTTTTCGCCCGGACGCCGAACTTTCAGTTTCACTTCCGTCCCCGGATCGCCGCGCAACAAGGCGGAAGCGGCTTCCACCGTCATGCCCCGCGTGGGGGTTCCGTCAATGTCCACAATCACATCGCGGGCCAGCAGCCCCGCCGTCCATCCTGGACTGTCCTCGATTGGCGAAACGACGGCAATGCCGTTGTTGACCAAACTGATCACAACCCCAATGCCGCCAAAGACGCCCTGGGATTCCGCCTTCATGCTCTGCGCATCTTTGGTGTCGAGATAACTGCTGTGACGGTCCAGTTTCGACATCATGCCCGCGATCGCATTGTCGATCAACGTTTCATAGTCCACTTCCGCACCGGAACCGGCGTGCAGACGACGGATCTGCTCCAGCGCGAGGGTAAAACGCGCCATCTGCTCCAAAGCCACTTGGTGTTCGCGCGAAACTTCCGGCAGAAGTTGCGGCTCCACCGATACGGCCGCTGCCGGCGCGTTCAGGTCTTGGGCGCTCACCTGAAAGGTCAGCCACATCAACAGCCATAGGTTTTTTTTCATGAATACGTTCCTGCGTCAGAAAAATGAACTCAATGCCCCACCCTACGGCGAGTTTTCCACGATTTCAATCCGGTAGAGCGATTTCCAGAATTTTCCCGTCACCCACACGGCATCCTCCACCGGGTCCCAGGCGATTCCGTTCAGCACATCCTGCTTCTCATGCCGATCTTCCAGCAGTGGCAAGTCCCGCACATCCACAAACCCGATCACCCGTCCATCCTCGGGACGTATGCGGACAATCCACCCGCTGCCAAACACATTCGCCCACAACTCCCCCCGCACACATTCGAGTTCGTTGAGCAGGTTTACCGGCCCCTGCGGACCCGTCACGACCATCCGACGCATCTCCCGGAAGGTTTCCGGATCCAGCACGCGGATCGTCGAGCTGCCATCGCTCATGTACAACGACGTTCCATCCGACGCCAGGCCCCAGCCCTCGCCTTCGTAGCGGAATCGACGGATTTCGGCAAAGGTCTCCCGGTCGTACACCAAACAAAGCCCTTCCCGCCAGGTGAGCTGATACAATCGTCCCTGGTGCAGGGCCAGTCCCTCACCAAACAATGCGGGCTCCAACGCATGACGCCGCATCACTGTACTGCTGGCGCGATCAACCTCCCGCAGCTCCGAACGGCCATACAATCCGCCGCTCTCCAGCCAGACATCGCCATCCCACACCAAGCCCTGCGTGAAGATCTCCGGATCATGTGGCCTGCGCTCCAAGACACGCACCGAATGCAGCGTCGCCGTCGCAGGTGGCGGAGCTTTCGAACATCCCGTTATCCACAACAGAAACACGGCGCAGAGAAGTCCCCGCACCTTATTTTCTCCGGCGCAATTCCGTCCGGGCCGTCCGGGCATCCGACTCCGCCTTCTTCGAACGTTCCGTCACCAGCTTGATCTGCACCTCGGTTTTGATGCGCTCCTCTTCATAACGACGCATGGCCTCCCCCACTTCCAACTGGCGCTGTTGCAACAACCCGATCTGAATGCGCAAATCCGCTTCCCGCTGCACAAAATCATTTTGTGGACGAAAACTCCCCAATTCCGTTCTGCGCTGGGTCTCATTTTCCTGTTTGGCCGCAGCGATCTCCGTTTGTAGCTTCTCCCAGTCTCCTTCCACTTTTTTCCTCTGCTCATCCATGGATTCCTGAACACCTTCGGTCCGGCTCTCCAAAAACTCAATTTTCCCCTCCAGCGCCGCCAGGAGCAGCCGCAACGAATGCGCACGCTGTTCAAAGCCTTCGACGTTCTGCTCGGGAGTCGCCGCCGTGACTTCCTGCCCGGCGATATCCGCCGCCTGCTGGAACTGCACAATCGCGCCATCAAAATCCTTCGCCGCAACCTTGCCCTCCGCCTCGCGGAGGATGCGCTCCACATAGTCTTTGCCGGAAAGACGGGTCACATCCGCGCCATCCGGACGGCTGATTCGGCCTTCGGCATCCGCGGAATACGACTTGATTTCCGAGCTGTGAATGATCAACACCCGGCGAATCGTTCCGGCGGGATTGCTGCCAATCTCCAGCTCCAGACCCTCCTCTTTTTCGTTGAGAATCCGGCCTTCAATTCGCGTTCCGTCCCTCAATTCGACGACGTCAGCACGAACCCACGACAAAACGAGGGCGGAAAAAATCAAACAGACAGAAATGCGCATAGATATGATCTCCTGAACGAGTTGAGGTCTTCTCTACTACAGCGGAGGTCTGTTGGAAAGCAGAAAGAAATCCATATCACAACACGGGCAGTTTACGACGGGGGCGTTTGTCTTCCGGCACGGCGGGAGCGGCCTCTTCCGTCAACGCCTTGCGCAGTGCGCTCTCCAAAGCTCCGGAAGAGAACTTTGACGCGATTTCGGCTCCTTTTTCGTCCAAAATCACAATTCCATATCCCTTGACCTTCTGCTCCACCGATCCGTCGTTTCTGTTTCCAGACCCCTTCCACTCCCGTTCCAGCAGGGAAAAGGCCTCGCTTTCCAGGTCTATCGGAATGCCCACCTGCGTGGCAATCTGCTGCCCTCCCTTGACCACGGGGCGGCTGCGCCCGTTCATGTCCTCCATCAGCACCACCCAACGCACTTCCGCACTCTCGCCCACGCTGGGACTGGTGCGGCGAAGTTGCAGGGCCAAGACTTTTTCCTCCTCGACCAAACGGGTGCTTCCACGCGGAAGGTCCTGTTTGTCACTTTTGGTTTTCGACAGCGTTTTGACCGAAGCACTAATCTGATAGGCTTGCGTCTGCGCGGAAAGCATCGGCGCTGCAAATAAAACAACAACGAGGGAAAGGGCCAAACAGGACTGGGTTTTCATGGGCATACTCCGAGGGGTTCTAGGGTCTAACGCAGGAAGTGTCTGATTATTTTTTGGATGTTTTGCCTTTCGGTTTCACCCAAAAGTCATCCCCGGGGCCACTCACACTCCGCAGGAGGACTTTCACATTGGCAAACGGGGTGTCCACTTCCGCCTTGGTTATGATCTGCCGCGGGTCCCTCGACACCCAAATCTCCATCTCACCCTTGCGCACAAACACCCCGTCAAATGCCGCTTTTGGATTCAGTTTGAGGCTCTCCACTTTCCCGTATTCCTTGAGGTTGATCTTCTCCAGCTTTCGGCTCAACACTTTCAATTCATAGAGTTTTTCATCCGACAGCACCTCAAAATCGTATTCACCCTTTTCCGCGAAGGGGGTCTGACGCATAAAGTACATAAACGAAACGATGTCCCGTGTGTTCGCCTTGATCGGGAACGTTTTCTCGCGTTCTTTGCCATTTTTCACGCCTTTGAACGAGGCCTGCAAGGTGTCCCAGTCAAAGATCGTTTTTTCATCACGACTGTGCCGTCCTTCATTCAAATTGATGTGAAACGACAACGGACGCAGGGTCAGCGGATCCACCCTCGTCTCCACCGTGTCGTCCACGGGATACAGTTTTTCAAGAACACCATTCGATTTTGTGCGGAAACGGATCAGCAGCAACCAACGTTTCCCCTCTTCATCCCACTCCCAGTCCGTGGTGGCCACCGATTGTCCCACGCCAATCCAGCCCCAGTACAAATCGTAGACGAGGGACTCCCCCACCGGAAAGGGCAACGACACAATCGGTTTGGGGAGGTCCATCCCCGCTGGTTTCGGATCCTCGGCCAAGGCCCAGTTCCACAGGAAAACAGCAATCAGAAGGTAGCGGAGGATTTTCATGCGGTTTTCCCAAGGGTTCCATAAAATATGCGGAGAATCAGCAAGCGAAGCTGCTCGAAAGGCGGCAGGGAACTGCGGAACATCTGGCTGTAGGCCTCCGCCGAAAGACGCAGCATCGCGTCCAACTGCGCAACGCTGAAGGACAACGACTGACGTGCCAACTGGGCTTGACGCCAGGGACTCCGCGCCCGATCCCCTGTCAACGTCTGAAATTCCGCCTCCGCCGCAGGCTCGCGGTAGACCAGGCCCCGGTCGCTCACCGACACCGCCTTCTGTTCGAGCAGAGCCCGCAAAAACGCCATTTCCCGCAAGGTGTTGTGCAGCACCGCCATCACCATCACATTGCTCTCCCCTTCCGTCTCCATCCGCTGGAAAATCCCCATGATCAGGCCCAGGTTGCGCGCCGCGATCGCGTCGCCAATCAAATACACCTGTGTTTCGGCCATGGCCGGAACCATCAAATCCACATCCTCACTGCGCAACTGCCGCCGTTCTCCCAGATACAAATCCAGTTTCTCCACCTCGTTCATCATCCGCCGCGTGTCGTTCTGGCAGCGCGCCGCCAAATCCTGCAAAACCTCCCCGCCCACTTGGATGCGGCGATTCAGCAACATCTCGCGCAGGCTGTCCACGCTTTGACGCTTGATGTCCGCCTCCTTGCCCGTTTTTGAAAAATCATGCACATCCGCAGCGCCGCCCAGAGCCTTCAAAAAGCGCGAACGGGCATCGAGTTTTCCCGCCAGGGTGATCAGCAGAAACTGACCCGGCCCGAGGCCCTTGCCCAGCGCGTCCTGGAACTTCTCCACCGCCTCCTTCACCTCCTGCGACTTGAACAAATCCCCATTCAAAAAGGTCACCCCCCGCAGCCAGGTCGCGTTCGCCGAGCCGAACATATTCATCGTCTGCACGGAAACCATTGTGTCCCGGATCGCCTTCAACACCTGTTCCGTCGATTCCACGTCCCCGCGCACGGTCCCCAGCATGCCCTGCGCCTCCGCCTCCGCACAACGGTCCTTCAAGACGGCACGCGCCGCCTCCTCCACCAGGAAATCATCATTTCCGTGCAACAAAACAATGGACCGTTTGGTTTTCAGCTCGCTCATGCGCCAACTCTAACCTCTCTCCCCACAGACGCAATGCCCGAGTGCGGCTTTTCCGCTTCCCCTTATTCCGGCACCGCGTACAGCTCGTGGCCCTTGAATTGGATGCCGTTGAGTTTGGCCAGGACCTTGGCCACGTGATCTTCCATAATCGTCACGCGGCTTTCGGCCTGGGCGAGTTCAATGTAGCCAACGGCTTCGCGCGGGATTTTCGCGGCACCGAGAATGACGCCCAGAATGTCCCCGGCTTTGATTTTGTGGCGTTTGCCAACGTTGAGCAGAATGTTTTTGGTCGGTCCCACCGACGCCACGGGGTGTTTGCCGGCGTGGGGCGGACGCTCGCGGGGCGGCGGGGGCTCACGGGTTTCGCTGCGGACGGCACGGGGCTTCGGCGGCTCGGGAATGGGCTCGGGCGCAACCTTGCCGGACTCTTTGTCGCGCAGATCGATCAACGCGGAAATGATGTCCGTGGGACTGTGCCCCTGTTCCAGCAGCCGGTCCACCAGAGCGTCGTGCCGTTTGAACTCTCCGGCTTCCAACACCGTTTTGAGGCTCTCAATAAAGCTGTTCGCGCGGCGCTCTTCCAGCTCTTCCATCGTGGGCACGCGGGCGCGTTTGATTTTCGCCTTGGTGAAACGCATGATGTTCTGGAGCTTGTACAGTTCGCGGCCGGCCACGAGGGTCACGGCTTTGCCTTTGCTGCCCGCGCGCCCGGTGCGCCCGATGCGGTGAACGTAGTCCTCGCCGTCGTTGGGCAAATCGTAGTTGAACACCACTTCGATGTCCTTCACGTCCAAACCGCGTGCGGCCACATCGGTGGCGACGAGAAATTCGAGCCCGCGTTTGCGGAAGCGGTTCATCACGCGTTCGCGCATCATTTGCGACATGTCGCCGTGGAGTTTGTCGGCAATGTACCCGCGGGCGCTGAGATGTTCCACGAGTTCGTCGACCATCATTTTGGTGGCGCAGAAAATAAGCGCGTAGCGGATGTCGTCGATGTCGATCAACCGGCAAAGCACTTCCAGTTTGCTGCGGCGGTCCACCTCATACCAGACTTGTTCGATTTCGGGGGCGGTCAGTTCCAGAGCATCGATGCGGACCCAGGCCGGATCGCGGGTGAAGGTCTTGATGAGCGTGGCGATGGGCGGCGGAACCGTCGCGGAAAACATGACCGTTTGACGGGTTTCCGGCATCTGGGAAAGAATCGACTTGATGTCGTCCATGAAGCCCATGTCCAACATGCGGTCCGCCTCGTCGAGAATGACCATCTCCAAATCGTCGAGTTTCAGGCTGCCGCGGTCCAAATGGTCCATGATGCGCCCCGGCGTGCCGATCACAATGTGTGCGCCCTGTTTCAATCCGCGGAACTGGCGGTCGTAGGATTGGCCGCCATACACGGGAAGTTCGCGCACGCCTTTTTTGCCAATGGCGAGTTTCGCGGTTTCTTCCGCAACTTGCAGCGCCAGTTCGCGGGTGGGGCAGAGAATCAAGACCTGTGTGGTGTTTTTGGCCGGATTGACCTTTTCAATCGCGGGAATGGCAAAGGCGGCGGTTTTGCCGGAGCCGGTCTGCGATTGGCCAATGAGGTCGCGGCCCTGCATCAGCGTGGGGATGGTAGCCGATTGGATCGGTGTCGCCTCCTCAAAGCCCATGGCTGCAACAGCCTTCAGAATTCCAGCCGACAGGTTCAGTTCGTCAAATCGTTTTTTGTCCATCCGGAAGGATATAGCGGAGTCAAAGGGAAATGACGATCACCGATTGACGCTACTTTTGCCGGAGGATTTATGCGCTTCAGTTGTCATAGGGATTTCTCCGGGATTGGTTTTGCGGGTTTCGATTGAACATTCAGGATACGCTTTCCACTCTTCATCGGCTATGGGGTGTAACCCTCCAGATCAAAAATACTTGGAAGTTCCACCGTTTCGTGTATATTCGACTCTAACTCGAAATCACACGAATGAACATCCCCATCGGCCCCGGCGCGGTGCTGTGCATGACAGACACCCCGATGCCCATTAGCGAAACCGTGACAGCACTTCCGGTGGGATGGCTCTAGTCATTTTCCACAATCCGACTACGTCCCGGCGATTGGCGAAACCTCTTGAAAATTTGACATTTGCATCCGCGCGGCCTATTTGAAAGAGATCCTTCGTGAACGCCTCCACAAACTTTTCCCCTCTACCCCTCTTTCCCCATGATCCGCAGCCTCACTCAATCCTGGATGATCGGTGATTCCGATCTCCGCCGCGACCTCCGCCTCCTCGGCTGGATGCTCCGAAACGAAATGCTCCGCGATGGCCACGACGGCATCTGGAAGGACCTCGTCCGCCTCCGCGAACTCGCCGTCCGCCACGAAGCCGGCGATGCCTCCGCCGATGCAGAACTCTCCGAGCTTTTCCACAACGCCTCCGTCGAACATCTCGACCTCCTCCTCCGCGTGCTTGGCCTCTTCTTCGACCTCGCCAACATTTCCGAAGACCTGCAACGCGAACGCGTCATCCGCACCCGCCGCGCCCAGGGCCGCCTCGACGACGGACTGCCCGCCCGTCTCAAACGCCTGCGTCCCGATCAGCGCACCCGGCTCGACAATCTTCAGGCCGACTTTGTGCTCACCGCCCACCCCACCGAAGCCAAACGCCAGACCGTCCGCCGCGTGCTCGACCGCATGCGCCGCACCCTGCGCCGTCTCACCCTCGCCCCGCGCGGTCATCGACGCGATCTGCTCTCTTCCCTGCGCGAAGACCTCCGCGCCCTCGTCCGCACCGACCCGCTGCATCCACACCGTCCCGAGGTCCTCGAAGAACTCGACCGAGCCCTCTACGTCAGCGACGCCATGTGGAGCGCCGTGCCCACACTCGTCGGCCCCATCGACCGCGCCCGCCGCGCCCCCACCCATCCCATCCGCTTCGGCTGCTGGATTGGCGGCGACCGCGACGGACATCCCCATGTCACCGTGGACATCACCCATGAATCCCTGCTCCGCCTCCGCCGCCGCGCCATCCGCTTCCATCTCCGCGAGTGCGAGGCTCTCGCCGACGAATTGACCATGATCTGCCGCAATCCCGCCGCGATGGAACGCCTGAACCAGATCAGCGCCGCCGCCCCGGGATCGCTCGAACGCCTGCATCCCCGCGAACACTACCGCCGCGCCCTCGAATCCATGCGTCAGCGCCTCGAAGCAGGCCTCAATTCCGCCCATTACGGCTACCGCAGCGGCGAAGAACTGGAACAGGACATCGCCGTGCTCGCCGACTCCCTGCGCCGTGACGGCCTCCGCGGACGCGCCCTCCACCGCGTCGAACAGTGGCGCCGCCGTGCCCGGGTCTTCGGACTCCACCTCATGCGCCTCGACCTCCGCGAAAACTCCCGCGGCTACCGCACTCTCCTCCGCGAACTGCTCCCCCTGCTCGGTGAAGATGCCAGCCGCGTCGATCGCGACGACTTCGACGGTCTCTGGGACCGCGACTTCGACCTGCCCGACCCCGCCGTCCTGGAATCCACCCTCAGCGAGCGCTCCCACGACCTTCTCCGCGTGACCCATCTCCTGCAATCCTGGGCGGACTCCGTCTCTCCCGAAGGCGTGGGCGTCAACGTCATCAGCATGACCCACTGCACCGCCGATGCCCTCTGGGTGCTGTGGATGCAACGCCTCGTTGCCCACAGCCGCAAGGGAACAACCCTCATTCCCATCGCCCCGCTGTTTGAAACCATCGACGACCTTCAGCGCGCCGCCGGCATGTTGCGCGAACTCTTCCGTCATCCCGCCTGGCGGGCCGCCCTCGCACAGCAGGGCGACCGGCAGGTTGTCATGGTCGGCTACTCCGACAGCGCCAAGGACGGCGGCTATCTCGCCGCCTGCTGGGCGCTCTACGAAGGCCAGGAGCAGATGCAGCGCATCGCCGCCGAAGAGGGCATTGCCCTCACCTGCTTCCACGGACGCGGCGGCGCCCTCGGACGCGGCGGTGGACCTGCCGCCCGCGCCATTCAGGCCCTGCCACCCTCCGACGGCGACGCCCACATCCGCATGACCGAACAGGGCGAAGTGATCGCCGACCGCTTTGCCGATCCCGCCCTCGCCCACCGTCACATGGAACAAATCCTCGGCGGTCTGCTTCTGCACGCCTCTGAAGCCGCGCCCGCCCCCGCCGAGTGGCGCGACTGCATGCGCGATTTCGCCGCCCGCGGACGCGAGGTCTACCTTGCGCTCTTTCAGGATCCGGCCTTCCCCGACTACTTCCGTCAGGCCACGCCCATCGAGTGCATCGAGACCCTGCCCATCGGGTCGCGCCCCAGCCGCCGCCACGGCGCGGGTTCCATCGAAGACCTCCGCGCGATTCCCTACACCTTCTCCTGGACCCAAAGCCGCCAGCTCATCAACGCCTTCTACGGCCTCGGTTCCGCCTGGGAAAAACTCTCCCGCCGCCAGCGCCACACCTGCCTGGTGCTCTACCGAGAATGGCCCTTTTTCCGGTCCATGATCGACAACGCCGAACTCGCCCTCACCAAGTGCGACCCCGCCATCGCCCGTCTCTACGCCGGGCTCGTCACCGATTCCGCCGTGGGCAAACGCCTCGGCGGCGCCATCGTCGCGGAAATGGAACGCACCCGCAGTGCGATTCTGGCCATGACCGACCGTCCGTCGCTGATGGCTGACTCCGCCTGGCTGCGCCGCAGCGTCGAAATCCGCAAACCCTTCATCGACGTCCTCAACCACATCCAAATCGAACTCCTCCGCCGCCAGCGCGCGCTGCCCGAGCCCGACGAAGCCCTCCAGCGCAGTCTCCGCCTCTCCGTGCAGGGCATCGCCGCCGGCCTGCGCACCACCGGTTGAGAAAAACCATGTCCAAACCCCTGTACCGCATCGCGTCCGACTTCAGCCCCGCCGGGGATCAGCCGCAGGCCATTGCGGAGCTGTGCCAGGGGCTCGACAGCGGACGGAAATTCCAGGTGCTCGAGGGCGTCACCGGCAGCGGCAAGACCTTCACCATGGCCAACGTGATTGCGCACTGGGGACAACCCGTGCTCATCATTTCCCACAACAAAACGCTGGCCGCACAGCTTTACGCGGAGATGAAACAGTTCCTGCCCGAAAACGCCGTCCACTACTTCGTGAGCTACTTCGATTATTACCAGCCCGAGGCCTACATCCCGACCACCGACACCTTCATCGAAAAGGACTCCAGCATCAACGAGGAGATCGAGCGCCTGCGCCTCGCCGCCACGGACGCCCTCCTCAACCGCCGCGACGTCGTGGTCATCGCCTCTGTGTCCTGCATTTACGGGTTAGGCTCGCCCGAGGACTACCAGAATATGCTGATTCCGCTGCAGGTGGGGGGCCGGATGCAACGCGACATCCTCCTCGAAAAACTCGTGGCCATCCAGTACACGCGCAACGAAATCGAACGCTCGCCCGGCACTTTCCGCGTGCGCGGCGACACCATCGAACTCTATCCCGGCTACAGTCAGGAGGGCTTGCGCATCAGCTTCTGGGGCGACGAAGTGGAACGCCTCCAGCGTTTCGAGCCGCTCACCGGCGATGCCTTGGAGAACTACACGGAGCTGCACATCAGCCCCGCCCGGCATTTCGTCACGCCCTACCGTAAAATCGAGGCGGCGCTCGGAGAAATCGACGCCGACAAGCAGGCCCGCGTGCTTGAATTCGAGCAACAGGGAAAACTCATCGAGGCCCAGCGCATCCGCATGCGCACCGACTACGACCTCGAAATGCTCCGTGAAATCGGCTTCTGCAACGGCATTGAAAATTACTCCCGCTACCTCACCGGACGCAATCCCGGCGACCGGCCCTTCACGCTCATCGATTATTTCCGCGAGAATTTTCTCACCATCATCGACGAATCGCACGTCACCGTTCCCCAGATCCGCGGCATGTTCAACGGCGACCTTGCGCGCAAAACCGTGCTCGTCGAACACGGCTTCCGGCTGCCCTCCGCACTCGACAACCGACCGCTCGCCTTCGATGAGTTCATGGGCGTGATTGGGCCGACCCTGTTTGTGTCCGCCACCCCCGCGCCCTTTGAAATCAGCCTCGCCGGGACCCCGCCGGTCAAACAGGTGATCCGTCCCACCGGCATCATCGATCCCGAAATCGAAATCCGCCCGTTGGGGGGTCAGATTGACGACGTCATGCACGAAATCCGCGAACGCGCGGAGCGCCAGGAGCGCGTGCTCGTCACCACCCTCACCAAAAAAACGGCGGAGGACTTGTCCGCTTATCTCGAGGCGCTCAACCTGCGCACCAAGTATCTGCACAGCGACATCGGGGCCATCGAGCGCGTGGAAATCCTGCGCGCGCTGCGTCGTCGCGAATTCGACTGCCTCATCGGCATCAATCTTCTGCGGGAAGGCCTCGACATTCCCGAGGTGTCGCTGGTGGCCATTTTGGATGCCGACAAAGAAGGGTTTTTGCGTTCGCACACTTCCTTGATTCAGACGGCGGGACGCGCCGCGCGCAATCTCAACGGTAAGGTCATTCTCTATGCCGACAAAGTGACGGACGCGATGCAGTCCCTGCTCGACATCACCGAATCCCGCCGGCGCGTGCAGCTTGCCTACAACACAGAACACAACATCACCCCGCGACAAATCGTCCGCGAAATCCAGGAAAGCCTGGCCATCTATCACAAAGCCTCCGACGTGGAAGAGAGCGTGGTGAAGGAGAGCGGAGAGCCCTACGACGTGCAGACGGCCATCCGAGAGATGGAAACCGAGATGGTGGAGGCCGCCAAAGCCCTCGAATACGAGCGCGCGGCCCTCCTCCGTGATCAGATCACCGAACTGCGCTCCGCTATGGGCCACAGCCCCGGCAGCCCCAAACCTGCGAAAAAATTCAGCTATGCCAAAGGCAAAAAAGCAGTCGGCGCGAGAAAATCCAAAAAAATCCCCACAGGTTCGGCTTGACGATCGACTTCTGATGCATAAGGTACGCCCCTCATTCCCAACCCTTTTGTTTCCAGAGGTATCCAGTGAACGTTATTGAAAAGATTGATCAGGAAAACCGCAAAGCGGACATTCCCCCTTTTGAAATTGGTGACGCCGTCAAGGTTCACGTCCGCATCAAAGAAGGCACCAACGTGCGCACGCAGATTTATGCGGGCACGGTAATTGCCCGCGATGGCAGCGGCAGCACCGAGACCTTCACCGTCCGCCGCATTTCCTACGGTGAAGGCGTCGAGCGCGTGTTCCCCGTGCATGCCCCGGTCGTCGAAAAACTCGAAATTGAGCGCAAAGGCAATGTTCGCCGCGCCAAGCTCTATTATGCCCGCAAGCTCAAAGGCAAAAAAGCCAAACTTACCTAAGGCTTGCCCTCCGAGCCTTCTGGCCTACGAAAACGCCGCTTTTGACAGCGGCGTTTTTCGTGTGGCGGGGGTGGACGAAGCTGGACGGGGCCCCCTGGCCGGCCCGGTCGTGGCCGCCGCCGTGCTGTTCCCACGGGACATTCTCCGCGACCTTCCTGCGGCACTCCAAGAGGTCAACGATTCCAAACAGCTCACCGAAGCCCGCCGGGATCGTCTGTTCGATGTGATAGCGCAAGTGGAGGGCCTGCGCTTTGGTATCGCCGCCTGTGACGCAAATGAAATTGATCGTCTGAACATCCTGAGAGCTACACACAAGGCGATGGCCACCGCACTCTCGCAGATCCAACCCCTTCCCGAGTTGGCTCTGGTGGACGGTCTCGCGGTTCCCGGTCTGCCCTGTCCCTCCCGCAACGTGGTCAAAGGCGACACCTTGTCGTTTTCCATCGCCGCTGCCAGTATCTTAGCCAAAGTCACCCGGGACCGGATCATGCAGCAGATGGATCGACTATTCCCCGAGTACGGCTTCGCTCAACACAAAGGCTACGGCACCCGAGCCCACCTTGCGGCCCTCGCCGCACACGGTCCCTGTCCGCTGCATCGCCGCAGTTTCGCCCCGGTTGCTGCCTGTACCGATTTATTTTCCTACTGGAAACAAACGGGGAAATAGACGGAAATTAGCTTTCCAAAGGCTCTGATTTCCAACAGGATAATTTTCGGTATGCCTGTGTACCCCTCCAACAACCTCCTCCTGAAACGTTTTGCCCTCATCCTGCTCTGGGGCATAACTGTTGCTTTTTGTGCAATATGGGGCAACTGGAGGGCCGGGGTGGAAGAAAGACGGATGGGAGACGCCTTGCTCCGAAATGCCCGTTTGCTGGCGGAAGGTATCGACGTGAATTTGCTCAAGCAACTCACAGGTCCCGATGCCACGGAAAGCTCTGCGGCGTATCTCCGCATGAAATCATATTTACAGCTGTACCGCATCAACATTTCCCCCGGAATCGATGTGGAATTTTCGTATCTGTTGACGCGGGATGCTTCGGGCGAACCCCAGTTTTTGTGCGACGATGTGGACATCGGAGACCCGGAAGAAGCCCGTCTCGGCATGCTCTATTCCGACGCACCTCCGTCTGTCCGGGAGATCATCCTTAAAGGCAACCCTGCTTTGACTGGCCCCTACAAAGATCGCTGGGGACAGTTTTACTCCGTCTTTTGGCCCCTCTACGACCCTGTGGATGGGCGATGGATGGCCAGCGTGGGTTTG
>CAZCFM010000006.1:9997-12834 GCA_964497855.1 uncultured Verrucomicrobiota bacterium | reverse complement strand
CTTTTGGCCCCTCTACGACCCTGTGGATGGGCGATGGATGGCCAGCGTGGGTTTGGATCAATCCGTCGATCTCTGGTCAAGCCGTCTGCGGAGTGCCCGATGGTTCCCTCAACTGTATTTCGTGGGACTGTATACCCTCATCATCGCCATCGGCTGGGGGATGCACATCTGGAAACATAATCCAAATCGTCGAGCCTCCCAGCACCGCACCCTTTGGGAAGTGGGCCTGATCTTTGCCTTCGGCGCCACGACCGCTCTGGCCACGGCCCTCATCCTGCATCAACAACAGCACATTCGCATGGAAGAGAATTTCGCCATGTTTTCGGAAATCAGAAGCGGTCAAATCGCCGGTGCCCTTCAGGACATCCGCGATCGCGATTTGCAGGCGCTTCAGGGGTTTATGACGGGACAGGACGAAGTTACAGAGGCTGAATTTTCCGGGTTTGTTCCCAATCTCTCGCCCGATGCCCTGGTGGCCGCCTGGCACTGGATTGATCGTGATGCCGCCGACGGAAGTCCCTTGTCGCGGTATTCGGTCACCACGCCCTTTACGACAAACATCAGCGAGCCCCTTCCCTTGGAGGAACCACACCTGGCCCAGGTGATAGCCCAAGGCTTCCAGGAGGGACTTCCCGTGGCATCCCCCGTCCACAGATCCGCGTTTCATGCCGAGCCGGGCAGCCTTCTGCTGAAACCAGTTTTTAAAGGAAAAGGAAGTACACCCGATGGATTTGTCGCCGCACTCCTGCTCTGGCCCCGAATCCTCGCCTATCGGGAACCCTACCAACACCTGCTGGATTTGAATCTCTTCGAGCTGAACAGCGAAGGCGCAACCCCTGTGCTTCAATCGGACACGGTCACCCCCTTGTTTGCCAATGAAATCACCTGGCGGGATGTCCGCCCGGTTTTTGCTTTCGGCAAGGTTTTCGCCATCGTCAACCAACCCACCGCTGCGTTTCTGGATGATTTTCCAAACCACAGCCGAAACGCTGTTTTCACCTTCTGCATCTTGCTCACAGCGATCATTGCCCTCGTCATTTGGCTCTCCGGACGAAGCCGCGAACATCTCGAATCTGAAATCGAAGAGCGCACGGCCGACCTCCGCAATCTTTTCCTCAACTCTGTCAATGCCATTGCCTCCCACCGCATCCTGCTCGACACGGACGGGCAGCCCGTCGATTATGAATTCCTGAGCGTAAACCCCGCTTTTGAAAAAATCACCGGACTTTCCGCCGCCAACGTCATCGGACGGAAGGTGACGGAAGTGATTCCCAACATCTCACCCGATCTTATCCAACGCTATGGACGGGTTGCCTTACAAGGAGAATCGGATTCGTTTGAATACGCGGACCCCTCCTTGCATCGCACCTACCAAATTTCGGCCTATGCAACCGGATCCATGAATTTCGCCGTTGTTTTTGAAGATATCACTGAAATCGAAAAACACGCCAACGAAAAACTTCTCCTGCAGCAACAGCTCACCCAGGCCCAGAAAATGGAGTCCATCGGTCGTCTCGCCGGCGGGGTGGCCCACGATTTCAACAACACCCTGCAGGTGGTTCTGGGAAATGCGGAACTGGCCCTGAAATTCATGACCATGGATGAGCCCCTCCGCGACAATCTCCTCGAAATCCGGGATGCCGCTTCACGCTCCTCCCAACTGACCCGTCAGCTCCTCGCTTTCGCCCGCAAAGAAAACGTAAAACCCGTCCCCCTGAATTTAAACGAAGCTGTCAGCTCCTCCCTGAAAATGCTCCAGCGCCTGATCGGCGAAGACATTCAACTGGTCTGGGAGCCCGACAGCAGCCTTTGGAACGTCCGGATCGACCCCGGACAGGTGGACCAGATCCTCGTCAACCTGATTGTAAATTCCCGCGATGCCCTTCCCAGCGGCGGACGCATCCGGCTGCAGACCCATAATCTCCCCGCAGACGACACCTCCAACCGGCCCACAGCCCTGCCCCCCGGTGACACCGTCATGCTTTGCGTGGAGGACAGTGGGTGCGGCATCCCGGAAAATATTCTGCCGATGATTTTTGAACCCTTTGTGACCACAAAACCCGCCAACCAGGGCACCGGTCTGGGCCTCGCCACCGTCTACGGCATCGTCCAGCAAAACCATGGGCACATCACGGTGCACAGCGAAATTCAAAAGGGCACAACCTTCACAATATATTTTCCGCGTGACACTGCGGCCTGCCCCGTGGCAGGCCCGGTTGCGACTCCGTCCACGGCCAAACACAGCGGTAACATCCTGCTGGTCGAAGACGACCCGATGATTCTGCAAATGGGCATCATGCTGTTGACAAAACTGGGCTATACGGTCCACAGTGCCAACTGCGGTGAAAAGGCCGTCCAGATCATGCGCGCCCGAAAAGAGCCTATCGACCTTCTGCTGACCGACGTGATCATGCCGGGCATGAACGGACAGCAGCTCGCCCATGAACTCAGCGCCCTTCAACCAGGCCTGAAGTGCCTGTTTATGTCCGGATACACCGCCGACATTATCGGAACCCATGGGGTTCTGGATGCCGGAATTCACTTCATCTCGAAACCATTCAGCATGGCGGATCTCGCCGCAAAACTGGAAGAGGTTTTCAGCCGCCACGCTTCCCCCCACCCCACATGATGGCGTTGTTGTATCTCTGCACCTTCGCTTTTGTTCTCCTCGCGTTCTGCGCGGCTGGTAAAGAACTCGGACTGCAGATCCCCTGCGGCAAACAGCAACGGGTGGCCTTGCTGATTGCCGCGATGCTCACGCTGTTGCTCCTCCTGCGCCCCGACGAACAGGTGGAAAGCGGAGAAGACCCGGGCGTCTATTTCAACGCCTCTGTTTC
>CAZCFM010000006.1:0-9897 GCA_964497855.1 uncultured Verrucomicrobiota bacterium | reverse complement strand
GCGTAGCCTGGAATGCCCGGGCCCTTCGCGCCGAATGGCCCGCCACCCTCTTGCTTCTCTGCGGGATCGTCCTTTGGCTGCCACAAGCCCTCGACACCCCCGCCAAACCCGCCCCGCTGCGCAAAGGCCTGCTCGCAGGACTCGCTCTCTCCTGCGCCCTTCTTTTCCACATGACCGCCATCTACGTGCTGTTGCCCGCACTCGCCGCTGGCGCACTTCTCACGCGTCGCCAGCGGTTCTGGAGCGGTTGGTGGCTGGGACTGCTCATCGGTCTGGGCCTGTTTGCCGCCCAAACCCTTTGGCTCACCGATCCCTACTGGATTCGCCAAACCCTCAGCGCACCCGCTCGCGCGCCCCTGTTGCTCGGGGCCCTCCTGCTCCTGCCCCTGCTGACCCTCTCCGCCCGCTGGCTGTTCCACAAAACAGGCTCCTGTTCTTTGATCCTACCTGTCGCCAGCCTCCTGCTTCCCCTGGGATTTCTGGCCATCGTGATCCTCAGTCTCCGCTTCCGCGACCCCAATGGCCACATCCCCATCCTTCCCGCCTGGACCACTTCCTACATTAGTCTAACTGATTTCCAGGGCGTTTACCGCACGATGTCACGTCCTTGGTTTTGGGCGGCGCTGCTGGGACTCTTTGGCCTCTGTAAACATTGTCCTCTTGGCCGCTGGCTCTTTTTTCTTCTGGCCCCCGCCTCGCTGACCATCGGATGGGTCGTGAATTACATGTTTGAAACCCGCAGAATGCTCAGCGCCCTCGTACCGCTCCTGATTCTGGGAACCCTCGCCTTTCTGCACAGTGGATCGGACCTCGTCCTGAAATGCATCGCCAATCGTCCCGCATGGCGGCGCACTGGACGCTGGGCCCTGCCTCTGCTCGGGGCCCTTCTGCTGATCGCTGCCGGCCTGCGGGGACGCACCCAGTTGTTCAGCGTCTGGAACGGAAAACGCACGTTTGGCTTTTACCGGGACATCTCCGCCCGTATTGCGCCCGAGGCCGATTTCCTCTTTGCGGAATACACACAGACGGCCGTTCCAATCGAAACCCTCACGGGCCTGCCTCTCCTTCCCCTCTCCTGGGAATACCGGACTGACGCCGAATTTCTGTCCGTCGAAACCATCTGGAAACGCCTCGTGGAAACAGCACCCGGTCGCCGTCATGTCCTGATCTCCCCTTTCCCCGGTGCCGCAATTCCGGGACTTGCCCAGGAACCTCTCTTCTCATCCACCCTGCGAACCCGTCATCTGAGCCGGGCCCGTCGCGATATTCCCCTCGGGCTGGATCGCAGTCGACGGACACTCTATGTGCAACGCCTCCTGACTCCCGGCGTGCCGGCCTCCCGCTCGGAATATCTGCGTTCGTTCCCCGGCAGCCGCCTGGGGCTCCGCGGCGCTGCAAATTCCATCGGCCCTCGACCTGCAACCTTTCAAGGACAGGGTTTTGAAGCCGGCGAATCCATCTCCCTGCCCACCAACACCCCCTCGCGCCTCGTACTACTGCTGGCCTTTCCACAGGGCGTTCCGCCCGACCCTGTTGCGGTCAGCGGGGGAACCCTCCGCTATCACGCCCTCAGCTCATTGTGGGTTTGGGTGGAGCTTCAGCCCGAAGGTACTGGCCCCCTCCTTCTCCGCAGCGAGGAGCCCGGTTTTCTGCATCAGATCTACGCCCTGAACGGCACTGAAATTCGCCCCCTTCCCCTGCCCGGAGCCTCCACCACCTTTCATCTGCCCTCCATGGATTCACAGTGGTTTCGAGCCCAATCTGCCATTGTAGCTCCCTCACATCCCGGAACCTCTTGGCTCTGGATGCTCGTACAAAATGGTCGTGGGGGGGAGATGGAGGCCCCTTCCCTGCGCGTGAACGACACCCAGGGCAACCTCATCGCTGAAAAATTTCTCCCCGCCGAATGGACCTGGATCCCCTTTCGTCTCCAACGTCCCTCCTCGGCTACCGGGGTCTTCGAGTGGCTTCACTTCCTGACACCACCCTACGACCCCGGTCTTCCACATTTTCCGGACGACCTTGGATTCCGTATTCATGCCCTCGGGGTCATTCCTGACCCCGAATCCACCCCTTGAGTTTTACAAGCGGTTTAGATTTCAGCTCGCTACCCAGGGAAGATTCACGGAGAAGGGATTCTTGCCCGCGTCGAGGATGATGTCCTCTGCGGCGATGGACGCTGCGAGTGGGCGGATGCGGAAGCGCTGGCGTCGGAAAGCGGGGTACCCCTGCCCTTCCACGCTGGCACTGAGCTGAAGCGTTCCGTTTTCGAGGCGGAGGGTGAAGTGGGTGCGGACAAAGGCACCCTGCGCATGGTCGGTGCTGAGGCCATCGTCCTCGTGCAGGATCGAGGCCGTCTCGCCGTCGCGGGAGGGAACGGCGATGAGCAGGACGATGTCCTCGGGATGGTACGCGTCGGTGCTGGCGGGAACTTCAGGCCAGAGCGGAATCACGGCCCCGGCGCGGACAAAAACGGGAATGCGCTCGAGGGGCGCGGCTTCGCAGTGGAAACGTCCGCCCTCGCGCGGGGAGCCGTCGTGCCAGCTCTGCCATTCGCCCCCGGGAAGATAGACCTGGCGCTCGCAACGACCGGGATCGGTGATGGGGGCAACGAGGATGTGTTCGCCGAGGAGAAACTCGTCGTCGATAGCGCGCGCATGGGTGTCGTTCTGGTGATCGAAAATCAGCGGACGCTGGATGGGAGCGCCGGTTTCGCTGGCGCACAGGAAGGCGCTGTAGAGGTAGGGCATGAGGGTGTAGCGTTCGCGGATGGCGGCGCGGCAGAGGGCCTCGATGGCGGAACCGAAGGACCAGGGGTACTGGTCGCGCTGGTTCATGCAGTTGTGGTTGCGGAAAAAGGGCGTCCAGGCCGCGCACTGGTACCAGCGGGCAAGCAGTTCGCCGCCGCAGTGGCGTCCGAATCCGCCGATGTCGGCGCCGACAAAGGGCTGTCCGGAAATGCCGAGTCCCATGGCCATGGGCAGGGACATGCGGAGGTGTTCCCAGGTGGAGATGTTGTCGCCCATCCAGTTGGCGGCGTAGCGCTGAATGCCGGGGGAAGCCGCGCGGCTGAGCACGAAGGTGCGGAGACCGGGCATGGCCTCGCGAAGGCCCTCCACCGTGCCCATCGCCATGAGCGTGGCATATTCGTTGTGAAAACGGGCGTGTTCAAAGCGGCCATGCCCGAAGCGCATGGAGTCGACGTCGCCGTCGAAGGTGGCGGGCTCGTTCATGTCGTTCCAGATGCCGGCGATGCCGAAGCGGACGTGTCCGGCGTTGAGACGACCCCACCAGGCGCGGGTTTCGGGAAGGCTGAAGTCGGGGAATACGGTTTGGCCGGGCCAGACGCGGCCGATGTAAGGCGTGCCGACGGTCGTCTCGCAGAAGAGGCGTTTTTCCAGACCCTCTTCGAAGAGCGGATTGCCCTTTTCGTATTTCACGCCGGGGTCGATGATGGTGATCATGCGGAAGCCCTGTTTCCGCAGGTTTTCAATGAGTTCGCCCGGGTCGGGGAATTTGTGTTCATCCCAGGTGAAGACGCGGAAGCCGTTCATGTAATCGATGTCGAGCCAGATGACGTCGCAGGGAATGTCGCGTTGCCGATAGGTGTCGGCGAGTTCCGCCACCTGAGGCTGGGTGTAGTTGTACCAGCGGCACTGATGGTGGCCGAGGGCCCAGAGCGGCGGCGGGGACATGCGTCCGGTGAGGGCGGTGTAGCCGGCGAGGATCGCGGCCATGGAGGGCCCGGCGAAGATGTATTCGGTGTAGTGGCCGCCGTTGAAGGCGAAGCGGTGCCGGGTGTCGTCGAAAAACTCGAACTGGCCGCGCCAGGGGTTGTCGATGAAGTGCCCGCTCATGGGGGCGGGAGCGCCGGGGGCGGCGAAGGGCACATCGGGGTGGTGGTAGAAGAACGGAATGGAGATGTAGTAGGGATCGAACTCGGTGCTGAGGGGATTTTTGCGGGGATCGTTTTCCGGACGGTGGCGGGTGAATTCCTCGGTGGCGCCCCCGTTCATCACATCGGTGTTCCAGAGGGTGAAGTCCCGTCCCTGGCAGTTGAAGGATCCGGTTTTTTCGCCGAGGCCGTAGAAGGCGTCTTCGCGGGCGTTGAGGCGTTCCACCGCGAATTGGTTGTTGAGCACGCCGTAGGCGCGGCTGCGGCCACTTGCGTCGAGGGCGGTGGCAAAAATAAGGCTGCCATCGGCGCGCAGGGCGCGCAGGGAAAAGGGGGCACGGCGGGCGTGGAGCGTCAGGTCCTTTGTCTGAAGAACGATTTCCGTGTCATCCTGCGATAGATGAAAATCGATGGGCCGTTTGGCGTCGAAGGGTGTTTGCAGGGCGACGCTGGGGGAGTCGTCGAAGCGTCCGGCCCGGCTGATGGAGATCTGGAGCACGTCGGAGGAAACGAGCTGCACGCGGAGGGTTTCGTATTCGAGTGCGGCACAGAAGCCGCGGGGCAGGCGGGTGGCGGGACCGAGGTTCTGGAAGAAATCAAGGTTTTGGAGTGCGAGCATACGGAGGGGAGAGGATTGGATGTTGAGAGGAAAATTCAGCCGCCGAGGGTGGCGGGGAGAGGACATCCTACTTCGTGGACGCTTGCAGGCGAACACTGACGATTTCGTAGGGGCGGAAGCCGATATCCGGACCGCAGTCGCCGCACTCGGTTTCTGCGAGGTTGCAGCGTTCCGCCGTCCAGCCGTCGGCGAGGACGAGATGGGCGGTGCCGCTGCGTCCGAGCACTTCGTGCAGGCGAAGAATCCAGGCGCCGTTGTCGAGGGGTTTGGCCCAGGCGGGGATGAGGCTGTCGCCGCCTTCGATGTCGAGCAGGCCTGCGGAGGCGGGAGTGCTGGCGGGAAGCACGGGGGTGTAGAGCAGGTCGGCGAGGGCGGCGGGCTGGTCTGCGCGGATCTGGGCGGCGTGGAAGGAGCCGATGGCGTAGCGGAGGACATGGCGGCCCAGATCGGTGAATTGGGGGCGCGGGTCGTTGTCGCGGATGCTGGAGGTGATGCCCTTGCGGTGGCCGTCATCTTCGCCGGTGACGCACACCGAGCGGATGAGGGTGAGTCCGAGGTTGCCTTCACGGCAGGAGAAGCCGAATTTCGCTTCGGTGATGAGGGAGAGACCATCGGACTGGCTGTCGTCCATGACCACGGCCCATCGGCTGCCGCAGACTTCGAACATGGCTTCGTCCTTGGGGTCGCCGGGGAGTTGTCCACGCAAAACGCTGTTGAAGGGCGAGCCGTAGCGGGCGAAACGTCCCATGTGGGTCGTAGGGAAGCTCGCCTTGAGGAGGGTGTTGGTTTCCTGCCAGTCCAGCACGACTTCGACCTGAAGAACGGGCAGCACGGCGTCGAGCTGGTAGCGGATTTCGATACTGCTGTTGGCGCCGATGCGGCGGCGGAAGGCGAGTCCGGCCACTCCCTCGGCGGCCGTGAAGGGAAGAGCTTCGGCGGGGCTGTCGACCGTTTGCCCGAGGTGCAGCGTCTGGCGGTCGATGTCCCAGGCGTCGAACTGGTGCGGGAAATCGGGATAGGTGATGTATTGGTTGAGCGGGGCGGCGAGGGCGGCGGGCTGGCCGTCGATGATCAGGCTGCTGACTTCGCCGCGTTCGTTGAAGCTGGCAGTGACGCGGGTGGAGCTGAGCTGAAGGGCTTCGGCCACCGGTTCGTAGCATCCGTCGCCGTTGAGCAGGTCAGGATGGCAGACGCTGAGCGGGGGCAGGACGACGCGGAATCCATTGGCAAAAAACGGGCGGGGCATCGGCAGGAGGTTGGCGACGAGTTCGCCCTGTCCCAATTTTTCCTGGGCGGCGCCGATGGCCTGGGCGGCGAGGGCGCGGAGTTCGGGGAGTCCCTCTTCGTAGACTTCCCAGATACTGCTGCCGGGAATGTAGTCATGAAACTGGCTGAAAACGAGGCGTTGCCAGGCGTGAACATCGATGGGACCTTTTCCGAGGAGACTGTGGACGGCCTCCTGCTGTTGCAGGGCGCGTTCAAGGGCGCGGAAGTCGCGTTTGAGGTCGCTGTGGGTGCTGAAGGTGCCGCGGTGGTATTCGAGGTAGAGTTCGCCCTGGTAGACGGGAAGTTTTTCGCGGACGCGGTCGAGGTTGTCGTAGAAATCCTCCAGACGGCCCCAGCGGGTGTTGGGCACGCCCGCGAGGTGGTCGATGCGGCGGGCGCGCTCGATCATTTCGGGAGTGACCCCGCCGCCGCCGTCGCCGAAGCCGGTGGGCAACAGAAATTCGTCGTGCACGTCGGACTGGCGATACTCGTTGGCGGCTTTGAGGACTTCCTCCACCTTGGCGTTCTGGTTGTATCCGAGTCCCTGGGTGACGTGGGTGAGGACTTCGCTGCCGTCCGTGCCGCGCCAGCGGAAACTGCTGTAGGGGAAGAGGTGGATGTTGGACCAGGTCAGTTTGGTGGTGAAGAAACGGTCCACGCCGCACTGGCGCATGATCTGCGGGAGGCAGCCGCAGTAGCCGAACACATCGGGCAGCCACAGCAGGCGCGAGCTTTCGCCGAAGAGGGATTGGAAGCTTTCCTGGCCAACCAGAAAGGAGCGGGCAAGGGCTTCGCCACAGGCGGCGAGAGTGTCGGATTCGACGTAGGTGGCGCCGACGGCTTCCCAGCGGCCTTCCTTGACGCGTTGTTTGACGAGGTCGAGCAGGGCGGGGCTTTGACGGGCCACGGCGGCGTAGGATGCCGACTGCGAATAGGCAAAATGGAATTCGGGATAGCGCCCCATCAATTCGTTCATGGAGGCGAAGGTGTGGCGGGCCTTGTATTCGCCACTTATTTCGTTCCAGAGCCAAACGAGGTCGATGTGGGCGTGTCCGGTGAGCACACCTTTCACCAGAGAATCGGGATTGCGAAGGGAGGCGTAGCCCGCATCGAGCACTTCCTGCAGCGCGGGCAGTCCGCCTCGGTCGAGGGCCATGGACGCATCGTCGAGCACGCGCAAGGCGCGGCGCAGCGAGGGAGAAACGGTTTCCACCTTGGGTTTATTGCCGATGCCTCCGTCCTGCAGTCCCCCGAAGTCCGCACTGCGTGCGCCGAGCGTTTTGACGAGGTTGACGAGGACTTCCATGTCGAAAAACGCTTTCCACGCGGCGTCATTGCGCTCCAGCAGTTCGACCTGGGCCAGACAGGACCCTTTCCCATCAATCCCCTTGGCTTCGTGATGCCAGATGGCACTTTGCAGACAGAGGCCCTCGACATAGCCTTCGGACACATCGTCGGGCAGCGGAGCTTCTTTGTGGGCGACATCGAAACCGTAGTGGGGCACGCCGTTGAGATAGAGAGTGCCTTCGCCCTGGTCGTCCCAGCGCAACCAGCGGGTTTTGCCGGGAGCCGCGGCGGGAAAGTCCACATGGAACCAACCTTGGTACATCAGACGTCCCCAGTGAAAGGGCAATTCAACGGGCGTAAAACTCCGTTTCCGCGCCGATTCCACGGGGATTTGCAGGTTGTGCGCCCCGGCAAAGGTGACCGGCAAGGGCTGAGGAATCCCCCAGATCATTTTTTTCAGACGGCCAAGGGTTTTGTGGGCGCGCGGGAGGGTCAACTGCAAAAAGGGCTGGGGAGTCGTGTACATGGATGAGATACCGTGCAGTTATGGAAGGAGACGTTCAGAAGGTGGGCGCCTAAAAGGAAAACCCGTGAATGCATTTCCGTAGAAAACGAAATGGGCATTGATTATGGCACAAATAGCAATAAAATCAATACTTTCGTTCAGGACATCCGCACGATCCGCCGCTACTCCCCCTGACTCCGACTTGCATTCCCCTGATTTTCCAGCTATTTCCAAGAAATGCCCAAATGGACCCCCTCCCGCATTCGCAGCCTTAAAGGCAAACAACGATTTGCCACCCTCACGGCCACCGACGCCTGTTGCGCCCGCATTGCCGACGCCGCCGGCCTTCCCCTGCTTCTCGTTGGGGACAGCCTTGGC
This sequence comes from uncultured Verrucomicrobiota bacterium, assembly GCA_964497855.1. GTDB lineage: Bacteria > Verrucomicrobiota > Kiritimatiellia > SS1-B-03-39 > UBA6053 > CAYLNG01. The sequence goes on along the minus strand of CAZCFM010000006.1, from coordinate 1,947 downwards.
ATGACGGTGCTCGGATTCACCAGCACGCTTCCCGTCACCATGGACCACATGCTGCACCACTGCTCCGCCGTCGCCCGCGGCGTGAAAAACGCCCTCGTCCTCGCCGACATGCCTTTCCTGAGTTATCAAATCAACGACGACGAAGCCGTCCGCAACGCCGGTCGTTTCCTGCAGGAAGCCGGGGCCGACGCCGTGAAACTGGAAGGTGGTCGCCTGCGCGCCTCGACCATCCGCCGCCTGGTGGACAACGGCATTCCGGTCGTGGGTCACATCGGGCTCCTCCCGCAGTCGGTCAAGGAAAACGGCTACAAGGTCCAGGGCCGCAGTCCGGACGCCGCCGCGGAAATCCGCGCCGACGCCCTTGCGGTCCAGGAGGCCGGGGCCTTCGCCGTGGTGATCGAAGCCTGCCCCGCCGCCCTGGCCGCCGACATCAGCGCCACCCTCGACATTCCAACCATCGGCATCGGAGCCGGCCCCGACTGCGACGGACAGGTCCTCGTCATGCACGACATGCTGGGCCTCTTCCCCGGATTCAGCCCCAAATTCGTCAAACAATACGCGGCCCTCGGCGGCGAAATGGAAAAAGCCTTCCGCGCCTATGCCGACGATGTCCGCGATGGACGTTTCCCCGCGCCCGAACACTGCTACGACTGACCCCATCTCCATGCCGATTCCCGCGCTGATCTTTCTCATCACCTATGCGGGCATCGCCCTCGGACGTGTGCCCCGCCTCGCACTGGACCGCACCGGCATCGCCCTCCTCGGCGCCCTCGCCATGATCCTCGCCGGCGGACTCTCTCCCGCCGACGCCCTGGACGCCATCTCCTTCCCCACCCTCCTCCTGCTCTACGGACTGATGGTGGTCTCCGCTCAACTCCGTCTCGGCGGATTCTACACCTGGCTCGCCCTCCGCGTCACCCACTGGATCGACGTCCCCGAACGTTTTCTCTACGTCCTCATGGCCACCAGCGGAATTCTGGCCTCCGTCCTGGCCAACGACATCATCTGCCTGGCCTTCACCCCCGTGCTATGCGTCGCCCTCCGCCGCAAAGGCCTCAATCCCCTGCCCTTCCTGCTCGGACTGGCCATGGCCACCAACCTCGGTTCCGCCGCCACCCTCATCGGCAACCCGCAAAGCATGCTCATCGCCCAAACCTACGGACTCTCCTTCGGACGTTTCCTGCTCTGGTGCGCCCCGCCCTCCCTCGCCGCCCTCGTGGCCACCGCCCTCTTCCTCCGCTGGCAATTCCGCAAACACTGGTGGCTGCCTGCCGGAACGACCTCCGTCGACAGCGACCCCGCCTGGCCGGAACTCAACCGCTGGCAGACGGCGAAAGGCCTTGCCGCCACCGCCCTTGTCATCGTCCTCCTCCTCGCAGACGCCCCGCGCGCCTTGTCGGTGTTGAGCGTCGCCGGACTTCTCCTGCTAAGCCGACGCATGCACACACGCCCCATGCTGGCCCTCGTCGACTGGCATCTGATCACCCTCTTCTGCGGGCTCTTTATTGTCGTGCGCGGGTTCCACCAGAGCCACATTCCCGCACAGGTCATCGCCTGGGCCACGCAGCAGGGCTTCGACCCCGCCAACCCCTACACCCTCGCCACCGTGTCCGTCCTCCTGAGCAATCTGGTCAGCAACGTGCCGGCCACCATGTTGCTGATCCCCGGACTTCCCAGCCACAGCGAGACCCTTCCCTACGTCCTCTCTCTCGCCACCACCTACGCCGGAAATCTCTTCCTCCTGGGCAGCCTCGCAAACCTCATCGTCCTCGAACAAGCCTCCGCCTACGGCATCCGCATCTCCTTTCGCGACTACGCCCGCAGCGGCATCCCCGTCACCCTCCTGAACCTCGGAATCCTCTTCCTGTGGCTGTTCCTGCAGTCACAGTGAATTCACCGGGGTCGGATACGCCTTCGAGCCAGGCTCCGGCGAGATAGACCGAGCCC
>CAZCFM010000005.1:41893-56727 GCA_964497855.1 uncultured Verrucomicrobiota bacterium | reverse complement strand
GCTCACGTTCCGCTGGAAAGGATTGGATTGACCCGGGGCCTCTTCGGCGTCAATAGCGGACTCTATGTCCGAACTCATCTTGAAACAAGGCCGCGAACGTTCGGTTCTGCGGCGTCACCCCTGGATCTTCTCCGGCGCCGTGATGCGCGTGGTCGGAGATCCGGCACCCGGCGAGACGGTGGAGCTGCGCGCGGAAAACGGCAGCTGGCTGGCCCGCGCCGCGTTTTCCCCCAGCTCGCAAATCCGCGCCCGCATCTGGACGCTTGATCCGCAGGAAACCGTGGATGCGGCCTTTTTTGCCCGGCGCATTCAGCGGGCCCTGGCGCGGCGCGCCCCCCTGGCCCTCGAAACGCAGAGCAGCGCGTATCGACTCGTTTCCTCCGACGCCGACGGCCTTCCCGGATTGGTGGCGGACCGCTACGGCGACTGGATCGTCTGCCAGTTTTCCGCCGCCGGGGTCGAAGCCTGGAAACAAACCATCGCCGATGCCCTCGCCGCCCTTCCCGGCGTGCGTGGCGTGTACGAACGTTCCGACGCCGATGTCCGAAGCAAGGAGGGCCTGCCGCCGGTCACAGGCGTACTTCGCGGCGAAGAGCCCCCGCCGCTCGTTGCCATTCAGGAAAACGGACTCCGCTTCGAAGTGGACCTCCGCCAGGGCCACAAAACCGGGTTCTACCTCGATCAGCGCGACAGCCGCGCCCTCGTCCGCAGTCATGCCCGCGACAAAGAAGTCCTCAACTGTTTTGCCTATACCGGAGGCTTCGGAATTGCGGCGCTGGCCGGGGGTGCCCGGCACGTCACTAACGCCGAAGACGTGGGAGGCCTGGTCGCCGCCATCGACAAGCATGTGGCCCTCAACGGCTTCGACCCCGCCCGCTGCGACAACCTCAAGGCCGATGTATTCCAGCTTTTGCGCCAGTACGACCGCGAAGAACGCCGTTTCGACCTCATCGTGCTCGACCCTCCCAAATTTGTGGATTCGCAGGCCTCTTTGATGCGCGCGGCCCGCGGCTACAAAGATATTAACCGACTGGCGCTTAAACTTCTCAGGCCCGGTGGACTTCTCTTCACCTTTTCCTGCTCCGGACTCATGAATCCCGAGCTGTTTCAGAAGATCGCCGCCGACGCCGCGCTGGAGGCCGGATGCAATGCCCAGCTCCGCCGGATGCTCCTCCAGGCCCCCGACCATCCGATCGATCTTCACATTCCCGAGAGTTTTTATTTGAAAGGTTTCGTTTTTTCTGTCGATATTTAAACATTTAACAATTTTCATTGTCTATAGGTTTTTATCCCACCTTTGTTGTGAACTTCCCTCAACCCAAACAGGTTCTTTTCGTGGTCGGCGCTCCGCGCTCCGGCAGTACCCTGTTATTGGATTTTTTGACGGCCCATCCGCAGACGTCGTGGATTTGCGAGGACTTGGATACACATCCCGGTGAGTTAAAACGGGCCGCACGCATCCGTCGTTTTGACTGGCCCTTGCTGGGGGAGTTCTGGTTTGAGCGGCGCTATGCGTGGGAAAAACTTCCTTCCCCGGCGGAGAACTCGGGCTTCTGGGATCACTGGCTGCCTGGATTTTCGCACACGGATACGGAACCCCATCCGCCCCGCCCGGACGAAGTGCGTGAAGAAGACGTGGTCAAGGCACGGGAAGCCCTGGCCGAACTGTGCGCATATCAACGACGCAGTTTTTTTGTCGGACAGTGTACGGGATTTCCCCGGGTGGCCCTGCTGCGCCGGGTTTTCCCGCAGGCGCGTTTTATACAATCCCTGCGCGATCCCCGATCCATTGCCTTTTGGATGGCGAAACAGTTCAACAAGAATCCGGAGAATCCGCTTTGGGTAAATCGGGAGCTCTGGAAAAAGGCCATGCCTGAGGCCCTGTCGGCCCGTCTGGACACCCTGGAGCTGACGCCGCTGAATTTCTCCGGCGTCCTGATCCGCTGGTACCACCAGTGTCTGCGGGCGGAATTGCAGGAGCTTCCCGGATCGGATCGTCTCGAAGTGGGCTACTCCGACCTTTTGTCCAAACCCGAAGAGACGCTGAAACGGGTGTTCCGATTTGCCGGACTTCCGCACTGCAAACGACTCGACACCTACTTGAAGTACCACAGCATTCACGGCAAAAACCAGCGCAGCCGCAAAGAGATGACGCAAATCGAGTCCGATCAGCTCGAACAGGCCGTCGCGGGCTGAGGGTTATTCCTTCGGAGGACGGGCCACGCGGCCGCTGATGTGTCCGCCGATGACCGCACCGGTGTAGATCAAAACGCCTTCGCCGGGGGCGAGCAGGGACAGGTTTCCGCCCACATAGGTGCCGTAGGCGGGATGCAGGATGCGGTAGCCTTCGCGTTGCAACCCGAGCGATTCGTCGGCAAGCAGGTAGCCGAGGGCATCGTTGCTGGCCCGCGCCTCGTGGTAGAGGTTTACGCCCGGGATGACGTAGGTGATGGAGTAAAACCCTTTCCACTTGCGGTCGGCAAGGTCTTTGGCGTGTCCGCCTTCGTGAACGGCGACGGCGGGAATGTCGGAGAAAATATGAATCGTGTTGGAGTAGGGATTGTAGTGGTCGCCGCCGAAAATGCGTCCGGGCAGGATGGTGTACTGAAGCCAGACCAGCATTCCCACGGTGTAGCGCCAGCCGGCCCCCATCGATTTGTTGCGCACGGTGCGGCGGAATTCGTCGCCAGGGTGATAGGCATTGAGACGGACTTTGACGTGGCCCAGGTCGTTGGTCGCCAGATACCGCGCGAGCACGGCTTCGGTTTCGGGGCCGATCACATGACTGTCCACCCGGCGGTCCCACAACACGATTTTACCGAGGAGGCTTCCGGGCCAGACCCAGTCCGCCGCATCGAGAAAACGATTGGGGTTTCCGCGGACGATTTGATCGGGGCCGAGGGGCTGCGAAGGCAGACGGGGGTCCTGAAAGGTAATGCCACGGCGATAGGGGACCGAGGCGCAGCCGGTGCTGAGAAACAACAGCAACAGGAGAGAGCGCGGGAAGAACATGTCGGATAAATGAGGGATTTCCAGGGAAAGGCAAGCGCGATTGTCAGGATGGGGGTCGGCAGAAACGGCGGCTTTGCAAGGGGGCACTTTCCTGCTAGGGGGTGGCCATATGCACCTTTGGATTCCTTTTTGTATCGGGTCCCTGCTCTTAGTGGGCGGGGCCTATGCCTGGTGGCACTACCGGGAGCACCGTTTCAGCGTCGTGAGCCGGGGCAACGTGTATCGCTGTGCCGCCATGCCGCCGCAGGCCCTGCGACAGATGGTGCGCCGACACGGGATCCGCACGGTGTTCGACCTGCGCTGTCCGGTCGAAGGCGCGGAGAAAATCGCCGCCGAAAAAGAAACGTTGGAGTCTCTCGGGGTCCATCACGTCAATCTGGAATCCCCGCAGGTGCCGACCCCCGAGCTGCGCGACCGCTACCTGGCGTGGGTGGCCGATCCCGCGCACCGCCCCGCGCTCATTCACTGCAATCACGGCGAAGGACGCGCCGTGCTCTACGGGGCGCTCTGGCGCATCGAGTTCGAGGGCGTGGAACCCGAAAAAGCCCGCAAAGAATGCCGGTTGATCACGACCCGCGGCTCCAGCTTTGACCCCCGCCGACCCAAAGGGGCCTATTTGCGCAGCTATCAGCCCGTGAGGAAACCGTGAAATCGACTTTTTTCTGCTGGCTCGTTTGCGGCGCCATGCTGCTCTCCGCCCAAACCCCGACCCCTGCGCCGGAGGGAGACCTGCGGGTCTGGCGCGCCGTTGGCGAATTCCGGACGGAAGCTGTTTTTGTGGCCTATGATGCGGGACTCGTCCGTCTCCGCAAAAAAGATGGCAGCGAAATTTCCGTCCGCATCGAACAATTGGTGCCCCAGGACCGCGCCGAAGTGTTGCGACTCGCCGGCGCCAACGCACATGGGGCCCTGCCCGCCGGACAAATTCAGGCCCCCACCGGACGGCGCGAACTGACCTGGAAGGAGATCAATCTCGGCGAACCCTGGCCTACCTCCATGACCTCCAAGGAAAAAGACGCCCTCCTGACCGTGGGCCGCGAATGGAAACACGCCGAAACCGAGTTTTTCATCATCCACTACCAGCAGGTGGCCTTCGCCAAACGCGTCGGGCGCATGGCTGATTTTTTCTACCAGTACATCGCCTCCGATCTGCCGGGTTTCCAAGACCGTCAGAAAGAGAAATCCCACATCGTGGTGGTCCGCAACAGCAAAGAATGGAAAGAGTTCATCGAAAAATCGCAGACGGCTCCGGAGTGGGCCGCAGCCTATGTGTACGGACAAATCATGTACGTGCAGGACACGGGCGACAACGAAACGAACGCCGATATTCTCGCCCACGAGATGAGCCATCTGGTGCTCAACCGCTTTTTTGCGCGCACGCCCCCCCTCTGGCTGAATGAAGGCCTGGCCGAGTGGTACGAAGCCGCGGGATAGAAAGCCTTCAAAGGACAGCGGGTCAACCCCAAAGAAGGTCTGGGGCGGATGGCGGACGCCTTTACGATTCCGGAGTTGATGGGAATGCGCGGCTATCCTGACGGGGAGGCGCAGGTCCATCGTTTTTACCGAAGCTGCCGACAAGCCGTGGGTTTCCTCAAACTGGAAAAAGACCAGTCCGTCTTTGTGAAATTCCTCCAGGCCGTCACCGTCAAGGGGGCCGACATCCCCGCCGCCGTCAAGGAGCACTACGGTTTCGAAAACGTAGAGGACTGGCAAAAAGCGTTCATCCGTTTCCTCCGCTGAAGTCCCTGTTGATACATCATCGTGAGGGCGGACTTTTGCTAAATGGAATATTGCAGCTGTTGCAATATGCGAAAACCATTTCGGACTCGAAATCCGGGCCGGTTCCACTAGGGATGTTTTTTCACCCGAACGGAGTTTCCATGTCTGCCATTAACCGCTTCCTGCTCGATAACCACCTGCGCATTGCCAGCAACCCCTGTATCAGCCCGGATTTCTGTCTCGATTGGCCCGTCCTGCGTGCACAACTCCCCGGAGCGGTCAAACGGCACCCCCGCAGTCGTTTCAAAACGGCGCAGGGCTCCTGGGAACTGGTGGAGAACGACCAAGGTGACTGCGCCTGGATTCTCAGCGGGACAGGCGACAGCGGCTTGAGCGGCGGCGTGGACCTCGGACCCGGCCAGAAAGCCTTCCCCGCGACCTGGCAAAACCTGCTTGTCCTCAAGAACCGCATTCAGGAACAGGACCCGGACTCCACGATTTTCCCCACGGGCGGCGGTTCCCTCGGTCGTGGCACTCTCGGCATCGGTGCCCGCTTCACCACCTTGCACTGGCCCGCCGTCGAATGGGCGATGTCCGCCCTGAACCTCGGCGTCACGGCCAACCAGAACTCCATTCCGCGCGAACTCGTGTACGACGTCAACGCCATGCTCGAAAACCGCCTCGACACCGTCCCCTTTCCCTTCATCGGCACCAACGTTCCCGAAGGCCACCAGGGCCAAAGCGTCGAAGGCATGTCCCACGGCTGCGTGCTCTCCAAACTGAAAACCGGCTTTCATCTGCGGCGCATTCCCTGGAGCTTCAACGCCGACCACCAGCCCATCGGCGGCAAATTCGACGTCCGCGAGGACGCCCTCGTCACCGGCTGTCTGCTCGCCAGCTACATCACCTTCGATCTCTCCCCCGAACTGGCCCAGACGCAGGTCCCCGCCGACCCCGCCGCCTGGGTCAACGAACACGTCCCGGCACAACTGACCGAACGGGTGCGCGTCCGCGCTCAAACCCTCGGCTTCCCCCTCAGCGACGCGGAATTCAACCGCCTGCTCGCCACCGTCTGGCCCGCCGTCAAAAAAATGAAGGTCCGCGACGAAAAGTACAGCGCCGCCCGCCATGCCGCCTTCAGCACCCCCGTCGGACGCACCTATCTGCGCGAACTGTCCATCGACGAACTCCCCGGCCTGACCTCCCAGGGCACCACCGCCGTGATGCTCGCCCTTTGCGAAGAGCTGGGCATGACCATCCATTTCGTCGCTCCCGCCTTCGGGTTCCAGAAAAACATGCCCTATCCCGACAACGACGCCCTGCGCACGTTGATCGAAAAGCAATGGGAAGTCTGCAAAGCCTTCGGCTGCTCCATCGGCTTCCATTCCGGCTCCGGAAAATCGGCGGACAACTACCGCGTCATGGGCGAGGTCACCGGAGGCCGCCTGGAGATCAAAACCAGCGGACGTTACACCTACGAAATGGGCCGCGCGCTCGCCGCATCCGACGATCCCGCCGACCAGGCCCTCTGGAAAGACTGGTACGCGTTCACCGTCGATATGGCCGTCGCCGGCTCCTTCAGTCCGGACGCGACCGAGCAGAAAATGGCGCGTTCGTTCATTCAGGATGCCCTGGAGCGCAACGGAAAGTCCGCCGCGGTGTTTGCCGATGGCGCGTCTGTGCGGAAGGCCCTCCAGGCGCTCTCGCCGTCGCCCGAACACATGTTCTGGTTTGAGTACAACTTCCTGGCCGTTCTGGCCGCCGGCGGACGCGCGGAAAAAACGGCCCTGGGGGATCACAGTCCCGCCGGGTACCGTCAGCGCGCGCGTTTTTACGCTCTCAGCGACAGCGCCCGCCTTCTCTACACCAAAAACGTTGCCGCCTACATTCTGTTCCTCGCCGAAACCACCGGCCTGGCCCCCGCAGCCCGCTGCCAGGACGCGGCCAAACGTCTGCACAACTACCGCACGCTTCCAGACCTGCTGGCCGACATCAGCGGCCCCGCTTGCGCCTGACAGGCGGTCTGCATAGACAAGATTCACAGAAAAAATCCAAGATTCGCGGCGTGGCAAACGTCCAAGGTGTATGAAATCCTTCATCGCCCTATTGTGCCTTTGTTCGTTGTCGCCCTCCCTGTTCGCGAGGTTTGTCCTACCGGTTCCCGTGCCCCTGGACCAGATGCTGAAAGACGCCGAAGACCGGAGAGCGGCCGATCCGGCGAATCCGGAACGGACCTATCGCCTGGGGCGGGTGCATTATCTCGCCTTCGATCTGGGGGTGGCGGCCAGTCCCTCCTGGAACCGGGATGAGCCCTCCGAGGGCCTGGCGTCGCGCGAATTCACACCCAGCCGGGAGCGCACCGCCACCTGGGAGGCCCGGAAATTGACGGAGGCCGAACGGATCGCCCATGCGGAAAAAGCAGCCTTGCACCTATCCAAGGCCCTTGAAATGGCCCCCGACAACGCCTTGTATGTCCTGACAGCGGCGTCGTTCCAGAAAACCTGGCTGGAGTCGGAACTGAAAGCGGAGGTGAAGGAGGAGCCCTTGTCGACCCTCAACGCGGAAGGAACGATGGGCCTTTTCCAAAAAGCATGGGAGCTGGGCCGGAAGAGTGATTTGAAGCTGGAGCACCTGCCCATCACCGGGCGCGGGGGAATCGTCAGCGGGGAAGCCATTCGCGCGTGGCTGGCGATGGCGGACGCGACAGGCACAGGCGATGCGGGCGTGCGGGACCGGATGGTGGCCGACCTGAAAAAACTGGATGCCCTGCGCTTCGGCGAGATAACTCCCTTGGTGTTTCATCCGCTGGCCAGCGCCGAGGACCCGGTGCCGGTGGATTCCGGGGCCGAGGTGGCGTTCGATCTGCTGGGCGACGGTTCCGGGGGACGTTGGAATTGGCCGGAGCCCTGCGCCGCCTTCCTCGTGTGGGATCCCGCCGCCGTGGGCGATGTTGTATCCGGGGCCCGGATGTTCGGCGGCTACACCTGGCAGATGTTCTGGGACGATGGGTTCCAGCCCTTGCGCGTGCTGGATGCGAACCGGGACGGGCGACTCACGGGTGCGGAACTGAACGGGTTGGCCGCATGGTTCGACGACGAGCAGCCGGGACAGTGTGGCGACGACGAGGTTTTCGCACTGTCACGCCTCGGAGTCGTGGAAATCCGCCTCGATGCGCGGGCCTTCTCCGGACCCGACGCGCTGGTCTGGCATCCGGAGGGGATTGTGTTCGCCGATGGCCGCACGGTTCCGCTGTGGGATTGGCTCGCGCGTCTCGCACCCTGAACCTGCGCTGTTCACGCGACGTTGGACTACGATCCCAAGGTCAGCAGTTCGGCTCAGGGGACAGAGGTGAGCAAAGCGCGACCGAAGTCCCATGTGGAACTACGCCTCAAACCAATCCTCCACCCGCAGTCCTGGCAGGTCGGCAAAGTGCCGAACATTTCCTGTGGCCAAAATCAGGTTGTGGCGGAGCGCTGTGGCGGCGATCAACAAATCAAAATCAGCACGGGGTCTCCCAAGACGCTCCGTTTGAGCTTTCAAGGACGCGAAACGTTGGGCCACACCCAGATCCACGGCAAACAGGGTCAACCTGTTTTCCAGGGCGAAACGATATTCCTGCCACAGGCGCGCGCTGTCCCGTTTCTGCAAACCGTACAGCACTTCCGCCTCGCAAATTGCGGAAATTCCCAGACGATGATCTCCCAGTGCGGACCAACGCCGTACTACTTCTGGATGCGCTTCAGGTTTCAAGCGCTGGGAATACACGGACGTGTCCAACAGGTGCGTCACGGTGTTCACGACAACGGATCTCCCCGCCGCGAGGACAGCTCGCGCTTCGGTAACTCAAGCTCTTCGGTAAGCGGACCGTATTTCGCCTGGGATTCTGCCACACTTCCCCAGACGGACTGTTCCGGCTCCACGACCGTGCAGGGAACAATTCGCACCAGGGGTTTCCCATGCCGGGTCACCACCAATGCCTCCCCACTTGACGACACCGCCTCGCATACTTCGGAAAGTTTGTTTTTGACTTCAAAAATGCCAAGAGTTTTCATGAAATCAATCTAGCTGTCTGGCTGTTTCTGGTCAACTACAAAAATTGATGAAATATTTCAACAGTTGCATTATTGAATTTTTAAAGTTGCATTATTAAATTTTAACAATGTCGGGCTGAAAGCCCAACCTCCGATTTAACCGCCTTTTCGACGACGCAGTTCTCCGCACAGGATTGCGTCGATCAGGGCGTCGGGGGCAAAGCGGCTGAGAAAAGCGCCGAGATGGGCCGGCAGGGTCACTTTGTAGCGCCGTTTTGGACGCGGGGAGCTGAGGGCATGGGCGATGGCCCGGGCGACGGCTTCCGGGGGCAGGGCAAAGGCTTTTTGACGCTCGGGATTTTCGCGCGTGAGGAGTTCCTTGGCGTAGAGACCCGCAAAGCGCGAATCGGTCATCGGCAAAAATCCCGGCGTTGCCGCAACGGCATTGCGGGAGAAGCGGGTGACGATGGGTCCGGGTTCCACGAGCGAGATGCGGATGCCCGTGCGCTCGAGTTCCACGCGCTGCGCATCGGCCAGAGCCTCGACGGCAAACTTGCTGGCCGAGTAGATGCCCATGAAGGGAAGGGCGACGCGTCCGACCACGCTGGAGATGTGCACGATGCGTCCGGAGCCAAAGGGGAGCATGAGCGGCAGGACGGCGTTGGTCAGCTCCTGGAGTCCGAAGACATTGACTTCGAATTGCCTGCGCATGGCGTCGCGGGACAGGTCCTCCAAGGCACCGGGCTGGCCGTAGCCGGCGTTGTTCACGAGTCCCATCAAACGCCCCCCGGTGGCGCTGCGAAGCTCCTCGACGGCGCGGCGGATGGAGTCGGAGTCCGCGACATCGAGCTGGATCGAGTCAAAGCCCTGGGTGCGGAGGCTGTCCACGTCCTCCGTTTTACGGGCGGAGGCGAAGACCCGCCATCCGCGTTGTTTCAGGTCACGCGCGCTGGCGAGTCCAATGCCGGAAGAGGATCCGGTGATGAGTACGGAGGGTTGCATACATTCTGCATACGCGATTCCAGAAAATTCGCAACGCCACTGTCTCCTAACTCCGCATTCCGCACTCCGCACTTCTTCTTGCTTTTCCCGGCTGAAGCGTGTGATCGAGCGCGACACGCTCGTCGAAAACAAAACATTCGCCCTGCCATAGGCTTTCCGATTCCGGGATTTCTTTAAGGTAGTTCAGGATGCCGCCCTTGAGGTGGTAGACGTCGGAGAAGCCCTGTTCGAGCAGAAGCGCGGTGGCTTTTTCGCAGCGGATGCCTCCCGTGCAGAACATCGCGATTTTTTTGTCTTTTGCGGGGTCCAGCGTGCGCGAAACGAATGCCGGGAATTCCGTGAAGGTCGTGGTGCCCGGATTTTCCGCCCCGGCAAAGGTCCCGATGCGGCACTCGAAATCGTTGCGGGTGTCGATCACCCTCACCTCGGGGTCCGACAGCAGACGGTTCCACTCGGAGGGATTGACATAGGTGCCCACCGGACAGCGATCCGGCCGTAAATCGGGACGTCCCAGCGTGACGATTTCCGTTTTGCACTTCACCTTCAATTTGCCGAAGGGTTTTTCCTCCGCGAAAGAGACTTTGCCCTCCAGGCCGCCGATTTCCACGCTCCAGAAATCCCGAAACGCCTCAACTCCTTCCGCCGGCCCCGCCACCGTGCCGTTGATGCCTTCCTCAGCCAGCAGAACCGTTCCGCAGATCCCCTGCGCCTCGCAGAGGACACGGACCTGCTCCCGCAATCGTTCAGGATGCGGGAGATCAAAAAATTTGTAGAACGCAAAGACCGTCCAAGTCATGCGGCGTGCATAACGAAAAGAAAGGACTGCGGCGAGCGTGTTAGTGCGCAAGGTGGTCCGAACCTTCGGGTGAGAGCAATATTGTAACAGTTGCAATAATGAATTTAAGATCTACGCGGGGCTGTGGTCGCACCTTTGGTGCTGAATTCCGCCCCCCAGCCGGGAGCTCAGCGCTTTCGCAGGGTTGCCAGTACCGGCAAATGATCGGATTCCTTCAGATCACGCAGAACCTCGTACTGCAAAAAGGCCCAATTGCGGTCGGGCAGAATCCAGTCGATCACACGGCGCGGACCTTGGGTGGGAAAGGTGAAATCGACGGGACGGGTCTGACCGCGCACGGGGCGACGCTGGAAGCCACCAAAACTTTCGAGCAGTTCGATGGTGTTTTGTCCGCTGGCCGAGGTTTGCGAGTCGGGCAAAGGCGGTGGTGTGCTGTTCAGGTCCCCCATCACAATGACGGGTATGCCCTCGTGCTGCCGTTGCACGCGAATGATTTCCCCCGCCGCCTGCACACGCACATCTTCACTTCGCACTTCCAGGTGAACGCCCACAATCAGCACCGTCTGCTCGGCTCCGATGCGCACCTGCGCGACCAGGCCATCGTGGTTGCCCGCAAAAAAATCCTCCACATGGGAATACGGGGGCATCCGAAGCCATTCGATTTTTTCCACGGGAAAGCGGCTGAGCAGGACGTTGCCAAAATCATAACGCCGGAAAAACGGCAACCCCGTGTCGATAGTGCGCTGGCGCACAATGTAAGGGAAATCCGCACTCTTTGCCAGAATCGCCGCCTGATCCACGCCACCGCTCCACCAGGTGTTAAAATCCACCTCCTGCAAAAACACCAGGTCGAGATTCAGGGACTGCAAGCGATGCCCGATGGCCTCCAGGCGAGCACGCTTTTCCTCGGGTCCCCCGCCGTCCGTGTTCGCCGCCCCCCGCACAGGTCCGCGAGCATGTGCGATGTTATAGGTCAATAGCCGCAGGCTTTCCGGTGCACGGGAAGGGGGTTGAAGCGATGACTCAGGCCTTTCCAGCGTCACGGCCCGCGCGGAGCGACCCGCGCGCACCCAGACGAACATCCCCAGGGAAAGTGCCAGGACCAATAAGGCAAGCCGCAAGGCCCGCCACAGAAGTGCCAGAAGGAAACGTTTGAAAGGAGAGCTTTTCCGTTGTATCATCGTTCAACCTTTTCAACAGGATGATCATGCCCGACATATCGTTTTTTCCAACCCTGAATGCAACGCTAAACCTCATCAGCCTGATTTTCCTGCTTCTCGGACGCTGGGCCATTCACAAGCGGAATCTGCTTCTCCACGCCCGCCACATGGTCACCGCCCTCTCGGTCTCCGCCCTTTTCCTTGCCTCCTATCTCTATTACCATTACCACGAAGGCAGCGTGAAATACGAAGGCGCGGGCTGGTTGCGCGCCTTGTACTTCCTCATTCTCTTCCCGCACATCCTTCTCGCCACCCTCCAGGTGCCTTTTATTGTCGCCGTCGTGGTGAGCGCCTATCGACGCAACTTCGCCCTGCACCGCCGACTCGTCCGCTGGGTCTGGCCCGTCTGGGTCTACGTCAGCGTCACCGGCGTGCTGGTGTACCTCATGCTCTACATTTTTCCGCACGGCTGAGCCCCAGCAGCCCCTTTGACGCCCCAATACAGGTTTAGCCCTGGAGGGACCCGGGAAAACAATCGGCTTCTTCGCCGGGCAGGCAGCGCAGGGCGCGGAGGCCCTTGAGGACCCAGCCGGCTTTGTGACGGGTGGAGGGTCGCTGTTCATCGAAGGCCAGTTCGCAGACCAGCCCCGGCGCCACCGTATGCACCGGCCCCTGCTTGGATACCCGATGCTCCCGCACGTAGGCCTCCAGTTCGTCGAGAATGGGACCGGCCTGCTTTTCCGTCACCCGACCCAGGGCGAGCGTTCCCCCGTTGTGCTTCAGTCCAAAGGCGTATTCAGTCGACGGTCCTTTCACACAATAGAGAAACAGCGCCTTCACTCGACGGGCCTCGGCGGGCCAGAGCTGCCATTCCCCGTCCGCATAGGGCGAATCACTGGGTTTCAGGACCAAACCGCGCGCGCCCATCTGACGGGATTGTGCGTGCAGGGCCGCCGCCTGTCCGGCATCGCGGTAACGCAGTTCTTCCGAACATCGGAAAGAGGGCGGGGCATCGTTTCCGAACATCGGAAGCAGTTGCATTCGACGTGAAAAGAGGGGAAGCGCGCGGATATCGACACCGTGGACTTCGAGGCAGTCCCAAGCCATAAATATTACCGGAATAGAGGTATCATCCAGAAGGTACGCGGGTTGCGCCTTGTCATCGCGCCAAGGCATCACGATTCCTTCAAGGACAGTGTCGAGAGGCAGGAATTCAGCGTCCTGAATAATACCGGAAAAGCGGTTCGTTACAAGACCCTCATTTTCAGACCAGAGCAGAATTTTGTCCGGACGGCGCAGGAGCTGGCAGCGAAGTCCGTCCCATTTCCATTCGAGGCTGGGCCAGGCTCCGGGGTGGGTTCCTGCCCATAGGCCGGGTTTGAGAAAGGGATAAGGACGCCAGGAAAGGGGATCCGTGCCGGCTTCGGGATGAAAAAGGGCTTCGAGTTCGGCTGGAGTGCCAGGAAGGGCTTCGAGCAGGCGGGTTTCGAGGAGGATGGGATCGGCGTCGTAGGCTTTGGCCAGAATCCGAGCCAGGTCTCCCGTGGATAAAGAAAGATGCAACTTGTTTGTCAACAGTTGGATGAGGATGATGCGTTCGTTGGGTGTGGCTTCGTCGAAGAGGGCGGAAAGTCCCTGGGCGGCGGCGGCAGGAATGTCGGTCAAGGTGAGGGAGAGCCCGCGTCCGTCGCGGGGCCAGAGGCGGGCGAGGACTTCGGGGAGGTGGTTGAGTTCGCGTTTGCAGCGCAGAACGAGCCAGTCGGGCAAGGCGGCTTCGCGGAGGACGAGGGCTTCGAGGTCCTTGAGGAGGATGCGGAAGGGAAAGGCTTCGCCGGAGAGCAGACGGAGGGCGCAGACGGCTTCGCCCATTGAAGATTGCCGGAAAAACGGTACAAACGCTTCTGCTTCCCCTTTTTCGTGAGCCCGAAGCGCTGCGGCGAAGCGCTTCACGGGTCGGAACGTTCCCGGGCGGGTCCAGTGGATTCGCGGAGGACGAGGTGGGGCTCTTTGAGTTCATGGCACTGGGTCCGTGTGCCGTTGAGCAGTTCGAGAAGGCGGCGACAGGAGAGGCGGCCCATTTCAAAGAGGTCCATGCGGAGGGTGGTGAGGCCGGGAATGGTGTATTTGGCGGAGGGGATGTCATCCATGCCCATGACGGAGATGTCGTGGGGGACGCGGAGGCCGTGGGTGGTGATGTAGCGGAGGGCGCCGATGGCCATGCGGTCGTTTCCGGCCATGATGGCCGTCAGCTGGGGGTAGCGGGACAGCAGTTTTTTGGTGGATTCGTAGCCTTCCTGTTCGCTCCAGTCTTTGGCGCTGGTCCAGGGGAGATCGGTTTTGAGGACGCCGCGCTGTTCGCAGGCATGAAGGAATCTGTCGCGGAAATCGAGTCCGGTGAAGGTGTTGGTTCCGATGATGAGGCCGATGTTGCGGTGACCGAGTTCCAAAAGGTGTTCGGCGGCGATTTCGGCGGCTTGGCGGTAGTCCATGCTGATGGAATTAAGGGAGCTGCCGGGGTAGTAGTGGTTGACGAGAATCAGGGGATAGGGTTGGGACTCGAACTCCAGCAGAAAGCGGTCCTCGATGGTGGACGCGATGTACAACATTCCATCGGCGCGGCGGTTGCGGAGGAGATTGAGGTATTCTTTGTTGGCGATGAAGGCTTCCTGGGCGATATCGAGGAGGATTTTGAAGCCCGCTTCGTTGGCCTCCTGGTAGATGCCGCTGATGATTTCGCCAAAATACACGTCGGAAAAGACGTGATTGAGAGCGGGAACGGTGACGCTCAGGCAGCGGCTGCGGTTGGACACAAGACTGCGCGCCAGTTCGTTGGGGCGGTAGTCCATCTCCTCAACCATGCTCATCACGGCTTCGCGCGTGCTTTTTTTGATTTTGGGGCTTCCGTTCAGCACCAGAGACACGGTGCTGGTGGACACGTTGCAGCGCAGCGCGATTTCCTTGATGGTGACGGGTTTGCTTCGTTTGCAATTCATGCGCATGAGACTACTCCACCGTCCGCCATGAATCAAGCACGCGCGACAAAATCATGGGGTGAGTCCATATTGCAACAGCTGCAATATTAAATTTGCGGGAGGATTGCCTGTTGCCGGAGCT
>CAZCFM010000005.1:8666-41793 GCA_964497855.1 uncultured Verrucomicrobiota bacterium | reverse complement strand
ATATTGCAACAGCTGCAATATTAAATTTGCGGGAGGATTGCCTGTTGCCGGAGCTTTCCGATACTTGAACCAAGGGGCGGAGTAGGGGCGGCGTTGTCCGTCGCGCAACACGGCGTCTCCGCCGAGGGGCTCGCCGGCCCGGATCTCCAGGGTCTTGCCAAGGCTGTTGCCGTAGATCACCCGGCCATCCGCAAGACCGTTCGCGTTGACCTTGGTTTTGGTTTTGATCGCGCGAACAAAGGCTTCGAAATCACCGTGGGTCTGCGCTTCGCCGATTTCGATGATGAATCCACAGGTGGTCCCGCCTTTGCCGAGTGCGGAAGCGGCCTGATAGTCGGGGTGGCGCGGCGACAGGCGCATGCCCCAATTCTGGTTTTTCGCATCGACCTCCAGACTTCCCGGCACCAGCCAGTCGGGGGGATTGGCCACTTCCTTGGCACCAACCTTCACGCGTTTGCGTTCCTCGCGGAGCTGGGCGGTTTTCTCCGCGTCGATTCCCTGAAGGTCCACATTCAGCCCGCGATACGCAACCCAAGTGTTGGCATGTTTCAAGAAAAGAAAATCGCCGTCGCGAACGATTTCCGTGCTGTTCGGCAGCACCCAGGTCCAGGGAGCGGATCCTGGACGCACCAGGTAGATCGCGGTCTGCCCATACTGGGCGACCCGGCCCTGTCCATGAAGTTTTCCGCTCTGGTATTGGGGCGATCCGGGGTACAGGGGATCGCTGCCGGGGACGAGTTGCAGCATTTCCGCGCCGGTTTTCGTGTCGTCGGCCACGATTTTGAATCCGTTGGCGTCGGGGTCCTCGGTGCCATCGGAGAGGGTGCCGAGCTGGAAGCTGTGTCCGAAGTACTGCGTCTCGTGGTAGGAGGGCTGGATGTCGTAGCGGCCGTTGCGGGGATCCTCGTAGGAGGCGTGGGCGATGAAGAGTTCCGTGCCGGGGAGGCCTTTTTTGTCGGCGAGGGCGATGACGGCCATGGGCGGGCGGTAGGCCGAGGTCAGGGCGTGGATGACGTCGGAGTCGAGGTCGCCGAGAACAGGATTGTTGCCGAAATGGAGGGCGAAAAACGAAGGCGAGGCCGTCATGGGACGGATGGCGTTATAGTCGCGTTTGGTGGGACCGTTCCAGGCGCCGTTGCGGTATTTAACGGCAGCGGCGGCGTAGTAGTGGTCGAGCGCGGCCTTGGCGAGCAGGCGGACTTCCGGATCCTTGGCGTAGTCGAAGAGCGTGTGAACGGGCGCGGTGGCGTGGGAGAAATAGTTGTGGCTGTCCCATTCGCCGGTGCCGACGCGGTAGATGGCGACAACGAAGCGGCGGATTTTCTCTTTGTATTTGGCGGCGGTTTCGCGGTTTCCGGTCTCTTCGGCCATGAGATAGACGGCGACATCGCGCATCCAGAGCAGGTTGTCGGTGCTGCGGATGTCGACCCAGGAGTTGCGGGCGTCGGGTCCCCAGCCCTGGTCGCGGCGCTCGGGCTGAAACGTGTAGTGGGGGCGGTGCAGGGGGTCCTGTTCGGTCCAGAGGCGCGCACCTTCGCGCATGGCCTCGCGGTGCTCCGGCTGGAGACCGGGGCCGAGAAGAAAATACTTGCGGACCTGATGTTTGATGGTGAAGGCGGCGTACCAGTCGATGCCCCGGGTTTCGCGGTGCCACTCGGCGTGCTGGTGGTCCTGCGTTTGCAGGTCCTTGAGGGGTTTTTCCTGTCCGGTCGCGAGGAACTGCATCATCGCGTAGCCAAACCAGCGTTTCTCGTTTTCGAAGTAGGTGTTCAATCCATAGCTGCTGCTCCGGGCCAACTCCAGGAATCGGTTGGACTGACGGATGAAGCGTTCCTCCTGCTCCGGGGTCCAGGGATTGTTCATTTCGGCGGGCACGACGGGCGGATGGATCACCAGGAGACCGTCCGGTCGCCGCGTGACGAGGGAGGCGTGCAGGGCAGCGGCGTCCTGGGCCGGCAGGGAGGACGGCAGGAGGGCGCTAAGGACGAGGGCGAGGACGGGGAGGGATTTCATGGGGCGGCCGGGGGTTGGGTGGGACGGTGTTCGAGCATGAGGCTGAGGTTGCCCAGGAAAAATCCGGCGCGTTCCGGATTGCGGAGGGAAAGTTCGATCTGGTTTTCCGCCTTCAGCCAGGCGGGATCGATGGGCAGCACCGCGAGCTGGTCGTTGTTTTCGGCGGGGAGGATGCCCGGAACATCGATGACCTGTCCATTGATGCGAAGTTGGGCGTCCCCGTGTCCGAGGCGTCGGGCAACAATGCGGACCTCGGCGGCGATGGCGGCGTCCAACAGCGTTTGAGGGATCGTCAGGGTTTCCCGCAGCGGGGTTTCGGAGGTCACGTCGCGCAGGAGGTCGTGGGTGAAAAATTGCCGGCGCAGGCGTTCGGGCTCCGGCGGATTCCATTGCGCCGCGTTGGTGATGGGGAAACGGTAGACCCGCAGTTCGCGCGGTCCGAGGACGATGTCCGTCTCCAGGCCGTTGTTGTTGGGGTCGAGCTCTTCTTCCTGCACAAGGATGTCGCCGTTTTCTGCCCGCGTGTAGCGCACGCGCCCGCGGCCCAGTTCGGCCCCGGCCGGGGCCTGGAGCTGCAGGGACAGCTTGCGCGATTCCTGTCGATCGTTGAAGAGCGCCACCACGAAAACTTTGCCGTCCCCGAGCGATGCCGGGCGCGGGGCCAGCGGGTCGCTGCCATCGATCGACGCCACCGCGTAGAGGTCGTCGTGCGAGCGCTCGGTGTGCAGCAGGCGACCGCGCAATTCGAGGAGCATGTCCATGCAGACACCTTCGCCCTTGTCGGACCACCAGGAGCCGCTCGCACCGGTCGCGGCCCCGTCGCCAAAGTGCAGGAATACCTTGGCTTTATCGGGAACGTGGGTGAGGGCGTGCATCATTTTGCGGGTGACCCAGTTGAACTTGTCGAGGTGGGCGGAAACGGAGGCCTGGTCGCGGTAGACCTGCGGATCGGTGTTGGCCCCGGTCTCGGTGTTGTAGGCGTAGAGCCATTTGTTGTGGCGGGTCATGCCGTAGGCGGTCATCACTTCGTATTGCGCGGCCATGTTGTGGGGATGGCCACCGTAATCGTGGTCGTTGTAGGCGTCGATCCATGCAATGGACGCGTCGATCACGGGCTGGTAGAGCTGGAAAAATCCGGCCCAGTGGTCTTCGCCCGGACGATTGCCCCAGCCGACGACCACGAAGGCCTCGGGATTTTCTTCCTTGAGGGCCTTGGCGAAAGCCAGCAGCGGTTCGGTGTAAAAGGTCAACATCCCTTTGCCCGACCAGTAGGTGAACTGGGTGCGGTCGACGATGTGCCAGGGCGTGAAGGCCGTGAGGGTTTGGCCCTTGTATTCGTAGGTGCCGCCATCGGGGACGTCTTTGGGCGGATGGCTGGCGGGCTCCCAGGTGCCGCCATAATAAAATTCCATACTGCGATAGGGCAGGGCGCTGCTGGACAACGCGCGTCCGTCGGGAAGCCGTCCGCGCCGCCAGTGGTCGAGATGAGGAAACTGCCGCTCCGCCGGGCCGAGCATGAAGCTGCGGAGATGGGCGCGGTCGCGGGTCCAGAACAGGTGCGGCGCCACGCTGCCATCGTGGAGGATGTGCACGGGTCCGCCTTCTTCGGCGCGCGATTCGTCGTAGAAACGTGGAATGAAGTTGGCGCGGTTGAAGTTGGCCCAGTTGAGGTAGGGCTCGTTCCAGTATTCGACCACGAGGGGTTTTCCGGCTTCGCGCGCGTTTTTGCCCATGGAGCGTCCCAGGGCGGCGGAGCCGGTTTCCCAGTCGGTCCGGGTCAGGCGTGGCGAGGGCCGCACGCGGTCGCCGATGGTGTTGATGACGATGGGCGTGGCGTCCGTGCCCAGCTGAGGGCTTCCGCTGACCCCGTCGTGGTGAATGGCGCGATTGGCGGCGAGGCGGTAGCGTTCGTGGTGTTTTGGACCCAGATGAAACCCGCCGAAGAGGCCGGGAGGAACCGTGCGGGTGCCGTTGATGTCCAGGAAGTCGCCGCTTACGCGAACACGGGCGGGTGTTTCGGCCGCCGGGGGCAGTTGGACCGTGTCGAGGCGTGTCAGGATGAATGCGACTTGGCCCACGCCGAGGGGGTTGACCACGCCGATGGCGACGGCCGTGATGGCGTCGCGGTCGAAGCGGTCGTTGGTGTCGCTGAAACGTCCGTTGGGAGGATTGTGGTAGGCGGGCAGGCCAAAATTGGCGAAACGGACGAGGCCCCGGTTTTCGCCGGAAGCCGCCGAGAGATGGACGGCCCAGGGGTGCGAATACCAGGTCCCGTCGCGTTCGCGCAGGGCCACGGTGACGCCCACGTCGCGGCGGGGGGCGTCCGTGCGCAGTTCCAGCAGAAGGCCTTGAAACGCGGAGAGGTCGACCGGAGCGGGCAATTCGTGGACGGACCAGCGGGCATGGGTCCAGTTTTCGCGGCGTTGGCCCAGGTCGAAGCGAAAGGCAACGCCCTCTGGAACGGGGGTGGCGCCACTGAAGGTGCTGTCGGCCAACGTAAACCAGGGAGTTGGGATTTGGGCGGAAAGCTGCATACTGCTCCAGAAAAGGGCATACCAAAGAAATGCTCTCATAGTGCGGATAAATGGATGTTTATTGTGAAAGAATGCGAAAGTCCAGCATCGGCAATAACCAGAGAAAGTCAAGGACGGGTTGATTGAATGGCAGAAACGGAGGGCTTCAGAGCAGGCGGTCGGGCAATTCGTCGTTGCTCGGTTCGGGTTCGGTGACCCTTGGCACGGCGGGCGCGGCGGCACCGATGAACTGCAGATCCAGTTCCAGAACCTCCAGCACGGCGAGCAGGGTGCGGAGACGAATACCGCTGTTTCCGTGTTCGAGGTCAAACATGGCGGTTTTGCCAATGCAGGCAAGCTCGGCAAGCTGCTGAAGAGACAGGCCGCGTGCCTGGCGGGCGCGGCGGACAGTTTCGGCCATTTCGCGTGCGGTGAAGGTCATGCTCATTTCCTTGCAGAATCGGCGGGCTTGTCAATCTCCACGAGCACACGGAAGCCGGTATCTTCCCCCGCGTAGTCCGGCGGCGGCGTCCAGGCGGCGTCGATGCGCAAGTGCTGCGGATTGCGCTCTGGCCAGGCCCCGCCGAGCAGCAGCCCCTCCTCCGTCCACTCCCAGACCCCGCCCGCGAGGTCGCGAAATCCCCAGCCAAGGGCCACGCCCGGTTTCTCCGGCTTGGTGCCGCGCGCGAAGGCCACTCCCGTCGGCGGCTCCAGGCCGTAGCCCCAGGGAACTTCCGCGTTTGGATGACCCGCCCGTGCCGCCTCCCGCCACTCGGACGCGCGTGGAAGCCGAACCCGCCGTCCGCTTTGTCGGGACAATTCTTCGCAGAGCGCCCGGGCCTCCGCGTGGGTCATGCTGGTCGCCGCGCCTTTTTTTGCCGGAAATTCGATTTCACTCAGCCAGAAGGGCGGGTTCGACGGCACGCGGATCAGGGACAGGTTTTGAGCCCCGGGCAGACGCAGCCGACTGCGCGCGGGGGGCACCGTTTTCGATGGCTCGATCCGGCGCAAGTCCTCTTCCGACGGTCGGAAGAGCAGGGCGGCGAGGCTTCCGAGGATCGGAAAAAGGCAGAACAGGGCCGCGTGGCGACGTTTCATGCCTCGGGGGAGGGAATGTGACCGGGAGGATGCTGCAACTTGCCCACCCGCAACGGGAAAGACAGTTTCAGGGTCTCGTCGATGGTGACTTCGATCCAGTAGGCCCCCGCTTCCTCGAAGGACAGATTCACAAACAATTCCACATTCGTGGCCGTGCTCAGTTCGTCGGCAAGTTTCACCGGGATGGGTTTGCCCTGGGCCAGCACGCTGCGGCGGTCGGGCTTGAGGATGCGGGTGGTCTGCGTGAAGTTCCCAAGCCCGCTGCACCAACGACTTACCGCGCAAAGACGGGGGTATTGCAGCGGAAAATTCTGCCCCCAAATGGCATCAAACAGCCCGATGAGGATAAATTTTCCGTTGCGCTCCTGGCGCACATCATCGCAGACCAGGCAGGACTGGAGGTCGGGTGTGAGGTTCATAGGAACGTTGTAACAGTTCCACGATGCCGGCGCGATGAAAAAATCCAGTGGCTTTCCAGGTAAGTTTAATATTGCAGCTGATGCAATATAACCATATCGGCAGGCAAAGATGATATTGCAACAGTTACAATATTGAATATATCCAGGCGTCTGCCTGGGTTTATGAAATCCGGGTCGCAAATTCCGCTATTTCATTTGCAGGAGGCTTTCGGATGGGTAAAAGGTTTCCGTCCTCACGCGTCCACCTCTTTTGGAGTCCTTTTGATGAGCATTTTTAAAGCCTACGACATCCGCGGAATTGTCGGCCACGAACTGAACGCCGACATTGCCCGCGACATCGGTAAAGCCTTCGCCACGCTGCTGTCCCCCAAAACCGTGGTGATTGCGCGCGACATGCGTCCGCACTCCCCCGATCTCTCCGCCGCCCTCGCCGAAGGGCTGCTCTCCCTTGGCGTGGACGTGATTGATATCGGCATGGCCTCCACCCCGATGTGTTATTTCGCCAACGGCAGCCTGAAGGCCGACGCGTCGGTGATGATCACCGCCAGCCACAACCCCGGCGAGTACAACGGCTTCAAGCTCTGCCGCGCCTCTGCGGTTCCCATCAGTGGCGAAACCGGCATCAAAGACATCGAACGCATCGTCAACCAGAAAGCCTTCGCCCCGCCCGCCGCCGTCCCCGGCAAGCTCCGCACGCAGGACATCCGCCCCGCCTACATCGCCCACATCCGCCGTTTTGCCGACATCCGCCGTCCGCTGCACATCTGCATCGACTACGCCAACGCCATGGGCATCGCCGAGGCGGAAGTGTTCAAGGGCCTCTTCAGCTACGACGAGCTTTTCGCCGACTACGACGGTTCTTTCCCCAATCACGAGGCCAATCCTCTCGACGAAGAAACCTTTCACGACCTCCAGGCCAAGGTCCGACAGGGTCGCTACGACTTCGGCATCGCCTTCGACGGCGACGCGGACCGCGTGGGGTTTGTGGACGAAAATGGCGACATTGTCTCCATGGACATGATCACCGCGCTCATCGCCCGCGCCCTCCTGCAAAAGGAAAAAGGCGTGGTGTTCTACGATCTTCGCTCCAGCAAGGCCGTCAAGGAACTCATCGAGGACAACGGCGGGGAGCCCCGCATGTGCCGCGTGGGTCACGCCTTTATCAAGGCCCAGATGCGCGAAGCCAACGCCGTGTTTGCGGGCGAGCTGTCGGGACACTACTACTTCCGCGAGAATTTCTTCACCGAAAGCTCGGGGCTGGCCGCGATTTACATCGCCAACCTCGTCAGCGCCTCCGGCAAAACGCTCAGCGAACTGGTGAAGCCCATCCGGAAATACTGCGCCAGCGGGGAAATCAATTCGCGGGTCAACGACCCGAAGGCCGTCTTCACGAAGGTTCGCGCGACCTATGCGGCAGCCCGTTTTTTCGAACTCGACGGCCTGAGCGTCGAACTCCCGGACGGTACCTGGTTCAACGTGCGGATGTCGAACACCGAGCCGTTGTGCCGGTTAAATCTCGAAGCCGCCAGCCCCGGCGAAATGGCGAAGCGCCGCGACGAGGTCCTTGCCCTGATCCGCTCCTGCTGAAAAGAAGCTTTACCTGCGCCCCCGGCAGGGTGTAGGATGAAGACACTCTCATTCACCCGTTGGAGGTCCCCATGCGACTGTCATCCCTGATTCTGCTCCCCGTTCTGGCCCTGTCTCCCCTGCTGCGCGCGGAAGGACCCGGCGACAAGCCCAAGCCTCCCCCGGGCAGGGAACCCAAACCCGAAATCCATCCCCACTTGCGCGCCGCACATCATTACGAACGGCAGGCGGAAATGTTGTCCAAAAAAGCGGCCGAAGCCCCCGACGCGGCCAGCAAAGCCAAATGGCTCGAAGCCTCGGAAAACAGCAAAAAGCTTGCGCAGATGAAACGGGACGCCCTGGCCTCCGAAAAAGAAGGCAAGCCCTACGACTGGAAGGACTACCAGGAGCTGCGAGGCAAAACCGCGGAGATGATCGGGGAAGGGAAACCGATGGGGCCCAAACCCCCCGAAAAACCCAAACAACCCAAGCCTGAGCCCAAAGCCGAAGCCGCGCCGATGCCCGAAAAAATTATCTCGGAAGAGCCCGCATCGAACCCCACAAAAATGAAGACAAAAAGCGGTTTTGAAGTCAAAACCAAAATCGGGGAATAAGTTTCACGCGATGCCGACCTACGTGTACGAAATCATCGACAGCGGGGAACGTTTTGAGTGCGTGCAATCCATGCGCGATGCGCCGTTGACGTCTCATCCCGACACCGGACAGGCCCTGCGCCGCATCATCGTCGCGCCGAATCTTGGCATCAAACACACGCCGGGCCGCGCCAAAAACATGCTCGAGAACAAGAACGTTGAAAAAGCCGGCTTCAGCAAATACGAAAAAGACAAAGTGACGGGCAAGTACAACCGCGTGGCCGGCAAACAGGGCCCGGCCTCGTTCTAGAACTCAGGGATTCGTCGGCACGTGCCGAAGTGGAAGTTCCACCCGGAAGGTGCTCCCCTGACCTTCGATGCTCTCAAAGCCGATGCGCCCGCCCATGGCCTCCGCCAACTCCCGGGAAATCGCCAGTCCCAGGCCCGTTCCGCCATAGCGCCGCGTGATCGATCCGTCCACCTGCGTGAACTTCTGGAACAGTTTGTGTTTCGAGGCCTCGGGAATCCCGATCCCCGTGTCCTGCACCTCCACGCACAGGTGATACGGAGCGGCAGTTCCCTCGCCCGCGTTCCCCAGTATGCGCACCTGCACCCCGCCACTCTCGGTGAATTTGATCCCGTTGCTGATCAGGTTCAGGAGAATCTGCCGGATACGAGCCACATCCCCCATCAGCGTCCACGGAATCTGCGGACTCATTGTAAATGTGAGATCCAAACCTTTCTGACGGGCGCGCGGGGTCATCATCTGCTTCAACTGCTGAATCAGTGCGGCCAGATGGAATTCGCCCAGCTCCAGTTCCAGTTTCCCCGCCTCAATTTTGGAAAGGTCCAGCAAATCGGAAATCAGGTCCAGCAGATTCATTCCGCTTTGATGAATAATCCGGGTGTATTCGCTCATCTCCTGCGGCGACAAGTCCCCGTCCACCATCAGTTCGGAGAGTCCGATGACGCCATTCAAGGGCGTGCGGATTTCATGGCTCATGTTGGCAAGAAACTCACTTTTCGCCCGGTTTGCGAGGTCCGCCGCCTCCTTGGCGTCCCGCAGCGCCTGCTCATCGGCTTTGCGGCGGGTGATATCGTGAAACACCACGAGATGCCCGGAGGGAGCGTGCCTGCGGGAAAAAACCGGGATCACACGCTGCTCGAACACAGAGGACCCGACCTGCACATCCCGTACATAGTTCTGCTCCCCGGACAGCTCCCCGGACCAGAGCGTCAGCCCCTTCTCGTGCTGCAAAAAAGCGGATTGAAACTCTCCGAGCGACTGCAACTGCCGTGCGGCAGGATTCGCGCTGACCATGCGGCCCCGGCCATCGAGCACAAACAAGGCGTCCGGCAGCGAGTCAAACAAGGTGTCCAGCGCATGGGGAACCACATCAAACAGTCCCACTGAAAACACGCCCACAAAAAAGAGGATGCCCATCAACGAAAAGCCCACCGGGGTCAAATCCAGATAGCCCCCCGGACGCATCCCGAAGGTGTACCCGAAATTAAGGACATAGGGGAGCAAAACCCCGATTAGAATCATTCCCACCCGTTTCCGGTCCTCGCCGCGCACCCGGACAAACAGCCGCAGGGTAAGGCCAATGCCCCACAGCATCCACACATAGGAATACACGAGATTGGGCCACCAGAAAAACCCCGGCACCAGCTTCTGGAAACGAAAGCTCCCATGCTCGCCCAGTGTCACTTCCTGATAAAACAGGTGGTGGCTGGGGTTGGTGGCCACCAGGATCACCATACAAGCCGGAAAGAACAGCATCGCCGCAACCCGGGGGCGTGTCAGCCAGGCGCCATGTCCAGCCTGCGTGAGGGCAAAGCCAAACCAACAAACCGGAACCAGGCCCATGCCCACGTAGGCGATGGTTGTGGTCCATCTCATCCCCTCCAGCGACGGCAACAACAACTCCACCACATACACAAAAGACCACAAGGCGATCCCGCCCATCAACGCCGCCAGCCAGGACGCCGTGTGGACCTCCTCCCGCCGTCGGAACGCCCGCAAGGACAACCAGAGACTGATGACTCCGGAAAGGGCAATCGCGAGAATTGCGGCGACGATCATGCGTCACCAGCTCCAGAGCGGAACTGCGATCCAGAACTCCCAATACGAATCGTAATAGGCCCGGAAATTGCGGGCCTCCTCCAAATACCAGTAGCGCAGCTCCGTGAACACCGGCAGCGGCAGCACGCCATCCTCGTAATCCTTCAACCCGTTGTAGCCGAGTGCGCCGGTGAACCACAAGGCGTCCTTGCTCCCCGAACGGTTTCCGTCCACTTCATCCGCGCCCTCGTCGCGGTACCAGACTCCCGCGGAGAGATGAACACGGCGTTCAAACCATTCGGTGATAAGCTCCACCTGTTGGGTCAACTGCCATCCCGGGGTGTAGGGCAGATTCACCACCCCAATGCCGGGGACAAAAACATCCTTGTCGCCCTCAAAGGGGTGCTGGTATTCCAAACGGTGGTTCAGCAGCAACGCGTCTGTCAGCCGCAGGTCCGCATTGTGGGTGAACAAAGCTGTTTCCGCCTCTCGCGTCCCGACGTTGAGCTTTTCGGTGTTTTGCGAAAAGCGGGAGGCGATCGCGGGCGTTCTCCAGCCCAGTCCGGCCATCAATTTCAAACGCTCCGGCTGGGAAAAATACTGATGGTAGATCCAAATGTTCACATCGCCCCAGCCATCGCCCGTGAGCGTCTCCGTGCGGAAATCCATGGCATCCAGTTGCGACCGGATCATTCCTTCCATCGGTTGCGGTGCATACACATCGACACGCTGACGGACTTCGCTCTCGAAATACGGCAGCTGCATCCGCAGCGTGGTTCGATCCGTGAGACCCGCCATCAGATCAAAGGTGAAAAAATCGTAGTCGGCCTGATAAGACCCTCCCACCAGATCGGCTCCCAGCATGGCGTTGACCTGTTGAATCTCGGTGGTGCCGATATTTTGACGGCGACCATCCCCGTCCCAGGCCGTGCGGTATGGAAAGGAGCTGTAGAGCAGCCCACCCACGCCCGTCCTGGCCGGCAACACCTCCGCCGTTCCCGCACGAAGCAACGCAAGACTTCCACACAGAATTCCAAACAGACACATGGCTGATTTCATGACATCCTCCTTGGGAACGTGAAATAAATGATGCACGATGCGGAAACGAATTGATTCGTCATTCCGAATAGATGCCAGAGGCGTTGCATGGAGTCAAGGCGAAGCCGCCTCTACATTTTCAGCACAATGGACCCGTGGCGCCCCCGCCACCCCGATGTCCCCAACAACCAAATGTCAGAGGACGATACGGCGGCGGGGGTGCCGCTTCTCCAGTGTCAGAGCGCTGCAAACCTGTTCGGCTTCAGCCGAGAATTTCGCGGCGGCGGTGGCGCACAATTTCGCCTGTGGCAAGGTAAAGGACTTCTTTGGCCACATTGGCGGCGTGGTCGGCAATGCGCTCGGCGTAGCGGACACACAGGAGGGCGTCGAGCAGGCTGTCGGTGGCGGGACGCTGTTTGAGGGCGCTGCGAATGTCCAGCATGGTGGATTTGCAGTGTTGGTCGATGGCCAGGTTGCGGGACCAGACTTGTTTCGCGAGCGGGGCACTGCGCTCGGCCAAACAATGGCAGGCTTCGGTGACGGCATCGCGCACGGAGGAAAAGAGGGGCAGAAGGCCCGGGTGTTCGTCGCCGATTTCACGGCTGACGTGGGGGTGGTCGACCTTCAACGCATGGATTTCCTTGAGGAGATCGCCGATGCGCTCGAGGTTGTAGTTGGTCTTGATGACGGTGGTGAGGAAACGCAGTTCGTCGGCCACGGGTTGGTGGAGGGCGATAATTTTGAGGCACTCTTCCTCAATGATCACTTCGTTCTGGTCGAGGGTTTTGTCGTCAATAAATCCATCGCCCGCCCCACCTTCATCGGCAAGGTAGGGGCTGAGGGCGATGCGGGTATTGGTCTGCACCCGTTCCAATTGTTCCATCAGGATGGTGAAGAGTTCATTGACTTCGCGTTCGTAATGCTTTTGCATGGACAGACTCCTGAAAGGACAGAGAAACGGGCGGGACGTTGAGGGTTTACTTGGCGGACATGTAGGCTTCGATGACAGCGCCATCGGAGGCGCGGACAGTCATGCGGTTGGGGCCGGCGCCGGGACGGACGACCATCTTGACGAGTTCACCATGTTCGAGGAATTCCGCAAGCGCTTTTTCGCCTTCCTGGAAAATCCAGAGGCGGCCTTCGTCGTGGAACACCACGAAGCCGGGCTTGGTGTGGGCATAGGAGAGCAGGGTGTCACGGTTTTCGCCGCGGATGGTTTTGCGCTCGGGTCCGATGGCGGGCAGTGAGACACTCTTCACGAGTTCGCCGTGTTGCATGAACTCCTTGAGGGCTTTGGTTTCGCTGTCGCGGAAAATCCAAAGGCGTCCTTCGTCTTCAAACACGACAAAGCCGACGCGGGCGTAGGTGGTGGAGGGGACTTTTTCGGCTTTGACGGCCGGGGCGCTGACCGCAGCAGGGGCTTCGGGAGCGGTGGGGGTGACGGCGCAGCCGACGAGGGGGAGGGCGCAGAGGAGGAGCTGGAGCAGGTTCTTTTTTTGCATGGGAGTTTCCTTGTATTCGGGGTTGTTACGGGACAGGACAAACGCCTCAGCCGAAGCGGCCGGTGACGTAATCCAGGGTTTCCTGGAGATGGGGTTTTTGGAAAAGAGTGGCGGTGGGTCCGTATTCGATGAGGCGGCCCAGATACATGAAGGCCGTGTAATCGCTGGAGCGCGAGGCCTGCTGCATGTTGTGGGTGACGATGAGGATGGTGTACTGGCCCTTGAGGTCTTCGAGCAGGTTTTCGATCTTGATGGTGGCAATGGGATCGAGGGCGGAGCAGGGCTCGTCCATGAGGAGGACTTCCGGTTCGGCGGCAATGGCGCGGGCGATGCAGAGGCGTTGCTGCTGTCCGCCGGAAAGGCCGAGGGCGCTTTCGTGCAGACGGTCTTTCGCTTCGTCCCAGAGGGCGGCGCCTTTGAGCGAGCGCTCGCAGACTTCATCGAGCAGGCTCTTTTTGTTTTCGCCGTCGATGCGCAGCGGATAGACCACGTTTTCGTAAATGCTCATCGGAAAGGGATTGGGCTTCTGGAAGACCATGCCCATGCGTTTGCGGAGTTCGATGACATCGACGCCGGGGGCGTAAATGGATTGCCCGTCGAGGGTCATCTCCCCGCCGATGCGGACAGAGTCGATGAGGTCGTTGATGCGGTTGACGCAGCGGAGGAGGGTCGATTTGCCGCAACCGGAGGGACCGACGAGGGCGGTGACTTTGCCTTTGGGCACGGCAAAGTTGATGTTGTGCAGGGCCTGTTTTTGTCCGTACCAAAGATTGAAGTTTTTGGTTTCGAGAATGGGGGTTTCGCGCGAGAGTTCGGGGTGGGTCTCGGTGGCGTAGGTCTGACCGCTGGCGATGGCGGCCAGGCGATTGTCGGTGGAAGATTTGTGGGAGGCGTTCATGTGCGGAACCGGGGAAGGGGTTAGACGGAGGAACCTTTAAAGCGTTTTTTGAGGCGGGCGCGGACAACGATGCCGACCGCGTTGAGCGTGATGATGATGAAGATGAGAAGAAGGGTGGTGGTGAAAACCATGGGCTTGGCGGCTTCGCTGTTCTGGCTCTGGAAGCCGAGGTCGTAGATATGAAAGCCGAGGTGCATGAAGGAACGCTCGAGGTGGAAGAAGGGGAAGATACCGTCGAAGGGCAGTTCGGGGGCGAGCTTCACGGCGCCGACGAGCATGAGGGGGGCGACCTCGCCCGCGCCGCGGGCCATGGCCAGGATCATGCCGGTCATCACGCCCGGCATGGCGCGGGGAAGAACGATGCGCTGGATGGTCTGCCATTTGGAACCGCCGCAGGCGTAGGAGCCTTCGCGCATGGAGTTGGGAACGGCGGAGAGGGCTTCCTCGGTGGCGACGATGACCACGGGCAGTGTCAGCAGGGCGAGGGTGAGGGAGGCCCAGAGGATGCCGCCGGTGCCATAGGTGGGTGAGGGGAGTTTGTCCTGGAAGAAGACCTGGTCGATGCTGCCGCCCATGATGTAGCAGAAGAAGCCAAGGCCGAAGACGCCGAAGACGATGCTGGGGACGCCGGCGAGGTTGTTGATGGCGATGCGCACGGAGGTGACCAGCGGGCCGGGTTTGGCGTATTCGCGCAGGTAGAGGGCGGCGAGGACACCGACGGGGGCCACGAGCAGGGCCATGATCAGGGTCATCATCACCGTGCCGAAGATCGCGGGCCAGACCCCGCCTTCGCTGTTGGCTTCGCGGGGTTCCGCCGTGAGGTATTCGCCCCAGCGGCTGAAGTAGATCGAGAGGCGCTCGCCAGTGCTCAGCCGGTTGGGCGTGAGGGCCCGCACCACTTCGTCGAGCTTGATTTCTTTCTCTTTGCCATCCGCCGTTTTCAGGATCATGCGGTAGCGGGCGTTTTCCTGATTGAGGGTGGCGATTTCGGCGGTGAGCGATTTGAATTTGGCCTGCAGTTCCGCCTCGCGTCCGGCAAAAGCGTCCTGTGCGGCGGCATACTGGGCGGATTCCACCCCGAAATTGCGGCCAATCCCGCTGAGCGAAAGGCGTTCTTTTTCCAGCTCGTGGTTGACCTTGCCGATTTCGTGTTTTTCGAGGTGGCGGCGGCGTTCCCAGCGTGCGCGCACATCGCCGTGGTGTTTCTGGAACTGCTGCCAGACGGCGGCCGGATCGGAAGCCACCTCGGTGTCCCCCACAAAAAACCTTTCCGGGAAGCCATAAAAGCGGCCCCAGGTCTGACGTTCCAGCAGAACGACCCACTCGGGGTAACTGATGCCATCGGGGGCGGTCATAAAATCGCTGACCCACTGGAAGTGTTCGCCGGTGAGTTCGTAGTTGCCGATACGCACAAGTTTGCGGGTGGCGAGACCGTTGGTGGCCTCGAGGTTGGCGCGGGCGCTTTCCGGAACCTGTTCGAGCAGGGTGGCCTCGGGACGGAAGCTGCCGCGGCGGGTGATTTCACCCATCAGGATTTGATTATCGAGGGTGCTGACGCGGACCACTTTTCCCGGCCAGAAGGTGGAGGCACCATTGAGAATCACAAAGCCCAGCAGGGAGAGAATCATCGCCAGGCAAATCACGACCGCGCCGCCGGTGAACCACATGGCGGGTTCTGCGCGGGAGATGACCGAGGCGACGGGCGAAGTGATCCGCCGACGCGGCGCGCGAATGTTTCGGGAAGAGGGGGGGAGTGAATCGCTCATAGTTCGAACGCCCGTTTGCGGAAGCGCTGGCGGACGACTTCCGCCATGCTGTTGAGAGTGAAGGTCATGACAAAAAGAGTGAGGGCCGAAAGGAACAACATGCGGTAGTGCGAGGAGTCGCGCACGGCTTCGGGCAGTTCGACGGCGATGTTGGCGGAGAGGGTGCGGAAGCCGTTGAAGATGTTCCATTCCAGCACGGGGGTGTTGCCGGCGGCCATGAGCACAATCATGGTTTCACCGACAGCGCGTCCGAAGCCGATCATGACCGCGGAGAAAAATCCCGACGCGGCGGTGGGGATGACGATGCGCATGGCGGTCTGCCAGGGCGTGGCTCCCGCACCGAGCGAGGCGGCGCGCAGCGTTTCGGGAACCGCGCTCATCGCATCTTCGCAGAGGGTGTAGATGATGGGGATGATCGCAAAACCCATGACGAAGCCGACGATGAGGGCGTTGCGCTGCACGTAGGTGTCGATGAAACTGCCGCGGGGGTCCCATCCCAGTGCGAGCAGCGAGGAGATGGCGTAGGCAACAACAACCGCGGCGATGGTGGAGATCAGAAAACGCAGAAGGTCGGTGAAAACGTACGCCATGCGTCCGCGGGATTCAAAGGCCCGGCGCAGGACCGGGGTGATGTGCCGTCCGTTCACCCACATCGTGAACACGCCGCACAGCGGAGCGAGGATGATCATCCATCCGCCGGTGCCACTGCCCTCGCCGGTGGCCAGCCAGCGTTTGATGTCGCCAAGAAACAGGGTTTGTTCCGCGAAGACACCGACGGGACCGCAGAGCCAGAAGCCAAGGGCGGAGAAGAGCAGCATGATGGGGAGTTTGACGAAACGGAGGCGGTTTGTCATCGTCTGGGGCAGCAACTGCCAGAGGTGAGCCCCGAGGAGGAGGGCGAAGGGGATGGTCACAAAACTCGCGAGCATTTGCGCCACTTTGTCTTCCACGGCGGGGGCGATCACCAGTGCGGCGAGGAAACCCAGCACCACGCTGGGGAGGCTGGCCATGGTTTCAATGGTGGGTTTGACGTAGGACCGCAGTTTGGGGCCCATGATTTCAGAGGAATACACCGCCGCGAGAATGGCAAGGGGAACTCCGAACAGCAGCGAGTAGAAGGTGGCCTTGATGGTGCCGAAAATCAGGGGAACCATGCCGTATTTGGGCTCGAAATCGTCGGTGCCGGAAGAGGACTGCCAGACGTGGGCGGGTTCATTGAAACCTTCGTACCAGACTTTGCCGAGGATTTGGCGGACGTTGATTTCGGGGTGGGGAACATCGAGGTCCCATGCGTAGAGGCCCGTGGAGCCCCAGGCATAGAGGGCGTCGTCTTTGGGGGCAAGGGCCAGACCATACATGCCGCCCTGAACGACGTCCCCATGGAAGGAGCTGAGATGCCGGGTGTTGGTCACGTAGTTCAAATGGACATTGCCATCGGCATCCCCGGAGGCAATCATGCGGATTCGGGCGGACACACTGAGGGCGACGGGGGCGGAAGGCATGGGCTCCAGACGATGGGCGCGGACGAGGGTGGCCCCGTCGCCGGTGGTGGCGCCATCGGGTTTGGTGCGGAACCAGACGTCGAGGTGACCGCGGTCGTCGCCGGAGACCAGCGAGCTTTTGCCGATGAGGAAATCCAGGAGAGTCAGGCGGGTGGCGCCGTCACGCAGGAGGTTGGTTGTCTCGGTGACGGACAGGGTTTCGATGACGCGGGCGTCGACACGGATGAGATCGCCGTTGTCCCAGGCGAGAATCGCGTTGTCCCCGAGGCCGGTAAGACGGAGAATGGAGGGCAAGGCGCCGCTTTCATGTGCGGGGATTGCCAGGCTGCCTCCGAAAAGTCGGATGGTTTCCTTGCGGGTCACCATGTTGCGCTGGATGCTGACTTCTTTCATGTGCAGCGTGCCGGAAGAGGTGAGCGCGGCGATGATGGGGCCGGTGTTCTTGATGGAGATGTCAATTTTTTCGACGGCGGAACCCGCTTCGATCATCACCGGCTCTTTCAGATCGATTACGAGGGTTTGCAGACGGAACTGGGTGTCGGAAACGCCCTGCAGGATGCCGCCTTCGTGGGCGATGGAGCCTTTGGAGGCCGCGAGGCGGATTTCCTCGGACAATTCGGAGGCGGGAATAAAACGGGTGCTGAAGGAGACGCTGCCGTACTGGAGGCTGCCGTCGCTGAAACCGGCGGCGAGGGTGTTGTCGAGAAAGCGGAGATCGGTTAGGCTGCGCCCGGCAAAAAGAGCTTTGCGGCTGATCAGGCTGCCATCTTCGAGGTGGACGAGAAGGAGGTCACCGCCGCGGGTGACGGACCAGGCCATAGTTTGGTATTCATCGATGGCGAAGTGGCGCAGGGGCAGGTCCGCTTCGCTGAGATCCGCCTGCTTTTCGATTCGATGGGCCTCACTGACCCGGGGAGGGAAAAAAATGGGGACGGCGACAGACACGAGAAACACAAAGACCAAGCCCACCGCCAGCACCGTGCTGATCCCGCCGATGGTGATCACGGTCGCGGCAATTTTGTTCTGCCAGCGAACGGAGGGGCGGGTTTTGCGTTCGCGGGTTCGTCCGGAATAGCTTACGCGTGGGGTGGGTGGGGTCATGGGTCGCGTCCAGGAAGGGAAAAAAGTCCGGGGCGGCGGAGAACCGCCGCCCCGGAGGAGAGGATTAGAAGTTGGGGGTGATGCCAACGCTCTGGAGGGCTTCGCGGGCCATGGCGGCGGGGACGGGGAAATAGCCGTCTTTCACGACGTCCATCTGACCCTGTTTGCTGAACATGTACTTGATGAATTCGCGGCGGAGCGGATCCATTTCAGCGCCGGGCTTGACGTTGACGTACACGAACAGGGGGCGGGCGAGGGGATATTCGCCGGTGTAGGCGTTGTCGGGGGTGGCGGGGATCATCTTGCCGTCGGCGCGGGTGGCCAGGGGAACGGCGATCACGTCGGCGGTTTTGTAGCCGATGCCGGAGTAGCCGAGGGCAAACTTGTCGGTGGCGACGCCCTGAACGACGGAGGAGGAACCGGGCTGCTCTTTGACGGAGGACTTGTAGTCACCCTTGAAGAGCGCGACTTCCTTGAAGTAGCCGTAGGTGCCGGAGGCGGCGTTGCGGCCGTAGAGGCTGATGGGCTGTTTGGCCCAGTCACCGGTCAGACCGAGCTGGCCCCAGGTGATGACGTCTTCGGCGGCGCCACCGGTGCGGTTCTTGGAGAAAATCGCGTCGACCTGCTGAAGGGTCAGACCCTTGATGGGGTTGTCCTTGTGGGCGTACACGGCGAGCATGTCGATGGAGGTGGCGAGACCGACGGGCTTGTAGCCGTAGACTTTTTCGAAGCCGTCGATTTCCGCGCCTTTCATTTCGCGGCTCATCGGGCCGAACTGGGCGGTGCCGGCGATCAGTGCGGCGGGAGCGGTGGTCGAACCTTTGCCTTCGATTTCGATGGTCACGTTGGGGTACATGGCGAGGAAGCCTTCGGCCCACAGCGTCATCATGTTGTTCATGGTGTCGGAGCCAATGCTCTTGAGGGAGCCGGAAACCCCTTCGACGGGTTTGTACTCGGGAAGTTCGGCATCGACCTGGACCTGGGCGCGGACCAGGGAAAGCGCCGCAAAGGAAGCGGCGAGTAGAACGGTTTTGTTGAATTGCATAAGGGTACTCCTGTTGAGTTTCGGATGGATTTCGGAACGTGATCAGCGATTTTTCGCTGACGACATTCTTTTGACACATCCGGACCGGAGGAAACAAATCCTTTACGGTTAGGAGTCTGTGAGGAAAATATTACGTTAGAAATAGGTTAAATGACGCTTTGCGATTGCGGTTTTCGATGAGTGAGAGATTAAAGGAAGGTTATCCAACCCAAACTCGGAGCCCTGCTTATGTCCAAAGGCACAATTTGTATCGTGGAAGATGAAGAAGATATCCGCGAAATGCTGGAGATTCAGCTCAAACGCGAAGGATATACGGTGCTCAGCGCCGAAACCGGTGAAAGCGGTCTCCGCCTCATTCGCGAACACAGCCCTCAACTGGTCCTGCTCGATCTGATGCTGCCGGGCATGGATGGCTTCGACGTCTGCCGGGCCATGCGCGCCCAGAAAAACACGCGGACGATCCCCGTGATCATGCTGACCGCCCGCGGCGAGGAGGCCGACATTGTCACCGGGCTGGAAATTGGGGCCGATGATTACGTGACCAAGCCCTTCAGCCTGCGCGTCGTCGTCTCGCGCATCAAGTCCGTGCTGCGCCGCGGAGAGCAGAAAACCGAAGATCCAAACGGCATCCTCGAATACGGAGACATCGTGGTGGACCAGCCCCGCCACCTCGTAAAAATCTCCGGCGAACCCGTGGATCTCACGGCCACCGAGTACAAACTGCTCGTGTTCCTCTGCAAACGCCCGGGCTGGGTTTTCACGCGCCAACAGATTGTGGACAACGTGCGCGGGGAAGATTACGCCGTGACGGAGCGCTCGGTGGATGTGCAGATTGTGGGTCTGCGAAAAAAACTCGGAGAACAGGCGGAATGGATCGAAACGGTGCGCGGAGTTGGATATAGAGCCCGCGAACTGACCTGATCCCATGCCGCCCACCTCTTCGACGCATCGCCTTTGGAATTCGATTGTCGCCACCGCGCTTGCGGTGGTGATCGTGGGGATGTTGCTGGGCGAACGTTTCTGCGCGGAGGTGCAGCGCCGCATCCAGGATGCGGCGCCCGCTTCGATGCCCTGGGGCAGCGGCTTTCAGGATCCCCTCTTCGGATGGATGGTTGTCACCAGTCTGCTTGCCGGCCTTGCCGTGGGCGGACTGATCTGGTTCCTTTCACAGCCCCGCCGCGACTTGCTCGCCGCCGCCGCACGCCTTTCCAAGGGCGATGTGCGGGACGCCCTGCACTTTCCCGCCGATCATCCCTACGCGGCCGTGGCCCAGCTGCTGAACCGTCTGATCCACGATCTGGAGCGCCAGAGCCACATCATCGCGGAACAACACCACCGACAGCAGGTGCTGCTCAACAACATCTCCGAAGGCATTCTGGTGCTCGACAACGACCTCGGCGTCACCGACATCAATCCTATCGCCGCGCAGTGGCTCGAACTGGGCCACCCGAAACGCGCGCAGGGCAAGGCCCTCTACAAACTCAGCCGCGACCCGACGCTGTTGACCATGATCGACGACCTGCTCGCGAATGGGGAATCGAAAGAGGCGCACCTCAGCCTCCAGCGTCCGGGAGAAGAGGCCCGCATCGTCGAATTGCGCGGCTCATTGCTGGTGGACAAGGACCAGACCGTGGGTGTGCTGGTGCTGCTGCGCGATGTCACCACGCTGCGGCGCCTGGAAAGCCTGCGCAAGGATTTTGTCGCCAATGTCTCGCACGAACTCCGCACCCCGCTCACCTCCATCAAGGGCTACGCGGAACTGCTGGAGGAAGAAACCTCCGACACCGAAGCCGTGGCCCGCTACAGCGCCAAAATCGTCAGCCAGTCGGCGCGGATGGTGAATATCATCAACGATCTGTTGGCCCTCACCCGTATTGAAAGCGCCGACGCCCCGCCGTCCATCGCCCACAGCGAACTGCGTCCGCTCATCGAAAACGTGATTCAACTCTGTGAAGACGCCGCCGCCCGCCGCAAATTGACGCTGTGCATCGAGGCCCCGGACGGACTCGTCGCCCCCCTGCACCCGCCGCTCTTCGAACAGGCCGTGCACAACCTGGTCCAAAACGCCATCAAATACACGCATCCGGGCACGGTCGTCACCATTCGCGCCTTTGCGGAGGAGGGCCGTTGTGTGGTGGAGGTGCGGGACGAAGGTCCGGGGATTGCGCCGCAGCACCACGCGCATCTGTTCGAACGCTTCTACCGCGTGGACAAAGCCCGCAGCAGCGCCGTCGGCGGCACCGGCCTCGGCCTCAGCATCGTCAAACACATTGCCCTGCTGCATCGCGGCGACGTCTCGGTCGAAAGCAGCCCCGGTGAAGGCGCCACCTTCCGCATCCGCCTGCCGTCCGCATAAGTCCAATCCCCCGCCATGTCGCGCAACACCCCGCCGCTTCTGATTCTCGATGCCCTCGGTCCCTTCATGTCCGGTGTCACCCGCCACCGCGTCAACTGGTCCAAGATCGACTTCAGCCCCCTTGAGAAGGACGATGCGCTCGACCCCGCAAAAATTGCCGACGTGGATCGTTTGTTTCCACTCTACTGCGCCCGCATCGCCGCAGACGGCGCCACCGCGATCGCCATCGACGATCTGGCGCACCTCTATCTGCATCCAGGCTATTCCCCGCCACTCCTTGCAAAACTGGAGGCCTATCGACAGGCCTACCGGCGCTGGTTCGCCTGTGCCGCCGACGCTGGTCTCGACCTTTACCTGAACACCGATGTGCTGTTCTACACCGAGGAAACCCTGCACAGCATCGGCACGCGCGGCGACGCCGTCCTGCGGTTTCTCTCCGAGGCCTGTGCCTCTGTGCTCGATGACTTTCCGCACATCCGCGGCATCTTCTTCCGACTCGGCGAGTGCGACGGGCAGGACGTGCGCGGCGATTTCCTCAGCCGTCTCGTGCTGCGCACACCCGATCAGGCCAACCGCCTGCTGCGCGGACTGCTGCCTGTTTTCGAGGCCCGACAACGCACACTCATTCTGCGCACCTGGACCGTTGGGGCCTATCCCATTGGCGATCTGATCTGGAATCCCGAAACGCTGCAACGCACCCTCAAAGGCATCGACAGTCCGGCGCTGATGTTGTCGATGAAATACGGCGAGACCGATTTTTTCCGCCACCTGAATCTCAATCCGCAGTTTTTCCAGAACCGCATCCCGAAGCTGATCGAACTCCAAACCAAACGCGAATACGAAGGCTCCGGAGAGTATCCCTCCTTCGTCGGCTACGATTACGAACGTTTCCTGCAACAGCTCGGCGATGGGGCAAACGTGGTCGGTGCGCTCATCTGGTGCCAGAGCGGGGGCTGGACGTGTTTTCGACGTCTGAGTTATCTGGAGCCCGCCGGGGTCTGGAACGAGATCAACACCTTTGTCACCCTGCGGATGATGCGCGACAATCTCCGGGTGGAAAAAGCCGTCGCCGCATATGTCGAGGAGCGCCTGCCCGGAGCGCCCGTGTCCACGCTGCTCGAACTCCTGCGCTGTTCCGACGAGGCCATCAAAGAGCTGCTCTACATCGACGAATTCGCGCGCCAGCCCATCTACTTCCGCCGCGCCCGCATCCCGCCGCAGATGATCGTGTACTGGGACCACATTTTCGTGAACCACACCATTCGCAAGGTTCTGCGCTGTTTTGTGACCCGTCCTGAAGCCACCGTCAGGCAGGGCACCGCCGCGCTCAAAAAAATCGACCGCATGGCCTCGCTGACAGAACGCTGCGGGCTTCCCGTCGAGGACATCGCCTTCATGCGCGACACCTTCGCCATCCTCGTGGCCGCCCGCGAATACATGCTGCTGCCGCATTGTCCGGAACATCTGCAGCGCCTCGAGGACCTCAAAATAGCCTACAAACAGCAGTGGCGCCACCGCTACCGCTACGCCGTGAAACTCGACTTCGAACGCCAGCGCCTCCCGCGTTCCCGCTTCCACCTGTTGCTGCGCATTCTTTTCCGGCGCGAACGCGACTACCGCCGTCTGGACAAAATCGTCACCGTCTGGTTGCTGGGCAAACTCTATCCCTTGCTCCGCATCGGCGCACGGAGATTCGGCACCGGATTCGCCTCAAAGCAGGCCATGGGCGTGGGCTCGCTCTTCCGCTGAGTGATCGCCCGCTCGTCCCAGGTCAGCAGTTCCAGGCGACCATCGCGGTATTCGGCCAGCAAACTGCAATGGTCCACCCAGTCGCCGGTGTTGAAATACTGAATCCCGTTGCGGGTGAAGGTGCCGGGCTGGTGGATGTGTCCGGTGACGATACCCGCCGCCTTTTTCTCTTCCGCCATCCGCAGCATGGCATCTTCGTAGGCGCGCACATATTGCTCGGCGTTGCGGCTTTTCGATTTGAGGAATTTGGACAGCGACCAGTATCCGAGTCCCAAACGGCGGCGCAGCGCAAACAAAAAAATGTTGAGGAAGGTGGCGATATGGTAGGTGCCGTGCCCGATCCACGCGAGCAGGGGCGCGAGGCGGACTTCGCTGTCGAAGTCGTCGCCGTGGCGGATGTGCAGCAGGCGTCCGTCGGCGGTGATGTGGTCGCAATCGGCTTCGATGCGCACGCCGCAGAAAGTTTGTCCGACATAGGCGCGGAGAAAGGCATCGTGGTTGCCGGGGATGTAGATGACGCGTGTGCCGGCGGCCGTTTTGTCCAGGATCGCCCGCACCACGCGGTCGCAGTCGGGCGTCCAGTTCCATTTGCGGCGCAAACGAAGTCCGTCGACAATGTCGCCGACGAGATAGAGGATATCCGCGTCGTGGTGATCGAGGAAGTCCGCGAGACAGGCGGCGCGGCTGGCCTTCATGCCGAGATGGACGTCGGAGATCCAGAGGCTCCGGTAGCGGGTCTTGCTGGGGTCAAGTTGTAACATATGCCTCCTGAAGTACGCTGCGGTGAAGATTCCAGAAGGCGTTGAAGGACGCCTCTGGCGTAAAGTGTCGGGCGTGTTCGCGGGCCTGCCGGCTCCAGGTTGCCAGGCGGGAGCGGTCGGCGCAGAGATCGGCCATGGCCTCGCGGAAACGATCCGGGGTGACGGCAGGGACGATGCGGCCGCTGCGCTCGGGAAGCATCGCGTCGCGGGGACCGCCCTTGTCGGTGACCAAAACGGGAAGTCCTGAGGCCTGCGCCTCCAGAATGACGCGTCCGAAGGTGTCGGTTTCGCTCGGGAACACGAAGAGATCGGCGGAGGCGAACGCGGCGGAGAGGTCCTGTCCTTTGAGCACACCGGGGAAGACGGCGGGCGTGCTGGCCAGGGCGGCCCGCATCTCGGGCGCGTAGGGACCGTCGCCCACGACCACGAGACGGACGGAAGATCCGGAGGCGTGAAGGTCGCGGTACGCTTCAGTCAGCAGCGGCAGATTTTTTTCACGGGAGACACGGCCCACATAGAGCAGCACGGTTTCGTTGTCTGCGACGCCCCAGGCGCGGCGCAGTTCGGGATCGCGGTGCTCTGGAGAAAACGCCTGTTGTTCCACGCCGCGACCGACCACCTGAATGCGGGCGGGATCGAGGCCGTGTGCGATCAAATCGTTGCGCGTGGCTTGCGAAGGCGCGGCGACGAGATCCATTTGCCCATAGAACCAGCGCATAAAATCCCAGGTGCGGGCTTCGAGTTCCGCGCTGCCGGTCAGTTCGCGCACGTAGCGCGGAAAGTCCGTGTGGTAGGTTCCGCAGACCGGCACGCCGGCGTCG
Organism: uncultured Verrucomicrobiota bacterium; assembly: GCA_964497855.1. GTDB lineage: Bacteria > Verrucomicrobiota > Kiritimatiellia > SS1-B-03-39 > UBA6053 > CAYLNG01. The sequence continues at coordinate 16,987 of CAZCFM010000005.1, read as the reverse complement.
CGGGCGAGGCGCATTCCCAACATGCCCATCGGGCCCGGCGTGGAGAGGTGGGCCACGTCGAAGGGATGGCCGCGCATGTAGGCCGAGACCGCCTTCACATCCGGCACTGGAACATCCAGGCCCTCGTAGGAGCGGAAACGCAATGTTCCGACCTTCGGAAAACTCTTGCAGCCCGCTTTCCGAAGTTCGGAACCCGCCATGTGCAGAAAGAGCGGACGACCTTGACGCGCGGCCTCTTCCGACCAGCTTTGCAGGGTGAGGGCGACGCCGCTGAGGTGTTCGGGGGCATCTACAAACAGGGCGACCGTCGGTTCCTGCGTGTGGCGCAGGGCCTCGCGTCCGGCGTCATCGATCGCGGGAGAACCTGCGGGTGGCTGGCCGGGAAGATAGGAGACTTTCATCTGCGAGAAAATAGAAAGCGCCATCTGGGCCGGGTGAGGACCGGGACTGCGGGTGGGCTGACTGCGCGGCATTGCCAGCAGCATGTTCACAAAGTTCAAGACGTCGCGCGGACGCAACAGCGTTGCATTCCGGAAGGTTTCCATTGCGGTGAACAGCCGGTCCTGGAGCAGGTTGTTCATTGGGCGCCTCCGTTCAAGAGCGAAACGACGAGACGGGCGGCACCTGCGCAAAGGCTTCCCAGCACGGCGCCGGCGAGAATGTCGGCGGGAAAGTGAAGACGATTGTATACACGTGAATAGCCAACACAAACCGAGAACAAATAGGCGGGAAGACTCAACATCGGGTAAAATCCGGCCACGGTTCCGGCGAGGACAAAGGCCCCGGCGGTGTGGCCGGAAGGGAAGCTGTAGAGGTCGGGAACAGGAAGCAGATTGATCCGGTCGAGATCGGCATGACAGGGGCGCGGGCGGCGGCAGCAGTGTTTAATCCCTTTGTAGCTGGGCAATTCGAATGCAAAGCCGAGGGCCAGGCAGAGGACGAAGGCTTCTGCATGTGGCGCATTCAGCAGCAGGGCGGTCAGCGCGATCCCCACATACAACGGGCCATCCGCGAGACGGCTGAAGACAACGTTCCAGATCCGTCCGGCCCGGGTGGGCGAGGACGGAGTGAGAAGCAGAAACAAGTTTCTGTCTCCGGTTGCGCAACGATCCATGAGGCTCAGAAAGGTCATACTACCTTTGTGCCCTCTTTCTATTGGGTTTTGATGGTACTGCCGTTAGATTTCAGTGATAGGGATAGGCGGGGCGAATTTTCCTGCTAGAACAATTAATATTTTCCTCATCAAATCCTCATTCAGACGTGGCATTCTCGAACCTGTTTTCGGACCACACGCGGTCCGAACAAACATGCGATTCAAACCGATGGCAAAAGCCGTCATCCCGACCAAAAGGAAAGAGACTCGAACATGAAGAATACATTTCGCAACATCCTCGCCGGCGCCACTCTGGCCGGCGCCCTGATCGCCGGAGGCCAATCCTTCGCCGACTACAACAAGCTTGTGGACACCCTCGTGGCCAAAGGCTCCTTGACCGCCGAAGAAGCGGCCAAGCTCAAAGTGCAGCCCGTCAAACCCGCCTCGAAGTTCGTGGACAGCCTGGCCGTCCGCGGCCGCATGCAGTTCCAGGCCGCCTATGTGGACGGCGAGAACGACAAGGACAGCGGCGACTACAGCACCTTCGAAATCCGCCGCGCCCGTATCGGCCTGCGCGGTGAGTTCCCCGGCAAGGTCCGCGCTGAAGTCGAAGCCAACGTCAAGCCCGACGAATTCTCCACCAGCTCCGCCTACATCCAGTGGCGCCAGCACAAACCCGCGTACGTAACCGCTGGTTTTGTGAAACCCCTCAGCTCCATGGAAGAAAACATGTCTTCCGCCTCCATCATCACGGTCGAGCGCTCGCTCATCAACAACACTGTCGCCGCCCCCGGTGAACAGGTCGGTCTTCTCCTCGAAGGCGAAGTCGCCCCGTTCTTCTACGGTGTCGGCGTCTTCAACGACCAGGGCCCCGAAGACAACCGCAACACCAGCAATGCTGAAGTCGAGTACCTCTTCAACGCCCGTGGTGGTTTGAATATGGAAGTCAGCGAAACATCCAATCTGATGGTCATGGCTTCGTACATGTCCTCTGATGACGAAGAGGGTGCCGTTGGCGGTTCTTTTGAAGAAGTCACCGTGCTCTCCCTGCACTTCAAGGCTGGCGATGCCAACCTCCGCGCGGAATACATGATGGGCGAAAACGAAGGGGATGAAACCGAGGGTTTCTACATCATGCCCTCCTACATGCTGAGCAAGAAACTCGAAGGCGTCGCCCGTTTCGAGGCTTCCGAGTCCGACAAGTCCGACGGCCTGCGCGCTTCCAGCCGCTACAGCCGCCGCGGTGAGTTCCTCACCTACGAAGCGGTCGACAAAGTCACCGGCGAAACCTCCACCAAAGTCGCTGACAAGGGCGACGAGCACTCCGCGATCTATCTCGGCGTGAACTACTACCTCAACGGCGATGGCAACAAGCTGATGTTTGGCGTCGAAATGGCCGAACTGGACAACACCAAGTCCGGCAAACTCGAAACCACCACGCTGTACACCGCTTGGCGCACCCTGTTCTAATTCACTCCTGAATGTGAACTCCCCGAACCCCGGTCATCCGACCGGGGTTTTTTTGTCCTAACCTAAATCTTATCCCCGCCACACACAAGGCCCACAGACCTGTGCGATAACCAGTCCCTATGACCTTCACCCCCTTCACCTGCGTCATCTTCGACTGGGCCGGAACCACCGTCGACTATGGCTGCTTCGCCCCTCTCCACGCCTTCCTCGACATCTTCAAGTCCCGCGGCATCGACATCAGCCCCGCGGAGGCCCGCGGTCCAATGGGGCTCCCCAAACACGACCACGTCCGCGCCCTCTGCGCTCTCCCCCGTATCCAGTCCCTTTGGCAGGAACGCTTCGGACGCCTGCCCGACGACAACGATGTGGACGCCCTCTACGCCGACTTCGAACCCTCCCTCTTCTCCACCCTTTCCCGTTTCTGCGATCCCATTCCCGGTGTCATCGACTGCGTCTCCGACCTCCGCGCCATGGGCCTGCGCATCGGCTCCACCACCGGCTACACCCGCGACATGATGGACATCGTCGAGCGCGGCGCGCGCGACCGGGGTTACGCCCCCGACTGCCTGGTCACACCCAACGACGTCCCCAGCGGGCGCCCCGCACCGTGGATGATCTACCGCTGCTGCGAAATTCTTAACATCTGGCCCCTGTCCCGCGTGCTCAAGGTCGGCGACACCCTGTCCGACATCGCCGAGGCCCGCAACGCCTCTGTCACCGCCGTCGCTGTTATCCTCGGCTCCAACGAGCTGGGCCTCACCGAAGCGGAAGTCGCCGCGCTGCCCTCCACCGCGCTCGCCGTCCGCAAACACGCGGTGCGCGAACGTTACTTCGCCGCGGGTGCACATCACGTTCTCGATTCCATTTCCGAACTTCCATCCCTCATCCAAACCCTCAACGCCAAACTCTGAGACTCCCTATGACACACTCCCTGAAAAACCTCCTCACTTCCGCGCTGGCCTCTGTGCTTGCGCTGACCGCCACCGCTGCGGACATCACCGTGTACACCGCCCTCGAAGACGATGAAATCGCCGTCTATCTTCCCGCGTTCCAAAAGGCCCACCCCGACATCAAGGTCAACCTCGTCCGCGACTCCACCGGCATCATCACCGCCCGCCTGCTCGCCGAACGCGAAAACCCGCAGGCCGACCTGGTCTGGGGCACTGCCGCCACCAGCCTGCTCGTCTGCGACGACCTCGGCATGTTGGCGCCCTACAGCCCGAAAGGCATTGAAAAGGTCCGCCCCTTCATGAAGGACAGCGTCAACGACACCGCCCACTGGGTCGGCATCAAGGCCTGGGTCACCGGCATCGTTGGCAACACCATCGAAATGAAAAACAAGGGACTGGCCATGCCCATGTCCTACGCTGACCTGATCAAGCCCGAGTACAAGGGACAGCTTGTCATGTCCAACCCCGCCTCCTCCGGCACCGGCTTCCTCACCGTCTCCGCCATTCTCCAGCTCATGGGCGAAGAAAAAGGATGGGCCTACCTCGACAAACTGCACGAAAACATGGCCGTGTACACCCACTCCGGTTCCGCCCCCGCCAAGATGGCCGGCAAAGGCGAATACGCCGTCGGCGTGTCCTTCGCTTACCGCGGTTTCAAGCAGCGCGCCTCCGGCGAACCCGTCGAGGTCGCCTTCCCCAAAGAAGGTTCCGGCTACGACATCGAAGCCAACGCCCTGATCAAAAAACCCCGCGTCAACCCCGCCGCCAAGGTGTTTCTCGATTGGGCCATTTCCGACGAGGCCATGAAACTCTACGCCAAATCCTATCCCATCATCGCCACCGACATGGCCGTGGACGCCCCCGAGGGCTGGCCCAAAGACCCCATGTCCGTTCTCATCAAAAACGACCTCATGTGGGCCGCCAAAAACCGCGAGCGCATCCTCGCCGAATGGACCCGCCGCTACGACAGCAAGTCGCAGCCCAGGAAGTAAGAGGAAATGCGGATTGGGGATTTCGGATTGCGGATTTAAAAACCGCGTACGCTTTCTCCAATCATTTGTTTTCCGCATTCCGCATTCCGCAATCTGCATTCCCCAATCCAATGTTCCTCTCCGCCCAACACATCACCAAAACCTTCGGCGCCTTTACCGCGTTGGACCGCGTCAGCCTCGATGTGGAGGCGGGAGAATTTGTCTCCATCCTCGGCCCCAGCGGCTGCGGCAAAACCACGCTGCTGCGCGTGATCGCCGGACTGGAACCCCAGGACAGCGGTTCGGTTTGGATCGGAGGTCAGGACCTCTCCCGCGCGCCCGTCGCCAAACGCGGACTCGGCATTGTCTTTCAGTCCTACGCCCTTTTTCCCAATCTCAGCATCGAACGCAACGTCGCCTATGGCTTGCGCGGCATGTCTCCCGCCGCCCGCCGCGAACGCGCCCGCGAAATGCTCGACCTCGTCGGCCTCTCCGATCAGGCCCTCAAATTTCCCGCCCAGCTCTCCGGCGGCCAGCAGCAGCGCGTCGCCCTCGCCCGCGCCCTGGCCCCCAAACCTTCCCTCCTCCTCCTCGACGAACCGCTCTCCGCACTCGACGCCCGCGTGCGTGTCCGCCTCCGCGCCGAAATCCGCAACATCCAGCAGAAACTCGGCGTCACCACCATCATGGTCACCCACGACCAGGAGGAGGCCCTGACCATGGCCGACCGCATTCTCGTCATGAACCGCGGACGCCTCATGCAGTTCGCCGATCCCCGTCTCGTCTACGCCGAACCCTCCAACGCCTTCGTCGCCGAATTCATCGGCGCCATGAATTTCCTCCCCGGCTGCCGCCGCGTCGGCGCACGGGAAGTGTCCTTCCTCCAGCACAAACTGGAAACCGCCGGCAAAGAAGCCCTGCGCGAAAACACCGATACCCTCTGCCTCGCCATCCGCCCCGAACACGTGCATCCCGCCACGCCCGACGCGCCGAACCGCCTGACCGTCCGCGTCGTTCACGTGGAATTCCGCGGCCCCGTGTTCCGCGCCACCCTCCGCGTCCTCCATCCCGGCGGCGAACCCTCCGAACACTGCATCGACATGGATCTCACCCCGCGCCAGGCCGACGCCCACCGCCTCGCCGTCGGCGCCGATCTGGAGGTTCAGCTCCCGCCCGCCCACCTGCTCGCTTTCTCCGGCGACGCCTCCCGCGAGGCCGAGGATGCCGCCTGACGCGCTCGACGGATTGGCCCTGCGCCCGCTTTTTGGCAGCGGCAACGGACAAAAGGCGGGCCTCCACGGCTGGATTCAGCGCGCCCTCATCGCCCTCGCCTGCCTCTGGCTGCTCGTCGGCGTCCTGCTGCCTCTCGCCGAAGTCGCCGAGCGCGCCACCCGCCTCGAACTTCCCGTCCGCATCGAGGAACCCACCGAGTCCGAAAAAGCCGCCGACGATTTCCGCGGTCAGGTCTCCCTCGGCGGCTATGTCGTCCTGCTGATGAAGGACGGAGAGAAACACAGCCTCTACCTGAACAACAAAATCTCCGCCGATGGCACGGCCGACGGCCTGAGCGTCACCCACGCCGACGGACGCCTCATCCGCGTCGTCCTCTCCCGCGCCCTCCGCCGCAGCCAGGACCGCGTCCGCATGGACATCGCGCCGCTGGTCGTGGACCGCGACGACAAGGGCCGCTGGCGCATCGACGGACATCTCTTGCCTCTCGGCGAACGCGTCCGCGTCGTGCGCCGCTTCATCGGCATCGGCAATTTCATGGATTATTTCGGCCTGGAAAACATTTCCCAGAGCCAAACCCTTCTGCACATCGCCCTGCTCCTCGCCTCCGGCTGGCTGTGGATCACGCTTCTGCTCCGCATCCGCAAACAGGGCCTCGGCGACCTGGGCCGCTGGGGACTCGCCATTCTCCTCCTGCTGCTCGCCCAGATCGTGCAAAGCGCCCAGCGACTCGCCGCCGCCGCCGGACACTCCAGTCTCGCCGCCTCCTCCTGGAACAGTCTCGCCGTTGCCTTTACCACCACGCTCATCTCCGTCACCCTCGCCTTTGTCTTCGCCTACGGCCTCACCCGCACCTGCATGAAGGGCAAAACGTTTTTCCGGCTCGTCGCGATGCTGCCGCTCTTCGCCCCGACCATGCTTTTCGGGCTTTCGCTCGTGTACCTTTTCGGAAACCAGGGCCTCGTCACCACCGGCTTCTTCGGCAAACTCCCGTGGCTGGCCTGGGACATCGGCCTCTACGGCTTCCGCGGCATCGTCATCGCCGAAGTCGCCTTCACCTTCCCCCCCGCCATGATGATTCTCAGTGTCGCCCTCTCCCAGGCCGACGCCCGCCTCTACGAAGCCGCCGACTCCCTCGGATCCTCTCCCCTGCGCACCTTCTTCATGGTCACCCTCCCCGGCGTCAAATACGGCCTCCTCAGCGCCGTCTTCGTCTGCTTCACCCTCTCCTTCACCGATTTCGGCGCGCCCAAAGTCGTCGGCGGGCGTTTCAACGTGCTCGCGGTGGACATCTACAAACAGGTCGTCGGACAACAGAATTTCGGCATGGGCGCCACCGTGAGCATGATCCTGCTCGCCCCCACGCTGCTCGCGTTCATCGCCGACCGCATCGTGCAAAAGCGCTCCCACGCCGCCCTCACCGCCCGCAGTGTCCCCCTGAGCCCGAAACCCCTGCTCCTGCGCGACGCCGTCTTCACCGTCCTCTGCTCGCTGGTGGCCGGCCTTATTCTGCTCGTGCTTTTCACCGCCGGCCTCGCCTCCTTCGTGAACATGTGGCCCTACGCCTTCTCCCACCCGGAAATCTATCCCGACCTCTGGACGGCCAAACACTACCGCTTCGAAGGCGTGGGCGGCGGCGGCTACCGCGCCTTCTTCACCAGCCTGCGCATGAGCGCCTGGTCGGCCGCCATCGGCACCGCCGTCACCTTTGTGAGCGCCTACCTCATTGAAAAAACCAAAGGCGCGGAGAAGCTGCGCCAGGGCGCGTATTTCCTGTCCATCATTCCCCTCGCGCTGCCGGGCCTCGTCATCGGCATCGCCTACGTCTTCTTTTTCAACCGTCCCACGCTCGGCATTCCCTTCACCGGCATCCAGTTCTCGAACCCCTTCAACTGGATGTACGGAACGATGGCCCTGCTCGTGCTGAGCAACATCATCCATTTCTACACCGTCAGTTTTCTCACCGCGACCACCGCCCTCAAGCAGCTCGACAAGGAATTCGAACTCGTCTCCGAGTCCATGGCCGTTCCCTTTTACCGCACCTTTTTCCGCGTCACGGTGCCGGTCTGTTTTCCCGCCATCGTCGAGATCGCCGCGTATTATTTCGTCAGCTCCATGGCCACCGTCTCGGCGGTGATTTTCCTCTACACCAGCCGCACGCCGCTCGCCAGTGTCGCCGTGGTGAACATGGACGACGCGGGCGACACCGCCGCCGCCGCCGCGATGTGCATGTTGATTGTCGGCGTGAACATCCTCATCCGCCTCGCCGCCGAAGCCCTCTGCGCCCTCTTCGCCCGCAAGACCCAGGCCTGGCGGCGGCGATAACTTTCACAGGTGCGTGATTTCTTTTTCCGGATCGGCTTCGGAAAGGATACAGGCCAGCATGCCATCGGGGTTCAGGTTCCCAATGATAATACGATCGGCATGCCGGATTGCATAGTGGTTGCACCACGATGCCCGACGCGCATTCGGGGCCTGCACATGTTCAGGAAATGGCGAAATCACCAACAGACGACCCGCGTCAATAGCATCACGGCATGCCGTGATGCTATGGCATGCCGTGATGCTATGGCATGCCGTGATGCTATGGCATGCCGTGATGCTATG
>CAZCFM010000005.1:0-8566 GCA_964497855.1 uncultured Verrucomicrobiota bacterium | reverse complement strand
GAAATGGCCCGGCTGTACCCAAATCATCGGTCGGCCTTCCCGCAGACCCTGTTGGAAGACCACCCGCTCCATGGGAGAGAGAAACGGCGAAAGGATCACCTCACCCGGTTTGAACACCGGCAAAAAGGGCGGTTCGCGGCATTCGCGCGAGGCCAGAAATGCGACCTTGGGGCGTTCCAGAAGGCTTTTGTCCCCCACATACACCGGTTCCGCCGAAGCCAGCGCATGATAATTTTCAGGATTATCCCGAATATATGCCCGGATGTTGTTCCGGGCGCGTTCATCCCGCGCCCGCACCTCATAAAAGCGTGGCTGCCAAAGCGTGTGGCCTACGGCATGAGTCACCGCGCCCTTGTACGACCGGATCACCGTCGGAATAGATCCGGCAACCGGTTTCCCAAAACCTTCCATACCCCCACGGCGTGCCGTGGGGCCATTGAGGTGGCGTGCCGTGGGGCCATTGAGGCGGCGTGCCGTGGGGCCATTGCCCCCATCGATATCATCACGGCATGCCGTGATGATCAAGAGCCCGTGCACATGGTCCGGCATCACCACGTGTTCGTCCACGAGGACATGCGGAAAATGCTCCGGAATCTCCCGCCAAAAGGCATCCGCGATTTTTCCCGCATCGTTCAGAAACATGCGGCCATCCACGATTGTGCCGAATGCCGGGTGCATTTTTCGCGTGCAGATGGTGATAAAATAACCGCCTGGGCTGGTAAAATCCCATCCCTGCATCCGCAGATGTTTCCGTGGTTTTTCCTCCAACATTTCCATAATACAAAACAAATCCGCCGTCCATGTCAACCGGAAAGCCCGCCCCCTCACACAACCCTAATCCCGCGCTCATTTTCCGCGCATGGATTTCCGATATTCTCCGAACATGCAACACATCGACCGCACGGAGGGCGACATCAACCAGGCCTCCTGGCGCAACGAATGGCGCGCCGCTCTTCCCGAAAGCTCCCGCCTCCTCCTGGACGAGGACGACCGTCTCTTCCTGCACCAGTCGCTCTCCACGCCCTGTCTCGATGTGCTCGACTCCGCCTCCGGCGCGCTCATCCGCTCGGTCTCCGGCGCGGAATGGCTCGACTTCCACGGCAACAATGTCCACCAGGCCGGACACGCCCACCCCCGCATCCTCGCCGCCGTCCGCGAACAACTCGAACGCCTCCCCTTCTGCCCCCGCCGCTTCACCAACCGCCCCGCCATTGACCTCGCCCGCGAACTGCTGCGCCGCGCCCCTCCCTCCCTCGGCAAAGTCCTCTTCGCCCCCGGCGGCGCCGAAGCCGTCTCCATGGCCCTCAAACTCGCCCGCCTCGCCACCCGCAAACCCGGCGTGCTCGCCTTCTGGGACTCCTTCCACGGCGCCACGCTCGACGCCATCTCCGCCGGCGGCGAACACCTCTTCCGCGATCCCATGGAGCCCCTGCTCCCCGGCTTCCACCACCTGCCCCCGCCCATCGTTCCGCCCTCCCACCGCGGCTCCGCCGCCCTCGAAGCCCAGCGCGATCCCGACGCCATCGATTTCCTTCTCCGGCGCGAACCCACCATCGGCGCCCTCATCGCCGAACCCTTCCGCTACGGCTTCGCCCTCCGCCCTCCCGCCGGCTACTGGAAACGTGTCCGCGACATCTGCGACCGCCGCGGCGTGCTGCTCATCTTCGACGAAATCCCCGTCTGCCTCGGTCGCGCCGGACACTGGTTTGCCTGCGAGCCCGAAGGCGTCGAACCCGACATGCTTGTCCTCGGCAAAGGACTCGGCGGAGGCGTCTATCCCATGGCCGCCCTGCTCGCGCGCCCCGCCCTCGACGTCGGCGCGGACACCGCTCTCGGACACTTCACCCACGAGAAATCCCCCGTCGGCGCCGCCGCCGGACTCGCGTTGATCGATCTCATCGAATCCGAAAACCTCCTGCAAAAAGTCCGCGACGACAGCGCCTTCTTTGCCGAAGCCCTGCAACCCCTCGGCAACGTCTTTGCACAGGGCCTGCAAGTCGCCGTGGAAGTGGCCGACGACGCGACCGCCGACCGCATTCTCCACCACAGTCTGCAAAACGGCCTCAGTTTCAAAATCAGCGGCGGGAATCTCCTTTCCCTCGCCCCGCCCCTCACCATTCCCCGAGCTCAGCTCGCCCAGGCCATCGACATTCTTCAGGGATCCAACCACGCGGCGGGGTCCGCCGCGGAACGGAACGAATCTTCTCGGCGGGGTCCGCCGAGCTACTCCGCAACCACTCACGCGGCGGGGTCCGCCGCGGAACGGAACGAATCTTCTCGGCGGGGTCCGCCGAGCTACTCCGCAATCCAAAATCCAAAATCCGCAATTCCATGAACCCCTACCTCCTCCTCACCCCCGGCCCGCTTTCCACCTCCGCCAGCGTCAAGGAAACCATGCTCCGCGACTGGTGCACCTGGGACGATGACTACAACCTCGGCGTCGTCCAAGACATACGCGCACGCCTCACCGCGCTCTCCGGCTCCGAACCCGCCGCCTACACCTGCGTCCTGATGCAGGGCAGCGGATCCTTCTCCGTCGAGGCCGCGCTTGGCACCTTCGTTCCCCGCGGCAACGCCCGTCTGCTCATCTGCGCCAACGGGGCCTACGGCGAACGCATGATCACCACCGCCACGGTGATGGGTCTCTCCAACACCGCCCTCCGCTTCGGCGAGACCGACCCCGTCGACCCCGCCCGCCTCGCCGCCGCTCTCGCCGCCGACCCCACACTCACTCACGTCGCCGTCGTCCACAATGAAACGACGACCGGCATGATGAACCCGCTTCCGGAAATCGCCGCCGCCGTCAAAATCGCCGGACGCGTTCTCCTCGTCGACGCCATGAGCAGTTTCGGGGGCGTGCCCATCGACATGGCGGCGCTGGGCATCGACGTGCTCGTCTCCTCCGCCAACAAATGCATCCAAGGCGTGCCCGGCTTCGGTTTTGTGCTTGCCCGCCGCAGCCTGCTCGAGACCTGCGCCGGCAACAGCCGCTCGCATTCGCTCGATCTCCACGACCAGTGGCAGACCATGGAGAAACAAAAAGGCAAGTGGCGCTTCACCTCGCCCACCCACGTGGTCCGCGCCTTCCAGCAGGCCCTCAACGAATTCGACGCCGAGGGCGGCGTTCCCGCCCGTCACGCCCGTTACTCCGAAAACCAGCGGATCCTCGTCGACGGCATGGAGGCCCTCGGATTCCGCTGCCTGCTGCCCCGCGCCCTGCACTCGCCCATCATCACCTCCTTCCACAATCCGGAAAGCCCCGCCTACACTTTCAGGCAGTTCTACGACCGCCTCAAAGCCCGCGGCTTCGTCATCTATCCCGGAAAAGTCTCCAACGCCGACTGTTTCCGCATCGGCACCATCGGCGAAGTGGTTCCCAATGACATCCGCCGCCTGCTCGCCGCCGTCGAAGCCGAGCGGTTCTGGATGTGATCTCCACCCTCCTGCTCATCGCCTCCGCCTTCCTCCATGCGGCCTGGAACAGTTTTGCCCGGAAGATTTCCCCCTCCCGCGACTTCTACCTGCGCGCGGAAGTGAGCATGGCCCTGCTGACCCTGCCGGGCTGGTTCTGGCTGCCGCGCATCCTTGCCGGCCTCCACCCCCGCGAGCTTCTTCTGATTGCCGTCACCACCCTGTGCCAGGCGCTCTACTACGTTGGCCTGGCGCGGCTCTACCGGCGGGGCGACCTGTCCTGGTCCTATCCTCTGCTGCGCACCGGGCCCGTGGTTCTGCTCGCAGCGCTTCTGCTGCCCTTCGGAACGCTGCGCCCCCTGCCGCTGCTGGGGTCCGTACTCCTCGCCCTGCTCGGCATGTGGGGCGTCTCGAAACGTCATGACAGCCGCGCGCACAACGCCCATCCCTGGGGAAGCATGGCCCTCAGCATTCTCGCGGTGAGTGGCTACACGCTTTGCGACACGGTTCTCAGCCCCGCCTTCGCGCGCGCCGGTCTCGGTGTTCCCCTGACCACACTCTGTCTGGTGTCCCTCTTCAGCACGGGGAATGCCCTGTGGCTGTCCCTGCTGCCCCGCGAAGCGCTCCGCAGCGGTTCCTGGCGCGCGCCCGCCCTCGCCTCCCTCGGCATCTGGGGCTCCTACGCCCTCGTCCTCGCCGCCATGACCACGCCGCTGCCTCCCCACCTCGTCGCTCTCTTCCGTTTGCTCGGGATTCCCTTCACGCTATTCCTCGCCCGCCTGACACTTGGCGAACGCATCTCCCGCCGCCGTTGCTGGGGCGCCCTGGCGTTGGCCGCCGCCGCCGCACTGGGGAAATACGCCAGCCCGGGGTGAACCGCGGGCAATCCGCATCAGGGGGCGGGGGGAATGAGAACCTGCGAGGCAAAGGCGTCGGTTTCGCTGCTGCTCTGGCCGCGCATGTAGCCGCGCTCAAGGATCTGCAACACCAGCGTGGCGGTGAAACAGCCAAAGGAGATGATGGCGATCACCAGCATCCATACGGGGACTTGCGGCTTTGGTTTGGCCGCACCTAAATCGAGTTCAATGTTTTCGTCTGCCATGGTCAAGGACTCCTCTACGGGATTGAAGGGATAAGCCTAAAGGGCTTTGCGGAAGAACTCCAGCGTTATTTTCAGGCTTTGGCAAATTTCGCCGCGATCATGGAGGCCATCTCGCCGAGGGTTTTGGCGACAGGGACGCCCGCTTCCGCGAAGGCTTTCTGCTTGGAGGCGGCCGTGCCGGCGTTGCCCGAGACAATCGCTCCCGCGTGTCCCATGCGTTTGCCTTCCGGCGCGCTGGCCCCCACAATGTAGGCAAAACAGCTCTTGCTGATGTTCTTCTTGATGAAGGCCGCCGTCTTTTCTTCCTCGTCCCCGCCAATTTCGCCGATGAGCACCACGGCCTCGGTTTGCGGGTCTTTTTCAAAGTGCGCGAGAATGTCGCGGAAACTGGAGCCAACAATCGGGTCGCCGCCAATGCCCACGCAGGTGGACTGGCCGATGCCGAGGTTCGTCAGCGCGTACACAATCTCGTAGGTGAGCGTGCCGGAGCGGCTGATGACGCCGACCTTGCCGGGCGTGCAGATGCTGCCGGGCATGATGCCGATTTTGCTCTGGCCGGGGCTGATCAGTCCGGGACAGTTGGGGCCGATCAGGGTCAGTCCTTTGGCTTTGACCTGATGATACAGGCCGACCATGTCGTTGACGGGCACGCCTTCGGTGATGCAGATGATGAGCGGAATCGACGCGTCGATTGCCTCCTGCACCGCGTCCTTGGCGAACTTCGCGGGCACGTAAATGACGCTGGCATTGGCGCCAGTGGTTTCCACCGCCTCCTGCACGGTGTTGAACACGGGCACGCCGTTGGCCGTGAGGCCGCCTTTGCCCGGGGTGACGCCGCCGACGATTTTCGTGCCGTAGGCGAGCATCTGGGCGGTGTGGAAAGATCCGTCGCGTCCGGTGATGCCCTGGACGATGACTTTGGTGGACGTGTCGATGAGAATACTCATGCCGCTGCTCCTTTTCCAAGCGCGATGGTTTTTTGGACAGCCTCGGCGAAATCCATGGCCGGAATGAGGCTGGATCCCTGCAACAGGGCCTTGCCTTCCTCGGCGTTGGTGCCGGTCAGGCGCACCACGACGGGCACGGAAATGTCCATGGTGGCAAAGGCTTTGAGGATGCCGCGCGCGATGTCGTCGCAGCGGGTGATGCCGCCGAAAATATTGATGAGAACGGCTTTGACTTTGCCTTCGGCGAGAATGAGGCGGAAGGCGTGCACGACTTTTTCGGGATTGGAGGAGCCGCCGACGTCGAGGAAGTTGGCGGGCTCGCCGCCGTAGATTTTGATCATGTCGAGGGTGGCCATGGCGAGGCCGGCGCCGTTGACCATGCAGCCGATGTCGCCGTCGAGCTGGATGAAGGCGAGGCCCTTGTCGCGGGCTTCGATTTCGGCGGGATTTTCCTCGGCCATGTCGCGGAGGGCTTCGAGGGCGGGCTGGCGCATGAGGGCGTTGTCGTCGACGGTGATTTTGCCGTCGAGGGCGATGACGGAGCCGTCGCCGGTGAGAACGAGCGGATTGATTTCCGCGAGTTGCAGGTCTTTGTCGATGAAGAGCTGGAAGAGTTTGCGGAGGATGTCGAGGGCGGCCTCGCTGCCTTGGCCGTCGAAGAGCTGTTCGGCGATGCGGCGGGCGTCGGCTTCGGGAAACACGTAGTCCTTGGAGCCGGCGCGGAGAATGCGTTCGGGGGTTTTGGCGGCGACCTCTTCGATGTCCATGCCGCCGTCGGCGCTGGCGATGAAGCCGATGGATTTGTCGGCGCGGTCGAGAATGACGCTGAGATACGCTTCGCGGCGGATGTCGCTGCCCTTTTCGATCCAGAGACGGCCGACCACGTGGCCTTTAATATCGAGTCCGAGGATGTTGCCGGCGTGCAGGCGGACCTCGTCGGCGTTGCGGGCGAGTTTGACCCCGCCGGCCTTGCCGCGTCCGCCGATGTGGACTTGAGCTTTGACGGCGACGACACCGCCGCCGAGGGCTTGGTAGGCGGCGACGGCTTCCTCAACGGAAAGGGCCAGGCGGCCTTCCGGCACGGGAATTCCGGCCTCGCGGAAAAGGGATTTGGCTTGGTACTCGTGAATGTTCATGCGAAAGGGTTTTCCAATCTTGAAGAAGTTGCGGATGGATGGGTAAACGAGCAAACGCGCTCCTGCAAGCCTATTTCAGCTCGAAACGGTATCCGCACAGAGTCCCAGTGCCCCGATAAGAGGAGGAAAGGTTGTGCCGGTCGCATGGAACCGATAGGCGGAGGCGGATGGGGAGGGGCTGGGCGCGTATTCCCAGGTCCACCCGCCGGGAAGCCCGTCGGCGAGATGGGGCCCGAGCAGATTGCCCAAATGTCCGCAGAGGAGAAGGTCCAGATGGGCGAGCGGCGTGGGGCTTTCGCAGACCAGCGTTTGGACGCCGGGCGGAAACCAGTGACGTTGCCCGTCCGGAAGCTCGACGGCCACGGCGGAGGCCTGGCACTCCCGGGGACGTTCGAGGAGAAACTTTCCCTGTAGCGGGGATGCGATGCGATAGCGGTAACGAAGCCGTCCCGCATAGAAGGGACAGCCTTCGGCGCGAAGATCCTCCCCGCGCAGAGGGGCGGTCACGGGGGCCAGCGCAAAGCCGTGTTCCGTGGGACGCAGAAGAAACTCGCCGCGCAGCAGCACGGGGGCAATTTCCGCGCGGATGTTCAAGCACGCTGCCTCCAGACAGAGGTCGTTCCAGCCCGGCTGCAGGCTCTCCGCCAGAGGCAGCTCGGTCATGGCGGGGTCAAAACCGGGTCGCGCGGCGCAGCCGTCCAGCTCCTGTCCGTTGCAGGTGACTCGGTACAGGTCCGCCTGTTCCACGGCCAGGTAGAGATGCTTCGACGCGGGAACGTCGAGAAACGCGGGATCGACCTGAAAGCGGTAGGTGAGGGTGTAGGGGCGCTGCGTTGGAAGGGGCGTTTCCAGAAAACGGCGTTTGTATTGGATGCTGACGCGCCAGGGGTTTTGCGGAAAACCGAAGTGCTTCCAGAGCGCGGTGTCGGCTTGCAGGACGGGCACATCCCGCAGCTGTTGTCCGGGCAGATCCAGATCGCAGGAGAGCAGGGCGAGAACGTTGGGTTCCTCGCGTTGACAGGTCTCCAGCCGCAACGGCATCCACGTTTCCGCCTGCGGACGGGGGATGATCGTTTGCGTTGCGGGGGGATTGACCCGGAAGAGTTTGGCCTCTCCGGCCTCCAGGTGCAGCGGGAACGTGGCAAGGCCGTCTTGTTCCAGGAGCGGAACCGGATGGAACTGTTCTGTAAAGCCGTCCACTTCGGCCAGAGTGCGGGCTTCGAGCTGAAGGTCTGCGCGAAGAGGTTCCCGATCCGGATTGCACACAAACAGCCAGGCTCCGCTGTCGTCCAGATCGACCCAGCGGGTGAGAAGGGAATCGGGGAGTTGCAAACCCGTTGCGGAACGGATGCGGGGCGGATGCAGCGACTGCAAGGTCGCGAGCAGGGCCTCTCCGGGGAACTGCGCGGGCAGGGAAACGTGTTGCGGACGTCCGTTGACATGGGAGGGCAGGGGACCG
The DNA here is from genome assembly GCA_964497855.1 of uncultured Verrucomicrobiota bacterium. Taxonomy (GTDB): domain Bacteria; phylum Verrucomicrobiota; class Kiritimatiellia; order SS1-B-03-39; family UBA6053; genus CAYLNG01. Next base: position 511 of record CAZCFM010000005.1, on the reverse strand, counting down.
GCGGCAAGCAAACGTCCGCCGTTCTGCGCGAAGTCCTGCAGGAGACTGTGGGTGCTGTCGAGCAGGTTTTCCATGTCGGGGGGAAAGAGCACGGTGCTGTAGACGGCCTCGCCGACGCGCAGATACATCCCGTCGGGTGTGGCTTCGACTGAGCCCATCTCCGCGAGCAGCGTTTCGTCCGCGAGATCAAAGGACAGCCCCGCGACGACGAGCGAGCTGAGGAAACGGCTGTGCGTGTTCCGCAGCGCGTGGAGGCGCTCATGCGGCGGGGCGCCGGGCGGTTGATACGCGGCGGGGACGTAGTGCATCCAGCCGGTGGTGGTGGGATGGAGAACCAGCAGGGAACGCGTTTCGCGGCCTTCGGAGAGGCGGGAATTGACGCGGTGGAGCCAGTGATTGTGTTGGTGCAGGGACTCCCACCAGGGAGAGTGCGGGGAGAAGGTTTGTGGCCAGTCGTATTTGCGGGTGCCGGCGAGGGAGTCGTGCGCGAGATGGGCCGCGAAGCGGTTCA